>DASSMU010000166.1:0-6977 GCA_035701465.1 Solirubrobacterales bacterium
CGGTGAACGGCACGCCGGGGTGGGTGCGCTGGGTGCCGGCGAGATGCCGTGACGGAAGGCAGTCAGCGAAAGGGGGGGCAATTTCGAGGTGCCTTCTGCCTCTTTACCGGGCGATGCAAAACTCGGCAGCGAACAAGGCAGGGGGGCGAAGGCCCGCGAACGCCTGCCGTGACCGCGAGCTGATCCGACTCGTCGGCCGCCACGGGCTCCTCACGATCAATCACCTGATGGCTGCGATGGAAGTCGGCCAGGCGATCACCTATCGGCGCGTTGCCCGCTGCATTGAGGCGGGCCTGCTTGAGCGCCACGCGATCCTCGCCTCGGAGCCGAGCGCCCTTCGCGCCACTTCGGCCGGTCTTCGGTTCGCCGGGCTCGTGCTTCCCCCCGCTTCGATCTCGCCCGCCACCGTCACCCACACGCTGCGCTGCGCCTCGCTCGCGATCCCCACCGAACGCCAGCGGCGGGTACTGACCGAGCGCGAGATCGTCCTCTCCGAGCAGTTGGAGGGGCGGCGGATCGCCAGCGTCCGCATCGGCATCGCACACGGCAAGCCGAGCTATCACCGCGCGGACTTCGCGATCCTCGCCGAGGAGGGCACGGTCGCCGCTGAGGTGGAGCTGACCCCGAAGGCACCTGCTCGCCTCCAGACGATCATCGGCGCCTGGTATCGCGCCCCCTACATCCACCGCGTGGAGTACCTCTGCGCGCCGGGGCAGACGCACCGGGCGGTTAAGCGGACGGTGAAGAAGCTCCACGCGGTGGAAAAGATCCTCGTCAGGGAGTTGCCGGGATGAGCGGGCACTTTGCCCCCCGCTGGCTTTGCCCCCCGCCATTTTGGCACCGGCTCCGAGCCCTGCAAGCCCCGGCTTCGCCGGGGCTCTTCGCCCTCGCCTGCAGCTCGGGTGCAGGGCTCTCCGTCCGGTGCCGGATGGCTGGTGTCAAAGCCAGCTACGGGAGGAAAAATGAGGGAACAGCAAACAGCTCAGAACGTCGCGGGTGGGGGTCATGAGCGTGGAGATGAAGCCCTAGCCATGGCTCGCAAGCTCGCGACGTCGATCCCGCGCATCGCCCTTACGCCCGCCGAGGCGGCGGCTGCAATCGGAGTCGGTCCTGACTTCTTCGATGAGAACGTGGCCCCGGAACTGCGGCTGATCCGCCGAGGGCGCAAGCGCCTGGTGCCGGTTGCGGAGCTTGAACGGTGGGTGGCTCAGTCGGCATCAACTCCGATGGCGGAGGAAGTGGCAGTGGGTTCAAGGGGGCTCTCGACCGGGGGAGGCGTCGATGGCTGAGGGCATCGTCAAGCGCCACTCGGCGGGGTGTCCCGCCAAGAGCGGTGGGAGCTGCCGCTGCAAGGCGGGATACGAGGCATGGGTCTACCTGCCGCATGAGAAACGGAAGGTGCGGAAGACCTTTGCCCGGAAGGCGGAAGCGAAGTCTTGGCGGACGGATGCCCTTACGGCAGCCAGCAAGAGAACGCTGCAAAGTCCCTCGCGGATGACGCTTGAGCAGGCGGCCTGGCTATGGCTAGAGGCCGCACATGGCGGAGCGGTGCGCGACCGCTCGGGCCACACCTACAAGCCCGGAACGCTGCGTGAATACAGACGCGCTCTCACATTGCGGGTGCTGCCCGAGTTCGGGCAGCTCAGTCTCTCGGAGCTATCCCGCGCTGAAGTGCAGCGCTTCGTCGACGACATGCTGGCCCGCGATCTCGCGCCGAGCACGATCCGCAACACCCTGAATCCCCTCCAGGCGATCTACCGCCACGCGGTAAGACGGGACATGGTCGGCTTGAACCCGACGCGCGAAGTCGAGCTACCGGCAGATCGTGGACAGCGCGACCGCATTGCGACCGCCGCCGAAGCGGAGCGTCTGCTCGCCGCCTTGCCTGTTTCTGATCGCCCGATTTGGGCGACCGCCTTCTACGCCGGATTGCGTCGTGGTGAGTTGCAGGCGCTGCGACCGCAGGACGTCGATCTGTCCTCCTCCGAGATAACGGTGCAGCGCTCCTGGGATCAATACGAGGGGGCGATCCCGGCGAAGTCGAAGGCGGGCAATCGAACGGTGCCGATTGTCACCGTGCTTCGAGGCCATCTGGAAACGGCGGAGATCAACGCGAATTCGGACCTCTTGTTCGGGCGTGGGGGAGGGGAGCCGTTTTCCCCAAAGAGCATCAGCGACCGGGCCAAGCGGGCCTGGAAACAAGCCAACGAACAGGAGCGGAAGGCGGCAAAGCAGGAGGATCGACAGCCGGACTTACTGCGCCCGATCACCTTCCACGAGTGCCGCCACACCTTCGCCTCGCTTTTGATCGACGCCGGGGTTAACGCCAAGGCGATTCAGGAGTTCATGGGCCACGCGACTATCGATGAAACCTTTTCTCGTTACGGGCATTTGATGCCGGGCGCTCGCGGCCAGGCTCGCGAGCTGGTCGACGCCTACTTGATCGCCCGGCGCGAGTGGAATGAAGAGGCGGGCCGGTCTGCCGTCGCGACCAGCGTCTAGCTATTCCGTGACCGGGACGGTAAAGACGTAGGCGGCATCGTCGGGGATCTCGATCTCCTCCACGCGATGTGCGATTCCCTCATTCACCGCAGTTTGCGGATCGGTCGTCTGCTCGATCTCGGATCGCTTATTCAGCTCCGCCTCGTCCAGTTCGGTCCGCTCGCCCATGATCCTGTTGATTTGCTCCTGGTCGGCGTTCACCGACTCATGAAGTTCGGTTAGACGCTTCGCCCCCAGCCCTTCGCCTGGCGGCGGCGTATTCGTGACCCCGTGCGTGAAGAACGACGAACTCGAACACGCGAGGCGCTCGTCCCCGGCCAGGTAGACCGCAACACCGATCGACGCGACCGAGCCGGTGTTGTGGGTGATCAGCTTGAAGGGAAGGCCCTTCATGAAGTTGTAGAGGAAGATCCCCGCGTTGACATTGCCGCCGAAGGTATTCAGGAGGAGATGAACTTCGGTTCGCCCTTCGTTGACGCAGATTCCCAGAGCGTTTGCGAGTTCGCGCGCGTTTTCCTGGGTGATTGGGCCAGAGAAGATCAGGTAGGCCGGGCCGTCTGCGGCTCGCTCGTCATTGGTGCTGTCTGCCTCCACAAGCAGACCATAGGCCAGTAGGCGGCGTCCATCGCCAACCACGGACCTCGCTCGGTCTTTCTGGGCCCGGACTGGCGCATCAACTGGCGCATGAGCGGGACTGATTACCTCGCCCCGATCCCCCGAAAACGCGAAAACCCCCGCTTTGCGGGGGTTTTCAATGCGGCTGAATGGAGTCGAACCATCACGGGTGTTTCCACCCACAAGGCCCTCAACCTTGCGCGTCTACCAGTTCCGCCACAGCCGCTCGAGGGCGACGATTCTAGATGTTTGCGCCCGGGAGGCGTTTTCGGTTGCGGGTATCCGGGGGGCGCGCTACTCTTGCGAACAAGTGTTCGGACATAACAAGAACAGATTCGCGGACTTGGGAGGGCAGTGAGCGTGGAGCTGGATCTGACCAAGAGGCAGAAGGAGATCTTCGACTTCATCGGCAAATATGCCGCCAAGACCGGCTACCCGCCCACGGTGCGGGAGATCGGCAAAGCGGTGGGCTTGCACTCGTCCTCGACCGTGCACGCGCATCTCGCCAACCTGGAGAAAATCGGGTTGCTGCGGCGCGATCCCTCCAAGCCGCGGGCGATCGAGCTTCTGTTCGACAAGGCGAAGCGGACGATCCGGCCGGAGAACGGGTTGCCGCTGGTCGGCCACGTTGCTGCGGGCGAGCCGATCCTGGCCGAAGAGAACGTCGAGGAGTACATCGAAGTCCCCGACGTGATCGGCGGCGAGGACGGCGACTACATCCTCAACGTGCGCGGCGACAGCATGGTCGACGCCGGCATCCTGGGTGGCGACTACGTGGTCGTGCGCCCTGCCGACGACGCCGCCAACGGCGAGATCGTCGTCGCCCTGATCGGCGAGGAGGCCACGGTCAAGCGCTTCTTCCGCGAGGACGACCACATCCGCCTGCAGCCCGAGAACGCTTCGATGGAGCCGATCCGGACCACCGAGGCGACTGTCCTCGGCAAGGTCGTCGGCGTCTTCCGCAAGGTTTAGCTCTTCGGCCAGCGGCCGGACTCGATCAGCTTCTTGTAGCGTCGCTGTTTGCGCCGGGCGTCGCTCATCGCCGGGCCCAGCAGGCGCAGGGTGAGGCGGGGGAAGAGGTCGAGGAGGCGCAGCTGCAGGCCGCGCCAGCGGGGCATGATCAGCAGCGGCCGCGGTCGCTCGGTCAGCTTGCCGATCTCGGTTGCGACGTGCTCCGCGGTGAGCAGCCGGCCCGAGAACGATCCGGCCGCGTCGGGGTCGTCGAGCTTGTCTTCGAGCATCGGCGTCCAGATGCCGTCTGGGCAGACCGCCGAGAGCTCGACCCCCTCGATACCGGCGCGACGGAGGTCGAAGAGGGTGCCGAGGGTGAAGGCGATCGCCGCGTGCTTGCTCGCCGAGTAGTTGACCTCGCCGGGCGCGGCGACGATGCCGGCCAGCGAGATCAGGTTGATCACGTGGCCGCGTCCGGCCGCGATCATCGGCTCCAGGGCGGCGATCGTCCCGTTCATCGTCCCCAGCGTGTTGACCTCCAGCATCGCCCGGCGTGTCGCCTCGTCCTGCTTCCAGGACGGCCCGGTGAGGAGGATGCCGGCGTTGTTGACCCAGAGGTCGAGCGAACCGCCCTGCGTGGCGGCTTCGGCGGCGATGGTCCGGCAGGCGGCCTCGTCGCGCACGTCGAGCCCTGACGACCGCGCCTCGGAACCGATCTCCGCCGCCGTGCGGGCCGCCGCGTCCGCGTCGACGTCGGTGGCGTGAACGAGGAAGCCGCGCCGGGACAGCTCGATCGCGATCGCGCGGCCAAGGCCGCCGCCTGCTCCGGTGACGACCGCCGTCGGCATCCGCTGAGGATATTCATCGAGGGATCTTCCGGGTCGGGGCGCCCACGGCCCTCCGCTGGCCCAGCGGGCCGCAGGCTCCGCGCTACCATCGGCAGGCGGGCCGAGCGACCGCGGGGGGAGAGAAAACCCCTCGAGGAAAGTCCGGACACCGAAGGGCGAGGCGGTGGGTAACGCCCACCCGGGGAAACCCGCGGGACAGTGCCACAGAAATACACAGCCGATGGCGCGGCCACACGTGAGTCGCGTACAGGCAACGGTGAAATGGTGCGGTAAGAGCGCACCGGCGCCGCGGTGACGCGGCGGCCAGGCAAACCCCGCCCGGTGCAAGGCCAAGCAGGACCGTCGACCCTGCCCGGCGAGGTCCAGGTAGGCCGCAGGGCCGCTTCGGCGGCCCCCCGGGGTTCCGGCTCCGGGAGACAGATGGTCGTTCACGACAGGATCCGGCTTACAGGCCCGCTAACGGAAAGGCCCTCGAAAGGGGGCCTTTCCCAACCTCTTCACGTTTTCATGTCTTAGCGTTTGCTAACCTGCCGCCAACTTTCGCTGAATCCCCGCCTACATATCGCGGGGAGCGGGGGACCCAAAAGTTGGGGCGAATCGCCGGCATCTGCCGCGTAGCGCAGCTCTTTCAGCGCGAGCCCGTCAGCTAACCCCGTAAGCGTCGCAAAGAGCAATGAAGGCAGACGGAAACCGCCACGGGCGGAAAGATCATTCAGGGCGAGCGCGCGCGGCCGGCAGGCGTTGCGGCAAGCGCCTGCGCATGGCGCCGGCAATAGCCGTGCTTGCTTCGCTTGCCCTCGGCGCGGTCCCCGCCCAGGCCGGAACCGGCGGCGTCGGCGCCGGTTCCTCCGAATCGACGGCGAGCGCCGGCCAGAGCACGGTGTTCAGCAGCCCGATGCAATCCGCCGGGGCGACCTGGTACGGACCGGGCCTCTACGGCCGTCACACCGCCTGCGGCGAGACCCTGCAGCCGGGGACCGTGGGCGTCGCCCACCGCACGCTGCCATGCGGGACGACGATCAAGTTCGTCTACCACGGTCGCTCCCTGGTCACGCGCGTGATCGACCGCGGTCCCTACACCCGCGGCAACGCCTTCGACCTCACCAACGGCGCCCGCCGCGCCCTCGGCTTCGAAGGGGTCGGCCAGGTCCACTACGCCGTCGCCCTCCCCTCCAACTAGAGGCGACGCAAAGCAGGATTTGCCGCTCCAGTGGCTAATCTGCCCGCAAGGGCAGGATTTCCAACGAGAGGAGCACGGGCATGTCGAGGTATTCGCGAGCAGTTGTCAACGCCGGTTCGGCTGGAGGTCGCGGTCGCCTGGCGCTGGTCATCGGGCTGGCGGGCTGCCTCGCGCTCCTTGTCGCCCTGTCGGCAAGCGCGGGCGCCGCGACCACGTCGAAAACGACGGTGGTCCTGGGCAACACCTCGACGACGCCGGATCCCTCCTGCCCCGACTCGCCCTGCCAGGCGATCGGCAGCGTCACCGGCTTCCAGGTCAGCACCGGTCAGGGCTCGCTGCCGTTCCTCGTCCGCAAGAGCGGCAAGATCAAGTCCTGGACGCTGACGCTCTCCCAGCCGACCAGCAGCCAGCGCTCCTTCTTCAACGGCTTCTTCGGCACCCCGCCCGAGGCGCGCCTGGCGATCCTGCGCCGCGTCCCCGGCACCAACCCGCCCCGCTACAACCTGCGCGCCCAGGGCTCGATCCACGTGCTCAGCCCCTACCTGGGCCAGACGGTCAAGTTCGGCGCCTCGCTCAAAGTCGAAAAGAACGACATAGTCGGGATCACCGTGCCGACCTGGGCCCCCGCCTTCGCCCAGGGCCTGCCCTCGAACAACGCCTGGCGCGCCAGCCGCGAACCCGGCAAGTGCATCAACTCCACCGACGTCCGCCAGGGCGAACCGCAAGAGAAGGTAGGCCGCCGGGCAACTTACGGCTGCCGCTACAGCACCGCAAGGCTGCTCTACACGGTGACCGTCGTCGAGAATTAGCGGGCGTGGGGAGGGCCCGGGCGGCCCTTCCCAAAACGCGCGGCAGGAGCCGCGCTTGAGTGTTTTGGGAAG
>DASSMU010000167.1:0-3595 GCA_035701465.1 Solirubrobacterales bacterium
CCTCGGCACCCTCGACCGCCTCGCAGACGGCCTGTCCCATCCGTCCCGCCGCTCCCGAGACGACGACCCTCATCAAGCGCTCACCAGCTTCTCGCTGACCGGCGCCAGGGCCTCGCGGAAGCACTTCTCGCCGCGCCCGACGCAGGCCGCCGAGAGGCGCTCGGGGCCGTAGAGCTCGGCGGCAAGCTCCTCCAGTCCCTCTACGCTGACGGCGTCGATCTTGGCGAGCATCTCGTCGAGGCTGTCGATCGGGAGGCCGAACAGGGTCGCGCGGGAGATCCGCGACATCCGCGCCCCCGTCGACTCGGAGGAGAGGACGAGTCGGCCCTTGACGTTCTCCTTGGCGCGGGCGAGCTCCGCGGCGGAGACCGGCTCGCTGCGCAGGCGCGCCAACTCGGCACCGATAATCGAGCAGGCCTCCTCGACGTTGTCCTCGCGGGTGCCGACGTAGGTGGCGACCAGGCCGGAGTCGGTGTACTGCTCACTGTAGGAGCCGACCGAGTAGGCGAGTCCGCGCTTCTCGCGAACCTCGACGAAGAGGCGCGAAGAGCTGGAGCCGCCGAAGATCGAGTCAAGCACGGCCAGGGCGTAGCGGCGCTCGTCGGAGCGGACGATCCCCGGTGCCCCGAAGCAGATGTGGTACTGCTCGGTGTCCTTCTCGTAGAAGCGCAGCCGCGCCTTCCCGTCCGTGGCGACGGCGGCGCTGCCGTTTGCCGACGGGCTCGTGGGAGGTGACACAAGGCGCTCCGCGAGGGCGCCGATCTGGCCGTGGTCGACGTTGCCGGCGGCGCCTACGACGATGCCGGGGCCGGTGTAGCGGGCGCTGCGGTAAGCCTCGATCTCGGGCACCGGCACCGAGCTGATCACCTCGGCCTCGCCCAGAACCCGCCGTCCCAGCGGGTGATCGCCGAAGACCGCGCCGGCGAGGATGTCGTGGACACGGTCCTGGGGCTCGTCCTCGTACATCGCGATCTCCTCCAACACGACCTCGCGCTCGGAGTCGATTTCGGGGTAGGTCGGCGCCAGCAGCATCTCGGCCAGCAGGTCGAAGACCTCCTCGGTGTGCTCGTCGAGGAAGCGGGCGTGGATGTGCGTCGTCTCCTTGCCGGTGGCGGCGTTGACCGAGGCACCGAGCCCGTCGAGACGCTCGGCGATCTCGATCGCCGAGAAGCGCTCCGTGCCCTTGAACAGCAGGTGCTCGAGGAAGTGCGAGAGGCCGGCCTGGGCAGGCGTCTCGTCGCGAGACCCGGTGCGCACCCAGAGCCCGAGCGCCACGGACCGCACCGAGGGAACCTCCTCGGTGACGACCCGGACGCCCGTGCCCTGCTCAGTGAGTCGCGGTGCGCTCAATGCTCGTGCTTAACGGCGCTCGCGGTCGCCGCCGCGGGGACGGCGACCCTCACGGCCGCCGCGGCCGCCGCGATCCCCGCCGTTGCGGCGCGGTCCGCCGTCGCCGGAGCCGACCGAGGCCAGCTCCTCCGGGCTCTTGCCGGCGACCGAGGGGTCGTCGGAGAGCCGTAGCCCAATCCGACCGCGCTCGCGGTCGACCTCGACCACGGTGACATCGATTTCCTCGCCGGCGGAGAGAACGTCGTCGACCGAATCGACCCGCTCGCCGGGCTTGACGTTGGAGATGTGCAGCAGGCCGTCGGTGCCCTTGACCAGCTCGACGAAGGCGCCGAAGGTGGTCGTCTTGACGACCTTCGCCGCGTTGTAGCGGTCGCCGATCTCGGCCTCCTTGGTCATCGACTCGATTCGGGCGACGCAGGCTTCGACCAGTGAGCCCGTCGGCGCGTAGATCCGGATCGTGCCGTCGTCCTCGACGTCGATTTCGGCTTCGAACTCCTCGCAGAGGGCGCGGATGGTTTCGCCGCCCTTGCCGATCACGGCGCCGATCTTCTCCTGGTCGATCTTGATCGCTTCGATCCGCGGCGCGTGCTGTGAGAGCTGCTCGCGCGGACCGTCGATCGCCTCGGCCATCTTGCCGAGGATGAACTGGCGGCCCTTGTTGGCCTGCTCCAGCGCGTCGGTGAGGATCTCGAAGGTGACGCCGGTGATCTTGATGTCCATCTGCAGGGCAGTGATCCCGTCCGCGGTGCCGGCGACCTTGAAGTCCATGTCGCCGAGGTGGTCCTCGACGCCGGCGATATCGGTGAGGACGATGTAGTCGTCGCCCTCCTTGATCAGGCCCATCGCCACGCCGGCGACCGGAGCGCTGACCGGCACGCCCGCGGCTTGCAACGCCATCGAGGAGGCGCAGACCGAGCCCATCGAGGAAGAGCCGTTGGACTCGAGCGTCTCGGAGACGACCCGGATCACGTAGGGGAAGTCCTCTTCGCTGGGGATTGTCGCCACCAGGGCCCGCTCGGCGAGTGCACCGTGGCCAATGTCGCGGCGCTTCGGGCCGCGCATGAAGCCGGCCTCCCCGACCGAGAAGGGCGGGAAGTTGTAGTGGTGCCAGAACTTCTTCGACGTCTCCAGGCCGAGCGTGTCGATGCGCATGTCCATGCGCGTGGTGCCGAGCGCGGCGTTGGAGAGGATCTGGGTCTCGCCGCGGGTGAACAGGGCCGAGCCGTGCACGCGCGGGGAGATGTCGACCTCGCACTCGATCGGGCGGATCTCGTCCTGGGCGCGGCCGTCGGGGCGCTTCTTGTCGACGGCTATCGCCTTGCGGATCGTGTCCTTCTCGATCGAGCCGAAGGCCGCCTTGACTTCGGCGACCTGCTTCTCGTCGGTCTCTCCGTCGGACTCGGGTGCGTACTGAGCGACCACCTCGTCCTTGACCTTGTCGATCGCCTCGTAGCGCTCGAGCTTGCCCTCTGTGGCGATCGCGTCGACCAGCGCCTGGCCGTGGGAGGAGCGGATTTCGTCGAGCAGGCCCTCGTCGATCTTGGGGGCCTCGACCTCGATCTTCTCCTTGCCGGCCTTCTGCTGCAGTTCCTCCATCGCGGCGCAGAGCTTCTTGATCTCGCCGTGGGCGATGTCGAGGGCGTCGAGAATCTCCTGCTCGGTGACGCCGTTGGCGCCGGCCTCGACCATCAGGATCGCCTCGTCGGTGCCGGCGACGATCAGGTCGAGGTCGAGGTCGGCGTGGTCCTCCTCGGAGGGGTTGACGACGAAGTCGCCGTCGAGCTTGCCGATCCGCACCGCGCCGACGTGGGCGGCGACGGGGACCGGGGAGATCGCCAGCGCCGCTGAGGCGCCGTTCATCGCGAGGATGTCGTAGGGGTTGACCTGGTCGACCGACATCGGGATCGCGACCAGCTGGGTCTCGTAGTGCCAGCCCTTGGGGAAGAGTGGCCGGATCGGCCGGTCGATCATGCGCGCGGTCAGCGTCGCCTTCTCACCGGAGCGACCCTCGCGACGGAAGAACGAGCCGGGGATCTTGCCCGCGGCGTACATCCGCTCCTCGACGTCGACGGTGAGGGGAAGGAAATCCACGTCGCGAAGGTTCCCGACGGTTGCGGTGCAGAGCACCATCGTGTCGCCGGCCTGGACCACGACCGCGCCACCCGCCTGCTTCGCGAGCTTGCCCGTCTCGAAGGAAATCTGGCCATCGCCGATGTCCGCCGAAACGCGGCTAACGTCAAACATG
>DASSMU010000168.1:0-7121 GCA_035701465.1 Solirubrobacterales bacterium
AAGTGGCCGGTCGCCATACCGACGTCCTCCTCGGGTGTTTTCTCGAGCGCTGCGCGGAAGACCGGGTCTTGGAAATAGTTGGCGACGCCGACCCCGTTGAGGAAGGGGAGCCAGGCCTGCTGCAGGTCGCGAGGCTTCCAGCCGGGGACGAAGGTGTCGACGGTGAGGACGATCGCGCCGTAGCCGGCTGCCTCGGCGCGGCTGACGAAGCTCGCGGCGAGTGCGCGATCGTTTGGCCAGTAGAGCTGGAACCAGCGTGGGGCGTCGCCTCCCGCCTCGGCGATCTCCTCCATGGTGAAGGCTGAGGCGGTGCTGGCGATCATCGGCAGGCCGAGGGCCGCGGCGGCCCGGGCCGTAGCCAGCTCTCCCTCGGGGTGGACGACCTTCTGCACACCGATCGGCGCCAGCATCAGCGGCGCCGGAATCGTCGTGCCGAGCACGGTGGTGGAGAGGTCGCGCGTGGCGACGTCGCGCAGCATCCGGGGGACGATCCGGCGCCGCCGGAAGGCCTCGCGGTTGGCGTCCATCGTTCCCTCGCTACCGGCGCCGGCGAAGACGTAGTTGGCCGCACGCTCGTCCATCGCCGCCGCGGCACGACGCTCCAGCTCGGCGACCGAGACCGGGATCGAGGGTGTCTCTCCCCCGAGGCCGCGGACGTAGATCTCACGGTAGTAATCGGCGAAGTCCGCCATCGGCTGTGAAGGCTATCCGTGTGCGCTCCATCCTGAGCTTCCAGCCCGCAGGCCCGGATCGCCATCTGACGAGGATAGGCTGAGCCCCACCGGTGATCGACTCACACACGCATCTCTTCCTCTGCGAGCGGCCCGAGGCCGAGGTGGTCGCGGCCGCGCTCGAGGCGGGGGTCGGGCGGATGCTCAACGTCGGCCTCGAGCAGGCGTCGAACGAGCAGGCGATCGCCGCCGCCGAACGCCACGAGAGCGTCTTCGCGACCGCCGGCTGTCACCCGACCGAGGCCACCGGCTTCGACGACGCCAGGGCCGAGGAGATCGCCCGGCTCGCCGCCCACGAGAAGGTGCGGGCGATCGGTGAGACCGGGATCGACTACTACCGCGAGACCGCCAGCCGGGCCGAGCAGCGGCGTGCCCTCGAGGCCCAGATCGAGATCGCTCGCGAGCACGACCTGCCGATCGTCATCCACGCCCGCGATCCCGAGGGCGAGACCGGCGCCGTCGACGACATCTTCGAGATCCTCGACGCGCGCGCGGCGGGGGTCGCGGTGATCCTGCACTGCTTCCTCGCCCCCTGGCGGACGCAGGACGCGATCGACCGCGGCTGGTACTGCTCCTTCTCCGGCATCGTCACCTTCCCCAGCGCCGAGGAGCTGCGCGAGGCCGCGGCGAAGCTGCCCGACGAGCTCGTCTTGGTCGAGACCGACGCGCCCTACCTCGCCCCGCAGCCGGTCCGCGGCAAAACCAACGAGCCGGCCCACGTCGTCTCTACCGCTGAGGTCGTCGCCGAGGTCCGCGGTGTCTCCTACACCGAGCTGGAGCGCACGGTCGAGGCCAACGCCCGGGCGCTCTTCGGCTGGTAGCGGTGGGGAGGGCCCATTCAGAGACTCCCCGCGCACGCCTGGCGGCGGCGGACGCGGCGCGCGGCGGCGTCCTCAGTCGGGCGAATGGCGCTGCCATTCGCGCCTCCCTGCGTCCTTGCCTCGCTTGGTCCGGCGCTCGCCAGTCGCACACGCGGAGCCTCTGAATGGGCCCCCGCCTCGGGCAGAACTTCCTGTCCGACCCGAACCTGCTCGACGCGATCGTCCGCGATGCGGAGCTGGGCGAGGGGGAGGTGGTGCTCGAGATCGGCGCCGGCGAAGGCGTGCTGACCGGGCGCCTGGCCGAGGTTGCGGCCCACGTGCACGCGATCGAGCTCGATCGGGGGCTGGAGGAAGCCCTGGCGCCGCTGGCGGCCCGGGCCAACGTGAGCCTGCACTGGGGCGACGCGATGAGCGTCGACCTGGCCGGCCTCGATCCCACCCCGAGCGCGGTCGTCTCCAACCTGCCCTACGCGGTGGCGACCCCGGTGATCCTGCGCACGATCGAGGAGCTGCCCTCGGTCGGGCGCTGGACGGTGATGGTGCAGCGCGAGATTGCCGACCGGCTGCGCGCCGCGCCCGGCAGCCGCACCTACGGCTCACCCAGCGTGGTCGCACGGCTGGCCTGTGAGGTGAAGCTGCTGCGCACGGTCGACCCGGCCGTCTTCCGGCCGCGACCCCGGGTCGAGTCGGCGATCCTCTCCCTGCGCCGCACCGGCCCCGGCGCCGACACGCCGACGCGGGAGCTGGTTCGTGCGGCGTTTGCCCACCGCCGCAAGTCCCTGGCCCGTTCGGTCGAGCACGTCCGGCAAGGCTCGCTGGTCCCGGTCCGCGCTGCCTTGGCGGAGCTTGGCCTGGCGGAGAACATCCGCGCCGAGCAGCTCTCTCCCGAGGAGTTCCGAGCGCTGGCGAGGGGCCTGTCCCGGTAGGGGTGGAACGTCTTGTACTTTTTCGCCAACCCCGCCCACGGTAGACCGCTTCCACTCCACCGAAAAAGTTAAGTGGAACCCCTACCGGGACAGGCCCCCTTGCGGCTCTCTGCTCCAGCCAAGCTCAACCTCTGCCTCTATCTCGGCCCGCGCCGCGAGGACAGGCTGCACGAGCTTTGCTCGCTCTTCGAGCCGCTGACGCTGGCGGATCTGATCACGGTTCCGACATTGACCACATCAGAGGTGGGTCAAAGTCGGATGGGGCACGTGGCGGAACGCGACGAGGTCGTCTGCCCGGGGGTCGAGGGCGAGAACCTGGCTGGGCGGGCGCTGGCGGCGCTGCGGGAGCGCGGCTGGGAAGCCCCGCCGCTGCGGATCGAGATCGAGAAGCGGATCCCGGTCGCGGCCGGCCTTGGTGGCGGCAGCGCCGATGCCGCGGCCGTGCTGCGGCTGGCGCGCGATCCGGCGCTTGGAGCTGCCGGGTTGATTCCGGACCTGGAGGGAATCGCGACCGAGCTCGGCGCCGACGTGCCATCGCAGCTTTCCCCGGCACTCTCGCTGATCCAGGGCGCGGGGGAGAGGATCGAGCGCCTGCCCGACCCCTCGCCCCACGCAGTCGTGCTGCTGCCCGGCGGCGGCGGGCTCGGCACCGCAGAGGTCTTCGCTGAGGCCGATCGGCTGGGCCTGGGGCGGGACACGGCCGAGCTGGAGGACCTGGCCGGGCGCCTGCACGCCGCCGCCGGCTCGGGCACCTCGCCTTTGGCCTACCCCGACCTGCTCGTCAACGATCTCGAGCCGGCCGCACGCTCCCTGCGGCCCGAGATCGGTGCCGCCCTCAACGCTCTGCGCGCCGCCGGTGCCTCGCAGGCGCTGCTGACCGGCTCCGGCCCGACCGCCTTCGGGCTTTTTGAGAGTCTGGGCGAGGCCCGTGCCGCGGCTGAAGCGCTCGACCGCGACGACGCGATCGTCTGCGAGGCGGGGAGGGCTCCATGAAGATGCCGGGGGAGGGCGGCGGCAACCGCAAACGCGCCGTGATCGCGATCGTCGCCGCCGCGGTCGCCACCGGCTACTACCTGCTCAGCCGCCAGCTCGGCCACCTCGACCTGCAGAACCTGCTGGAAGACATCTCCAACACGCTGGGGGCTTGGACCTATCTCCTCGTCGCCGTCTTCGCCTTCGCCGAGACCGGCGCCTTCGTCGGCCTCGTCGTCCCCGGTGAGACCGTGATGCTGCTCGGCGGCGCCGTCGCCGGCCAGGGCGCGATCGACATCTACCTGCTGATCGCGATCGCCTGGTTCTCCTGCTGGCTCGGCGACACGACCAGCTTCTTCATCGGCCGCCGGCTCGGGCGCGAGTTCGTGCTCGAGCACGGGCCGCGCTTCGGGATCGGCCACGAGCGCTTCGAAAGGGTCGAGGACTACTTCGGCCGCCACGGCGGCAAGACGATCTTCATCGGCCGCTTCATCAGCCTCGTCCGCGCCTTCGCCCCGTTCGTCGCCGGCAGCTCGGGCATGCGCTACCGCGCCTTCGTCCCCTACAGCATCCTCGGCACCGGCCTCTGGGCCAGCGCCCACATCCTGGTCGGCTACTTCTTCTCGCGCAGCATCGAGACAGCCGCCAAATACGCCGGCCGCGGCGCCTTCCTGCTGGCGACGACGATCGTGGTCGTCGTCGGCGTCGTCTTCGCCGTTCGCCGTCTTCGGGTGGAGGAGAACCGGCGCGCGATCGTGGCCTGGATGGCGGGACACGCGGCGACCCGCTGGCTGGTCGTCCTGATGCGTCGCTTCCGCCCCCAGCTCGAGTTCCTCTGGGAGCGGGTCACCCCCGGCGGCACCTTCGGCCTCGAGTTCACCACGCTGATGGCGGTCTTCGCCGTCGCCGCCTTCGTCCTCGGCTCCTACGCGGTGCTCGTCCACGGCGAACCCGGGCCGACGCCCGGCGACACGACCGCGATCGAACTGGTGGAACGGCTGCGGGCCGGCTGGCTGACCGACCTCGCCAAGGTCTTCACCCACCTCGGCGCGTTCGCCGTCGTCGGCTCGCTCGCCGCCGTCGGCGCGGCGCTGCTTGCCGTCCGGCGACGCTGGGCCGAGTTCGGCGTGCTGGTCGTGGGGATGGCGCTGATATTCCTCGGCGTGCACGAGATCAAGGCGATGGTCGACCGGCCCCGCCCCGGCGGCGGCCTGGTCGATGCCTCGGGCTCTTCCTTCCCGAGCGGTCACGCCGCCTACTCGACCTTCTACGTCTGGCTCGCGGTGACGATCGTGATGCGGCTGCGGCCGGGGATGGCTCGCGGCGCGGCGGTGATCGCGGCCGGGATCGCGCTCACCGCCCTGGTCGGCCTCTCCAGGGTCTACCTGGGGGTCCACTACCTCAGCGACGTCAGTGGAGGCTGGGCGCTGGGCCTCGCGGCCTTCTCGCTCTGCGCCGCGGTGGCGCTTGTCGCCACCACTCTGGGGTCCATCCGGAGACCGCGACAGCCTTCGGACGTGCCCTTGAGTCAGAATGGACGCGATGCTGCCGCTGGCGCTGCAGAGGATCGAGAATGAGTACCTGCTGTTCGGCGCAGCCGGGCTGGTCAGCCTGGTTGCCTTCGTCGGGCTGATCCTGGTGCCCGCGGTCAGTTCCTACGGCCGGCTCTGGGAGAAGGCCGCCGCCGGCTTCCTCTCACTCTTCGTCCTCGCCGCCCTGGTCGTCTTCGGCGTCGTCGTCGGTCTGGCGATCGTCTACTACTACAACGACATCGTCAATCTGCTCCACGGCTCCTAGCTGGGGATAATGGGGCCCATGCCAGCGGCCTCCAAAGGGAGAGAAACGCCTGCGGGCAAGCAGGGCGAGACCTCGCTCGAGGCGCTCTCGGAGGCGGTCGAGTCCGGCGCCGGCCTTCCCGCCGTTGCCCGTGCGGCGGCCAAGGTGCTCGGCGCCAGCGTCGCCCTGATCGACCGCTCCAGTGCCGTCCTCGCGGTTGCCGGCGCCTCGCCCGACCAGGAGAAGAAGCTGCTGGCCGGAGGCGAGGGGGTGACGCGGGTCGAGCTGCGGGTCGCCGACAGCGCCGTGGGCGAGCTGCGCTACCGCGGCACGAAACCGCCCGATGCCTCGATCGCCCGCATGGTGACGACGCTGCTGGCGCTGGAGCTGGAGCGTTCGCGCTCGCCCGAGTGGGAGAGCGAGGAGGTCGCGGGGGCCTTCGTCGCCGCCGTCCTCGCCCGCCAGGTGACCGACCGCGGCGACATCCTCGCCCGGGGAGCGGAGCTCGGCGCCGATCTCGAGCGGGGGGCGGGGGTGCTGATCCTGCACGTGGCGCCGCGTGCGGCGCAGACCGGCGAGTGGCGGGCGCGGGTGATGACCCTGGCGCAGCGGGCGCTGCGCTCGCTGGCGCCGGGTTCGCTGGCCGGCCTGGAAGGGGAGGAGGCGGCGGAGATCGCCGCGATCGTCCCGGCCGAGGACGATGCGCGGCTGGAGCGCGCCGCCGCCGGCCTGGCGCGGGAGCTGGGAGACAGCCTCTCCGGCTTTCACCTGACGATCGGCCGCAGCCGCCACGCCGCCGACCCGGTCGACCTCTACCGCGCCGGCAACGAGGCCCGGCTGGCGGTCAACGTCGGCGAGGCCGAGGGCCGCCCGCTGCTCGCCTTCGAGGACACCGGCTCCTACCGCCTGCTGTTGCCGGCGATGAGCGAGGACCCGCGCGAGCTCGAACGCTTCTACGCCGAGACGATTGCACCGCTCTCCGCCTACGACGAGCAGTACGAGACCGAGCTGGTGACCACGGTCGGGGCCTACCTCGACAACGACGGCAACGTCGCCGCCACCGCCAAACAGCTTTTCACCCACCGCCACACGATCCGCTACCGGCTCGAGCGGGTCAAGGAGCTCTGCGGCCACGACGTCTCTGCCACCGAGGGCCGCGAGAAGCTCGGCCTCGGCCTCAAAACGATGCGGGTCCTCGGCATCGCCTCGCCCCGCGGCCCGGCGATGGAGCCGGGCTCCGAGGCGGGCAAGGTGCCGCGCTCGTCGGAGGAGTAGCGGCTCGGCGATTCCGGGGGAAGGACTCGAACCCTCTCTTCCAGGACCAAAACCTGGCGTGCTGGCCAATTACACCACCCCGGACCGCACGCACCCGAGCCTACCTGCCAACCCTGGCACGAGTGTCGACTTATGCACAGCCCAGTGTGCTCAAGTCGACACTCGTCCGTTTCGTCCGCGGGGGCGCTTAGGGTTTTGGCATGGAGATGGGGAGCGTTTCTATGGATCCGGAGGTTCGCGAGGGGCTGCGGCGCAGCTGGAAGGCGCTGATGACCGTTGGGATCCTGGCGATCCTGCTCGGCTGTGTGGCGATCCTGGTGCCGGCGGTGGCCTCGGTCGCGACGGCGGTCTTCATCGGCTGGATCCTCGTCATCGCGGGCGTCTTCCTCGTCGCCGGGGCGTTCACGGCGCACTCGATCGGGACTGTGATCCTGCGCCTGCTCTGGGCGTTGTTGACCGTTGTCGTCGGTCTTTGGCTGATCGTCGAACCGCACAACGGCACGCTCACCCTGACCCTCGTCCTCGGTATCTACTTCCTCTTCATGGGCTTGACCCGGACCGCGGTCGCTTTCGCCGCCCGCGGCCAGCAGGGCGCCGGGCTGGTCGGCCTCAGCGGCGTG
>DASSMU010000169.1:0-3296 GCA_035701465.1 Solirubrobacterales bacterium
GCTGGCGATGCCGGGCCGGTGCGGTAGGTGCGCGTGCGACGGTCGCCTGCTCCATCTCCCCAGTTATATCGACTCGGCTGGCCAGACAGCCAACGGTGACTTCGCCCTTTCCGGTCCACATGCACCGGAAAGGGCGAAGTCACCGATTGGGAAAAGTTAGAAGACGATCGTGCGGTCGCCGTCTTGGAGGATGCGGTCGTCTATGTGGGCCTTGACGGCGCGGGCGAGGACGAGGCGCTCGATGTCGCGGCCGATCCGCTCCAGGTCTTCGACCTCGTCGCGGTGGCTGACCCGGGTCACGTCCTGGTCGATGATCGGGCCGGCGTCGAGCTCCTCGGTGACGTAGTGGGCGGTGGCGCCGATCAGCTTGACCCCGCGCTCGTGGGCGCGGCGGTAGGGGTCGGCGCCGACGAAGGCGGGCAGGAAACTGTGGTGGATGTTGATCGCCGGCGCATCCAGCCTCTCCAGGAATCCGGCCGAGAGGACCTGCATGTAGCGGGCGAGGACGAGCAGGTCGATGCCTGTCACCAGTTTCAGGACCCGCTCCTCTGCCTCGTCGCGTGTGCCCGGCTCGATGGGCACATGGTGGAAGGGGAGACCGAGCGATTCCACCTGGGCGGCGTGGTCGGCATGGTTGGAGACGACGGCGACGACGTCGGCGCCCAACTCGCCGCTGCGCCAGCGCCAGAGCAGGTCCGACAGGCAGTGGTCTTCGCGCGAGACCATGATCGCCACGCGCTTGCGCTGGCTCGACTCGGCAAAGCGGTAGTCCATCTCGAAGGGCGTGGCGATCTCCCGCTCGAAGCGGAGCCGCAGGCTCTCCCGCTCGCCCTCGGGAACCGCGTCGAATGCCATGCGCATGAAGAAGCGGCCCTCGTCGCTGGAGTGCTGGTCGGCGTCGACGATGTTGAGGCCGGCTTCGGCGAGGAAGCCGCTGACAGCGGCGATCAGGCCCGGCCGGTCTGGGCAGGCGAGCAGTAGGCGCGAGGTGTGTGGCTGGCCGGCTATGCGTGGATGATGGCGGTTGCAGCGATCGATCGCACCATGCGAACCCTGCTCTCACCCGCTCACCTGCCGGCTGCCGACGCCAGGCCGCGACTGCTGGCGCTCGCCTGTCTGCTCCTGATCGCCATCGGTGGCGCCCTTAGCCTTCTTGGTGCCACAGCGGCCGGCGACGCGGTCTGGGCGGCGACCGTCGCCCTGATGCTGGTGCCGCTGACCTGGTCGATAGTCCGCACCCTGGCCCAGGGACGGGTCGGGGTCGACGCGATTGCCCTGATCGCGATGGCCGGGGCGCTGGCGATCGGCCAGTACCTGGCCGGGGCCGTGATCGCGCTGATGCTCTCCGGCGGCAACGCGCTCGAGGCCTCGGCGTCGCGACGCGCCCGTCGTGAGCTGACCGCGCTGCTGGAGCGGATGCCCAGCGTCGCCCACCGCCGCGCCGGGGGAGGCTGGGAAGAGGTCCCGCTCGAGCGGCTGGGGGTCGGCGACACGGTCCTGGTCCGGGCGGGAGAGCTCATCCCAGTCGACGGCGACGTGCTGAGCGCCGAAGCCGTGATCGACGAGTCGGCCCTGACCGGCGAGTCGCTACCGCTGACCCGCGTCCGTGGCGCTGCCGTGCAGAGCGGCGTCGCCAACGCCGGCGAGGCATTCGAGCTGCGGGCGACCCGGCTTGCATCCGAGAGCGCCTACGCCAACCTGGTTCGCCTCGTCCGTGCCGCCGAGACCGAGCGCGCGCCATTCATCCGCCTCGCCGACCGCTACGCGGCGATCTTCCTGCCGCTGACCCTGGCGATTTCCGCTGCCGCCTGGGTCGCCAGCGGCGACGCGGTGCGAGCGGTGGCGGTACTGGTCGTGGCGACGCCCTGTCCCTTGATCCTCGCCGCGCCGATCGCGATCGTCTCCGGCGTCTCACGGGCGGCGCGGGCGGGCGTGATCGTCAAGGGCGGGACGGCGATCGAGCGGCTCGGCGAGGCGCGCACGGTGCTGCTCGACAAGACCGGCACGCTGACGCTGGGCGCGCCGGCGGTTCAGGAGGTCGCGCCTGTCGGCGACTTCGACCCGGAGGACGTCCTCAGGCTCGGCGCCTCACTCGACCAGCTCTCCGCTCACGTCCTCGCCGAGGCGCTGGTCCACGATGCGCAGGAGCGTCGCCTGCCGCTATCCGAGCCCGTCGACGCGATCGAGGAGCCGGGGCAGGGCATGGAGGGCAGCGTCGACGGCCGCCGCGTCGCCGTCGGCAGCTCTGCATGGCTGCGCCGGCGTGGCTATGAGATCGGCGATGCCGAGGGAGTGGGGGATGGGGGCGGCGACGCCGGTTTGGCCAAGGTGCTGGTCGGCGTCGACGGACACCTTGCCGGCGTCGTGGTGATGGCAGACCGGCTGCGCGAGGACGCGCGTGATCTGGCAGACGAGCTTCGTTCGGCCGGCGTGCGCCGGGTGGCGATGGTGACCGGCGACCGCCAAGCTGTCGCCGAGCGGATCGCCGCCGATACCGGTCTCGACCGCGTCTACGCCGAGCAGTCGCCGGAGCAGAAGCTCGCCGTCGTTCGCAGCATGCGCTCCGACCCGGAGCTGTCCCCCGTGGTGATGGTCGGCGACGGCGTCAACGACGCGCCGGCCCTGGCGCTCGCCGACGTCGGCATCGCGATGGGGGGGCCGGGGGCGACCGTCTCTTCGGACACCGCCGACGCCGTGATCACCGTCGACCGGATCGACCGCGTCGCCACCGCGGTCTCGATCGGCCGCCGTTCCCTCGACATAGCCCGCCAGAGCGTTGTCTTCGGCATCGGCCTCAGCCTGGTCGCGATGGGTTTCGCCGCCTTCGGCTATATCCAGCCGATCGGCGGCGCCCTCCTGCAGGAGGGCATTGACGTGGCGGTCATCGTCAATGCCCTCCGAGCCCTGACGGACTGAGCGGCGCCGCCTATTTGACCGTCAGCGTCCCGTACATGCCCTGGGCGTAGTGGCCCGGCAGGTTGCAGAAGATCACATACTTGCCGGGGGTGAGTTCGAAGTTCCCCGATTTGGTGTCACCGGCCTCGACGTCGGCGATCTCTCCGGCGCTTTCCGCGATCTTGTCCATCTTCTCCTCGTTGACCTCGCCGTTGGCTTCGGTCGGCAGCTTGGCGGGATCCATGTTCGTCTTGAAGACGACCAACTCGTGCTCGACCGAGCCTTCGTTGGGCGCTTCGATCACAGTCGGCCCGGCCTGCGCGGATCCGTCTTTGGGGGCGAAGAAGTAGTCACCCATCTTGATTTCGACGGTCTTGCCGTTCCCGCTCCCACCGCCCGCG
>DASSMU010000170.1:0-18102 GCA_035701465.1 Solirubrobacterales bacterium
TCAATTCGCCAGAAGGGCGGCCAGGCTCCCCCTACCCAAACCGCAGAAATACCGCTAGGACCTACGACCAGGACCAGCCGGCGGAACCAGCTCGCGGATCTCCGCCAAGAGCCGAGCCGCCAGGTCGCCCGGCTCCTCACCGGGCTGGGCCTGGCCGCCCGCCGGCTCGAAGAAGCGGGTGCTGATCCTGGGTCGTCGCGGGAAGCGCGTGTAGCCCGTCGTGCCCTCGATCGCTACGCAGACCAGCTTCGTCTCGGGCACCTCGAGGGCGAGGCGGCCGACGCCGCTGCGGGCGCGCAGCACTTTGCCGCGCGAGCGCGTCCCTTCGGGGAAGACGCCGATGCAGGCGCCGCGGCGCAGTTCCTCGATTGCCTGGGCAAGGGCGTCCGCATCGCCGGCGCCGCGCTCGATCGGGATCTGGCCCATGCCGTTGAGCACCGGGGCCAGGCCGCGGACCTTCCAGAGCTCCGCCTTGGCCAGCGCTTTGATCTGGCGGCGGCGGATCGCGGCGACGCCGACAGTTACCGGGTCCCAGTGGCTGTCGTGGTTGCCGACGACCAGCACGGGCCCGCTCTCCGGGAGGGTCTCAAGGCCCTCGACGTCCAGCCTGCCCCAGATCGCTGCCGGCCGGCAGACCGCCATCGCCGCCCTGTACATCGGGCTCGGCTCGCGCGCCGGCTCGACAGTCGGCTCCTCGGGCTGCGTTTGCGTAGCGGTCTCCATCGGGTAGCTGACGGTACTCGATCCCAAAGCGCCGACCATGGCAACGGGTCAAAGTGATCAACCTCACGCAGTCGGAGGGCCCCGGGTTCGAAGGTAACCGTCTCGTTTCTCCGGCTCGAGCCGCGGCCGGCCACCTGGCTGTGGCAATCACAACTATCTAAAGTGACAACTGTGACGCAGAGACCCCTCGAGCTGATCCTCGCTCGCAACCTGATGTCTGCGCTCTCGACACCGGCCTTCCTGGTCGACGAGGGCGGTGTCCTCGTCTTCTACAACGAGGCCGCCGGGATGCTGCTGGGCAAGCGCTTCGAGGAGCTGGGGGCGGTGGGGCCCGACGAGTGGGGCTCCCTGTTCGGCCCCTTCGACGAGAGCGGCGAGCCGATCCCCTACGACGAGCTGCCGCTGGTGGTGGCGGTGCGCAACGGCCGCCCGGCACACGCCGACTTCGAGATCAGCTCCGCCGACGGCGCCCGCCACCGGGTCGAGGCCTCGGCCTTCCCGATCCTCACCGCGCACGGCTCCCAGGGGGCGATCGCCGTCTTCTGGCCGGCCGCCTCGCGCAACGGAGCGGCAGGCTGAGATGAAGGTCGAGCTCTGGGGCACGCGCGGCTCGATCCCCTCCCCGGGGCCGGAGACGATCCGCTACGGCGGCAACACCTCCTGCGTCGGCGTCACCCTCTCCGACGGCTCGCTGCTGGCCCTTGACGCCGGCACCGGCATCCGCAGCCTCGGGCTCGCCCTCGCCGCCGAGCCGGCCCGTCTCCACATCCTCCTCACCCACCTCCACCTCGACCACATCCAGGGCCTGGTCTTCTTCGCCCCCGCCTTCCGCGCCCAGACCGAGATCGTGATCTGGGGCCCAGCCTCGCCGGAGGCCTCGTTGCGGGATCGCATCGCCCGCTACATCTCGGCGCCGCTCTCGCCGGTCGAGGTCCGCGAGCTGCCCTGCGACGTCTCCTTCCGCCACTGCCCGCAAACCGAGTGGGAGATCGGCCCGGCGCGGATCCGCGCCGCCTCGGTCGCGCACCGCGGGCCCACCCTCGGCTACCGCATCGACGACGGCGACTCCTCGCTCGCCTACATACCCGACCACGAGCCCGCCCTCGGCGCCGACCTCGACACCCTCGAGGAGGACTGGATCTCCGGCCTGGCGCTCGCCCGCGACGCTTCGCTGCTGATCCACGACGGCCAGTACACCGACGCCGAGTACCCCGACCACATCGGCTGGGGCCACTCGTCCCTCTCGCACGCCCTCTCCTTCGCCCGCCGCTCGGGCGCTCGCCGCACGGCGCTCTTTCACCACGATCCGATGCACTCCGACGCGCAACTCGACCTGCTCGGCAGCGAGGCGCAGGAGCGCTGGGAGGCGCTGGGAGGCGATCCGGGGGGGATCGAGCTTGCCGTGGAGCGGGCGGAGTACGAGTTGCCGGCCCGCGCGGCGACTCCTGCAAGCTGAGTACCAAGATTCAAGGCGATTCGCGACGCCCGCTACGCTGCGACTCGGATGTCGTCGACCCCTGGTATCGAGGCAGCGGCCAAGCGGTCGGAACTGGTCAAGGAGGCGCTAGAGACGGCCCGCCGTGCTCACGCCGGCCAACTCCGCCGCGGCAGCGATGGGCGGCCCTACATCGAGCACCCGCTCGCCGTTGCCGAGTTACTGATCGGCCATCGCCACGGCGACGAGGTGCTGGCCGCGGCTTTGCTGCACGACGTGGTCGAGAAGAGCGATATGGAGGCGGGCGAGGTGCGCGAGCGCTTCGGCGATCGCGTGGCCGACCTAGTCGAGGCGCTGACCGAAGACGAGACGATCGAGGACTACGAGGAGCGCAAGGACGAGCACCGCTGGCGGGTTGCCAAAGCAGGCCCGGACGCGATGGCGATCTTCGCCGCCGACAAACTGACCAACGTGGCGATGCTGAGGGAGGCCTACGCCCTGATCGAAGAGAGCGTCAGCGACGAACTCGCGGTCTCGCTCGACCTGAAGATCTACATCTGGGAGCTGGACCTCGAAATGCTCTTCGACGAGGCCACCGAGATGAGGCTCACCGATGAATTCGCCGACGAGATGGTCGGCCTCTGGGGAGATCGCTTCAGGGCCGCTCGCTCCTCGACAGACTGAGGCGGCGACGCAGCGGCAGCACGTACCAGAGGGCGACGAAGGTCGACGCCGTCGCGATGCCGGTGACCACGGTGGCGACGCCGCCGAAAAGCAGATCGGTGATCAGCACGATCGCCCCGGTCATCGCCAGGGCGAGGAAGGAGAGTCCGGCGATCGCGAAGCGGTTGGCGAGGAAGACGAGCTCGTGCTTCTGCTGCAGGTGGAAGGTCATGCGGTGGTAGGAGGTCGGCGCGATCAGCAGCACCGCCGAGAGCGCCGTGCAGAGCAGCGTGGCGAAATAGACCTTCTTCTCGAAGGGCGAGATCTCGTTGAAATTCTGCTGAAAGGGAACCGCGAGGAGGAAGGCGAAGAGGACCTGGACCCCGGGTAGGGCGACCCGGAGCTCCTGCAACAACTCGCCGAGGTTGCGATCGAGGCGCTCGTCCTCGCTCTCCTCCCTTCCTGACGGCCTTTCCGCCACCCGTCCACCATAGGCGACGCGGCACCGCCATCGTCCGATCTGGGTGGATGCATGCACCCCCGCCCCGCTGGGCTTAGGATCGGATGCGATGGGTCGGCTGGCGGTGATACTGGGCAGCAGCGGTCTGGGGCCGGGCGGCAAGACGATCGCCGCCGCAGCCGCGGAGCACGGCGCCGCGATCGCGCAGCGCCACGGCGACGGCGTGCACCGGCTTCCGCATGAAATTGACCACGCCGCCAACCTGGGGCCGCTGGTGGAACAGGGCTGCGACCGCGTGCTCGCGATCGGCTCGGTCGGCTCGCTGAGCCCCGACCTCCCGGTCGGCAGTCTGGTCTGCCCCGACGACTTCATCGCCCTTCACCTCGGCTTCTCGACCTTCTCCGACGAGCGCGCTCACCGCGTGCCGGCGTTTGCGCCCACCCTGCGCCAGGAAGTCCTCGCCGCCTGGCCGGCCAACGCGGGCGAGCTGCGCGACGGGGGCGTCTACTGGCAGGCGATCGGCCCCCGCTTCGAGACGCCCGCCGAGATCCGCCTGATGGCCGCCTACGCCGACGTGGTCGGGATGACGATCGCCTCGGAGTGCATCGTCGCCGGCGAGCTCGGCCTCGCCTACGCCGCCGTGTGCCTGGTCGACAACCTCGCCAACGGGATCGGCACCGGGTCGCTGGAGATCCTCGAGCTCGAAGCGGCTCGCGCCGCCAACGCCCTGCTGCTGCACGACGGGCTGGCGGCGGTGCTGCCGCGGCTCGGCGCGGTGGGGCGGTGACCGGCGGCGGGGTCGCCGCGCCGCTCACCGTCTTCGGCGCCGTCCTCGACGGCGGGTCGGTGGGGATGCGCTGCGAGAAGGGCAGGATCGCCGCGCTGGGACCCGGCGTCGAGCCCGAGCCGGGCGAGGAGGCGATCGACGCCGCCGGCGCGCTCCTGGTCGCGCCCCTCGTCAACGGACACACCCACGCCGCGATGACGCTCTTCCGCGGCTGGGGTGGCGACCTGCCGCTGATGCGCTGGCTGCGCGAGGTGATCTGGCCGGTCGAGGCGAAGCTCGAGCCCGAGGACGTCTACTGGGGCACCCGCCTCGCCTGCGCCGAGATGATCCGCACCGGCACCACCCGCTTCTGGGACATGTACTGGCAGCCGGCGGCGACGGCGCGGGCGGTGCAGGACGCGGGGCTGCGGGCCACCGTCGGAGGGCCGCTCTTCGATGTGGGCGGCGATACGGCGGCGATGCAGGAGACGGCTCTGACCGCGCTCGAAGAACTGGCCGAGTTCGGGCCGGAGGTGGGTCCGTCCCTCGCCCCGCACGCGATCTACACCGTCAGCGAAGGGCTGCTGCGCTGGGCCGCGGAGCTGGCAACCGAGCGCCGGCTGCCGGTCCAGATCCACCTCTCCGAGACCGAGCGGGAGGTGAGCGACTGCCTCGAGCAGCACGGGCTGCGCCCGGCCGCCTACCTCGACCGCCTGGGGATGCTGGGGCCGCACACCGTGCTCGCCCACGGCGTCTGGCTCGACGAGGACGAGCTGGAGCTGATCGCCGAGCGCGGCTGCACCGTCGTCGCAAATCCGGTCGCCAACATGAAGCTGGCAGTGGGCGGTGTCCTCCCCTATCCGGCCGCCCGGCGGGCGGGCATTGCGGTCGGGCTCGGCACCGACGGCGCCGGGTCCAACGACTCGCTCGACCTGCTCTCCGACCTCAAGGTCTTCGCCCTTGCCCAGCGTCAGGTCGCCGACGACCCGGCCGTCCTCCCCGCCGGGGAGGCCTGGCGCATAGCAACCGGCGCCGCCGCGCCGATGCTTGGCGCCGGCAAGCTCCAGGTCGGGGAACCTGCCGACTTCCTCCTGCTGCGGGCGGGAGCGCCTGAGCTCGGTCTTGGCGACCTGCATTCCGACCTGGTCTACGCGGCCAACGGCTCCGTCGTCGACACAACCGTGGTCGGCGGACAGGTGCTGATGCGCGGCGGCGAGGTCCCGGGCCTGGAGGAGATCGTCGCCCGGGCCGTCGAGCGCTCGCAGCGCCTCGGTATCCGTTGATCGGTTGATCGGTTGATGTATACCCCCTGGGGGTATTTGCTACGGTTGCCGGAATGGGTGACGTCCTGAGCACGATCGCCGAAGGGCTGAAGCAGTCGCTGCTGATGGCCTACGAGGTCTGGTGGGCGCTGGTCCTCGGCTTCGCGATCTCCGCCGTGGTCCAGGCCTGGGTGCCACGGGAGCGGATCCAGGCAACTCTCGCGGGCGACGGCGCCAGGCCCGTCGCCTGGGCCACGGGGTTGGGGGCCGCCTCCTCCTCCTGCTCCTACGCCGCGATCGCGATCGCCAAGAGCCTCTTCCAGAAGGGCGCCTCCGCCGCCTCCGCCCTCGCCTTCCAGTTCGCCTCCACAAACCTGGTCTGGGAGCTGGGGCTTGTGCTCTGGGTGCTGCTCGGCTGGCAGTTCACCCTCGCCGAGTACGTCGGCGGCGTGGTGATGATCGTGCTGATGACCGTGCTGCTGCGCGCCTTCGTCTCGCCGCGGCTGGAGGAGCAGGCGCGCGCCCACGCCCAGGAGGCCGAGGCGGGCCACCAGCACGACCACGGCAGCGGGGACGAGGGCGCGCCGCCGCCCTGGCGCGAGCGCCTGCTCTCGGCGACGAGCTGGACCGAGGTCGCCGGCAACTTCCGCGGCGACTGGCAGATGCTCTGGAAGGAGATCGGCGTCGGCTTCCTGCTCGCCGGCTTCATCGGACTGCTCGGCAACGATTTCTTCAACGGCCTCTTCGTCACCGACGCCCCCGGCTGGGTCGTGACGATCGAGAACGTGATCGTCGGGCCGCTGATCGCCGTGCTCAGCTTCGTCTGCTCGATCGGCAACATCCCCCTCGCCGCGGTGCTCTGGTCGGGCGGGATCAGCTTCGCCGGGGTGATGGCGTTCATCTTCGCCGACCTGATCGTGCTGCCGATCGTCGCCATCTACCGCAAGTACTACGGCTGGGCCTTCACCGTGCGGATCGTCGCCCTGATGCTGATGACGATGATCCTCGCCGCGCTCGCCGTCGACGGCCTCTTCAGCGCCGCCGGCCTGGTCCCGACCACGCGGCCCAGTCGCGAAGACATCTTCGGCTCGGTCGAGCTCGACTACAAGCTGGTGCTCAACGTCTTCGGTCTTGCTGTCTTCGCGGTGCTGTTCTGGCTCTCCGGGCGCGGTGGGCGGCGGTCCAGCGCGACGTGCGCGGCCCACGCGGCCGAGAGCCCGGCGGAGGCGGCGAGCAGCAGCGCCACCCGCGGGCTGTAGGCCTCCGAGAGCCAGCCCGCCAGGGGGCCGCCGATCGGGGTCGAGCCGAGGAAGACGACCGAGTACAGCGCCATCACCCGGCCGCGCATGTGGGGGGCTACGGCGAGCTGAAGCGAGGAGTTGATCGATGCGGCGAAAGTCACCGCGGCGGCGCCGAGCACGATCAGCGCCGCGACCTCGACGATCAGGCCCGGTGCCACAGCGGCAAACAGAGCGAAGGTGCCGAAGGCGAGCGCGGCCGCGGCGATCAGGCGCGGTGAGGTGCGGCCGTGGGCGCCGGTGGCCAGGGCGCCGACGACGGAGCCGACCGCCATCGCCGAGACGAGTGCCGCGTAGGTGCCGGCACCACCACCGAAGCTGAACCGCGCCAGCAGCGGCAGGACGACCTGGAAGTTGAACCCGAAAGTGCCGACCAGCGCCATCAGAGCCAGCGGGACGGCGAGCTCGGGGGTGGCGCGCACGTAGCGCAGGCCGGCGCGGATCGCGCCCCGCTCGTGCCGCGCGCGAGGAGCTGCGCGCAATTGCGCCTGATCCATCCGCGAGAGCGCCAGGATCATCGCGCCGAAGGTGAGGGCGTTGACAGCGAAGCAGGGCGCCACGCCGAGCCCGGCGATCAGCAGCCCGGCGAAGGCCGGGCCAACGATCCGGGCCGACTGGACGATGACGCTGTTGAGGCTGACCGCGTTGACGACGCGGTCGGGGCCGACCATCTCGATCACGAAGCTCTGCCTGGTCGGGTTGTCGATCGCGTTGACGGCCCCCATCGCGAAGACGGCGAGGTAGACCATCCAGGGCGCCGCGACACCGGCGTCGGTGACGACGAACAGCCCGATCGCGGGGAGCGCCATCAGCGCCTGGGTCGCGATCAGCAACTTGCGCTTCGGGAAGCGGTCGGCGAGCAGACCGCCCCAGGCGCCGAAGAGCAGCATCGGCAGGAACTGCAGGGCGGTGGTGAGGCCGACCGCGACGCCGCTGCCGGTCAGGGTGAGAACCAGCCAGACCGCAGCCACCGTCTGCATCCAGTTGCCCGAAAGCGAGACCAGCTGCCCGGTGAAGTAGCGGCGGTAGTTGGGGACGGAGAGGGAGTCGAAGCTGCGCCGCAGGCCCGCGCTCACGGGCGCTCCTCCAGAATCCCCTCGAGGATCTCCGCCGCGCGGTCCAGTGTGCGCAAGTCCTCGGCGGGCAGATCGCGCATGCGGCGTGCCAGGTATGCGTTCTTGCGACCGCGCAGCCGCCGCAACCGCTCGCGCCCGGTGGCGTTAACGCTGACCAGGGCGCTACGGCCGTCGGCCGGATCGGGAGCGCGGTCGACGAGGCCGGCTTCGACCAGGACACGAAGGGTGCGGGTCGCGGTCGGGCGCTTGATCCGCTCGATCTCGGCCAGCTCGCTCGGCGTGAGCGGCCCGTGCCGCTCGACGGTGGCCAGCGCCGAGCCCGCCGTGGGCGTCAGCTCCGTCCCCCCCGCCGCTGCCTCCTGGCGCAGCCGGCGAGCCGTCCGCACGATCGTCATCCGCAGCCGCGCGGCTGAGTCGGTGAGCGTGATGTCGGCAGTCTTTCCTGTCACTAGTTAGCTCTGGTAATTAGTTTAGCAAACTAGTTGCCGACTATCCCCCCTGACTTTGCCCTTAGGATCTGGCCGATGACGGGATCGGCAGAGAACGCAATCGCGGGACAGCTGCGCTGGCAGGCCGAAATGTGCGGCAAGATCGGCTCGCCGCTTTACGCCGATCTGCTGGAACGGGCGGCCGAGGACGTCGAGGCCGGCGGCCCCGTCGCCGAGCCGCTGCGCGGGCACGAGGACGACCCCCAGCTCTCGGTACTGGGGCTGCGGCTGATGGGCGCCGTGAACCGGCTGGTCATGGCGGGGCGGGAGCCCGAGCTGGCCGATGCCTATGCCGGTGGAGACGCCACCCGCGCCTGGGGGGCGCTCCACGACGCAGTGAGCCGAAACGGCGCCGAGCTGCACAAGTTGGTCGAGTTGCCCGTGCAGACGAACGAGGTCGGCCGCTGCAACGCGCTCCTCTTCGGGTTCATGGCGATTGCCGCTGAGACCGGCATGCCGCTGCGATTGCTCGAGGTCGGGGCGAGCGCCGGCCTCAACCTGCGCTGGGACCGGTATCGCTACGCGGCCGGGGATTTCTCCTGGGGGCCGGCCGACTCACCGGTGCGGCTGGAGCTCGAGCTCGAAGGCAAGCCGCCGAGCTTCCCACCCACGGTCGAGATCGCCGCCCGCCATGGCTGCGACGCCTCGCCGATCGACCCCACGACCGAGGAGGGCCGCCTGACCCTCCTTGCCTACATCTGGCCCGACCAGGTCGAGCGGATCGCCCGGATGCAGGCAGCACTGCAGGTCGCCTTGGAGCTCCCCGTGCGGGTCGATCGGGAACCCGCCGCGCCGTGGACGCAGCGAATGCTGTCCGAGTCGACGCCGGAACAGGCCACCGTCCTCTACCACTCGATCGTCATGCAGTACCTGAGCGACGAGGAACGCGGCGCCTTTCACGCCAAGATCCAGGCCGCTGGAGAGCGGGCGACAAAGGAGGCGCCGCTGGGCTGGCTCCGCATGGAGCCGGGCGGCGAACGGGCGGACGTTCACCTGACGACCTGGCCCGGCGGCGCGACCCGCCACATCGCCCGGGTCGGCTACCACGGCAGTCCGGTCGAGTTGCTTTGACTCAGAGTTAAGTACCCGTCACATAACTGTGCCAATTGAGTGACAGCCGCGACTGAGGAGATTTTCGCCTTTAGCATCGCCGGCAAGAGGGTGATGGGGATGGGTATCCCCAGGCGACTGACACTCGCTCTGTCTGGCTAACCCCCGGATCCGGTTCGAGTCCGGCGCCCTCCGCAGATGGATAAGCGGGTCGTGTCTGGTGGTAGCCTCCGGTTGGCGAGTGTCAGTCGCTCGGAGATACCCGCGGGGTGGTTCCCCGTTCACTAGGCTCAACCCGCTCCGGCGGGTCTTGTCGTTCCTAGACCCGCAAGCCCGACCTCCTCAACCTCCGGTCCTTGACATCGGGCCTCCAGGTGAGACGCTTCCCGCCGTGGCTACCGATCTTATTAAGCGGAATATTCGACCATTTCTACCCTCGGCAAAACAACTCCAGTCGGCCGAATGGCCCCTTGAAAAAGGGGCCATTCGCATACTCTGGCTTCTGCTTCTCATTTGTCCATTTTGGTGGTTAATCGACAGATGGGAGCCGGATAATGCGACAGAACGAAAGGCACAGAAAGATCGACTGAATCTACAGCGGGCCTACTGGGTCGGCGGTTGGCTGGCCCTGCTTGGAGTCATTTGGCTCATCAACCCGGAGCCCTCCGCGTGGAAGTGGCTCTTCGCCGGCCTCGCCCTGATACGGCTTATAGAGGTCTTTACGAGCGGGCTCGGCACGATCGTCCGGCAAGACACCCAGGTGGGCGCCAGCAATTTGGTGACGATCGCCATCTACGCCGCTCAACTCACACTCATCTTTGCGATCCTCGATCACAGCTTTGCAATGACCGAATTCGCCAGTGACTCCAGCGTGCAGGCGACGAGGGCATCCGACTACCTCTACATCAGCTGGTCCGATCTAACCACCATCGGCAACAACATCTATACCCCACAGAACAGCGTCGCGCGCTATCTGGAGCTTCTGACCACCACTTCAGGCCTGCTTTTGCTCACCGTTTTGGTTGCCTTCGGGATTAATACGATCAAACCAAAGGAGAAGTAGGCGGCCGAGAACAGGTCTGGGATCGCGCCATGTAGGTAGGCACGGGGCCATCCGCGTCGAATCAGACGCGGATGGCCCCCGAAGCAGCCGAGGCGATGGTGCGCTACGCGCCGGGAATGGATGCCCGGAGCACGCGGGTCGCCGAATGGCTGAACGCGCCGATGATGGTCGCGGCGGCGCTGACGATCCCGATGGTGGCGATCTCCGAGTCGCATCCGGGCGGGGCGCTGGAGGACGTCGCGCGGGTGCTTAACTGGGTCACCTGGATCGCCTTCGCGATCGAGCTGGTGGTGATGCTGGCGGTGGTTCCCCATCGCCGGGTCTGGCTTCGCCACCACCCGCTCGACCTGATCATCGTCGTCTTCACACCCCCTGTCCTGCCGGCGGGGCTGCAGGGGCTGCGTGCCCTGCGGCTGCTCCGCCTCCTGCGACTGTTGCGCCTGGCGCAGCTCTCGCGTGAGGTCTTCTCGCTGCAGGGGCTGCACTACGCGATGCTGCTCGCGGCCCTGACCGTGGTCGGCGGCGGCGCCCTGTTCGTCGCCTTCGAGAAGCACAGCCAGCACCTCACCGACTGGGACGGGATCTACTGGGCGGTGACGACGATGACCACGCTGGGCTCCAACATCTACCCGACGACGACCGGCGGCGAGATCGTCTCGACCTTCATCCTGATCGTCGGCATCGGCTTCGTCGCCCTCCTAACCGGCGCCTTCGCCCAACGCTTCCTAAGCCCCGAAATCGCCGAGATCGAGGAGGAGCTGGAGAACGAGCAAATCTCAGCAGAGGAGATCGCCCTCCGCGAGCTACGCAACGTCCAGGAACAGCTGCAATCGCTGTCGCTCGCAGTAGAGCGCCTGGCAACCGAACGCACTCAGAGCCCATCCCGGTAGGGGTGGAGCGTCTTGTACTTTTTCGTCGACCGCGCCCAAGCGCCAAGCCCAACCCCGCCCCACCGAAAAAGTTAAGCGGAACCCCTACCGGGATGGGCTCTGAGCCGACCGCCACTCAGCCCTCGGCATCAGCCCGCGCAGCGACCTTCCCCTCCAGCTCCTTCATCACATCGGGGTCGCGCAGGGTGGTGACATCGCCCAGCTCACGACCCTCGGCGATGTCGCGCAAGAGGCGGCGCATGATCTTGCCGGAGCGGGTCTTGGGCAGATCGCCGGACCAGATCACCCGCTTCGGCCGGGCCAGCTTCCCGATCCGCCCGGCGACGTGGTCGCGCAGCTCGGCGACCATCTCGTCGCTGCCCTCGAGGTCGCCCTCAAGGGTGACGAAGGCGCAGATCGCCTGGCCGGTGTCGTCGTCGGACTGGCCGATCACCGCCGCCTCGGCGACCTTGGGATGGGAGACGATCGCCGACTCGACCTCCGCCGTGGAGAGGCGATGGCCGGAGACGTTGATCACGTCGTCGATCCGTCCCAGCACCCAGAGGAAGTCGTCCTCGTCCTGGCGGGCGGCGTCGCCGACCAGGTAGGTCTCCTTGCCGAAGCGGGAGAAGTAGGTCTCGACGAAGCGCTCGTCCTCGCGGAAGAGCGTGCGCAGCATCCCCGGCCAGGGCCGGCGCAGGACCAGCAGCCCCTCTCCCCCCTCGACCGGCTCGCCGCCGTCGTCGAAGACCGCCGCATCCACACCGGGCAGCGGCCTCGTCGCCGAGCCGGGCTTGGTTGCGGTGATCCCGGGCAGCGGCGAGATCATGATCTGACCGGTCTCGGTCTGCCACCAGGTGTCGACGATCGGGCAGCGTTCGCCGCCGATCACCTTGTGGTACCAGAGCCAGGCCTTGGGGTTGATCGGCTCGCCGACGCTGCCCAGCAACCGCAGCGAGGTCAGGTCGTGGCCGCCGGGGTGCTCCGCCCCCCACTTCATGCAGGCGCGGATCGCGGTCGGCGCGGTGTAGAGGATCGTCACCCCGTAGCGCTCGATCAGCTCCCACCAGATGTCCTTGCCGGGGTAGTCCGGCGCCCCCTCGTACATCACGCTGGTCGCCCCGTTGGCGAGCGGCCCGTAGACGATGTAGGAGTGGCCGGTGACCCAGCCGACGTCGGCCGCACACCAGTACACGTCCTCCTCGGGCTTGAGGTCGAAGACGTAGCGGTGGGTGTAGGCGACGCCGGTCAGGTAGCCGCCGGTGGTGTGCAGGATGCCCTTCGGCTTCGCGGTCGAGCCCGAGGTGTAGAGGATGAAAAGCGGATCCTCGGCGTTCATCGGCTCGGGAGGGCACTCGGCATCCGCGGCCGCGCAGGCGTCCTCGAACCAGACGTCGCGACCCTCCCGCATCTCGCACTCGGCCCCGGTGTGACGGACGACGAAAATCGTCTCGATCGAGTCGACCCCGCCGATCACCTCGTCGACCTGGGCCTTGACGGGAGCCGTTTTGCCCTTGCGCCGGGCGCCGTCGACGGTGACCAGGGCCTTGGCCTCGGAGAACTCCATCCGCTCGCGCACCGCCTCGGGGGAAAAGCCGCCGAAGACGACGTTGTGGATCGCCCCGATCCGGGCGCAGGCCAGCATCGCCACCGTGACCTGGGGGATCATCGGCAGGTAGATCCCGACCACGTCGCCCTTCTCGATCCCGTGGTCGCGCAGGGCGTTGGCGAAGCGCTGGGTGTCGGCGAGCAGCTCGGCGTAGGTGACCTCGCGCTCCTCCCCCTCCTCCCCGCGCCAGCGGTAGGCGACCCGCTCGCCCCGGCCGGCCTCGACGTGACGGTCGAGGCAGTTGGCCGAGGCGTTGAGCGTCCCGTCGGCGAACCACTTGTAGAAGGGGGGATTGGACTCGTCGAGTCCCTGGCTCGGTGGCTCGATCCAGTCGATCAGCTCCCTCGCCTGGTGCAGCCACCAGGCCTCGGGGTCCGCGGCCGCCTCCTCGTAGACGGCCGGATCGCTCCACAGAGCCTGCTCGCGGAACTCCGCGGACGGCTCGAATCGCTCCACCTCCAAGAGGACGCTGAGCTCCTTCTCCAAGTCAGTGTTGGCCTCGCCTGCCATTCCGCTCCTTCTCTCGCCGGTACCCTGACCGAACGGTAACCGTTCGACCGCCGCTTCGGAAAGCCCCCGACCAATGCTCTTTCGCCAGATCATCCACGAGGACCTCGGCTGCGCCTCCTACCTGGTCGGAGACACCGCCTCCGGCGTTGCCGCCGTGGTCGACCCGCAATGGGACATCGACCCCTACCTGCACCTGAGCCGGTTGCACGGGGTGCGGATCGAGCACGTGCTGGAGACCCACAACCACGCCGACCACGTCTCCGGCCACGGCCGCCTCGCCCGCGCCACCGGGGCGACGATCCACGTCCACGAGCTGGCCGAGGCCGAGTACCCGCATGAGGCTTTCGCCGATGGCTGGACCTTGGAGCTGGGTAAGGGAGCGACGATCGAGGCGATCCACACTCCCGGCCACCGGCCCGAGCACACCTCCTTCCTGCTCCGCGACGCGGCTCGCGGCGACGATCCCTGGGCGGTGCTGACCGGAGACTCGCTATTCGTCGGCGACGTCGCCCGACCCGACCTGGCGATCGAGCCGCGTGAGGGCGCCGCCGACATCTTCCGCTCCTTGCACGAGCGGCTGCTGGTGCTGCCCGAGGAGACCGAGGTCTGGCCCGGGCACCTGGGCGGCTCGCTCTGCGGCAGCTCCGGGATCGACCTCAAGACCTGCTCGACGATCGGCTTCGAGAAGCGCCACAACCGGGCGCTGGGCTTTGAGAGCGAGGCCGAGTTCGTCGAGGACGCGGTCGCCACGATCGGCGCCAAGCCGCCCAACGTCGCCCACATCGTCTCGCTCAACCGGGGGCCGCTGGTCGAATCGATCGGGGCACCGACGCAGTTGACTCCGCACGGCTTCGAGGCGGCGATCGCCGCCGGCGCGCTGGCGATCGACTCGCGCACCAACGAGCAGTTCGACGAGGCCCACATCCCCGGCTCGATCAGCGCCTCCGCCTACGACACCGGCTTCGCCACCAAGGTCGCCGAGATGGTCCCGGTCGACGCCGAGCTGCTCGTCGTCGCCGCCTCCGACGGCAACGAGCTGGAGGCTGCCGAGCTGCTTGCCGCGGTCGGCCTCGAGGTGCGCGGCTTCCTCGGCGGAGGGATGACCGCCTGGCGCGCCGAGGACCGTCCGGTGGAGCGGATCGAGGCGATCGACCTGGCGGAGCTGGCGCGCCGGGTCGGGTCTGGCAACGGCCCGCAGGTCCTCGACGTGCGCGGCGACGCCGAGTACGCGGAGGGTCACGTCCCGGGCTCGATCCACATCCCCTTCGCACAGCTTCGCGACCGCCTCGGCGAGCTGCCGCGCGAGCGGCCGATCGCGACGATCTGCAAGGCGGGCAAGCGCAGCGGGCTGGCGGCCTCGATCCTGCAGCGCGAAGGGTTCGAGGGTGTGATCCACGTCAGTCGCGGCAACGCGGCGATGTGGAAGACGGTTGACCCGAAGCCATCCCGATAGGGGTTCCGCTTAACTTTTTCGGTGGATCGCGGTTGGGCTGGCGCTCGGGCGCGGTCGACGAAAAAGTACAAGACGCTCCACCCCTATCGGGATGGCTTCACCCAAACCCTGCGTCGCGACGATTGCCTAGATCCCAAAGCTTTAGTAGCCCGGGGGATGCCGGGCTATGAAGCCTTCTGGGGAGTCGACCGGGGAGCTGTGCCAGCGGGGACCGGGGCCGCCTACGGTGTCGAAAGCTAGGCCGGCGATGATCATCCAGGCGTGTTCGGCGTTGGCGTAGACGGTGATCCAGTGGCCCGGGCCGGGGTCGCCCCAGGTCTCGAGGCCGGTCGAGTCGAGCGGGCTGGAGAGGAAGCCGCCGCCGTGCAGGGCGAAGCTGACCGAACCCGAGCAGTCATAGCCTGAGGATTCGAAGGAACCGTGGCCGCCGCCCCAGACGTAGGGGGTGGTGGCGATCGAGTTGGCGGCTTCGATCGCGCCCGCGATCGCGGCAGGGGCCGCGCTGGGAACGCTGGCCTGGCTTTCGGAGATGAATTCGGCAGCCTCGCCCGGGGTGAGCGGCGCCGGAGTGCCGGTCGCCGGGGCCGGCGAGCCGGTCGTGCTGGCGATCTGTTCGGAGATCGCCGAGAGGTTGTTGCTCAGCGCTTCTTCGCGCGACTCGAGCGATTCGAGCGCCTGCTGCCGCGCCGCCTGGGCCGACTTCAGTTCGGCGAAGCGAGCCTCCGCGGCCTGCTTGGCCGAGGCGACTTCGCGCTCCTTGACCGCGATCGCGTCGCGGGCATCCTTGATCTGGATGCGCACAGCGGTCATCCGCTTGACGGCGGCGCGGGCCTGGTCGCGCAGGCCTTTGACCCGGGAGGCGACCGAGTCGTCGTATTCCTGCACCTGGTTGAGGTAATCGGCGCGGGTGGTGACTTCCGACCAACTGGCCGAGTCGAGGACGACGTTCAGCATGTCCGGGCTGCCGGCCTCATACATCGCCACGAGGCGCTGGCGCAGTACCCCTAGCGCCCGGTGCAGCCGGGCGCGGACAACGGCAAGGCGATGCTTGTCGGCAGCCAGCTTCGCTGTGGCCTGGTCGAGTTCGTCCTGCTTGGCCGAGAGTTCCGACTCGACCGCCGCCTGACGCTGGCGCAGGGCCGAGACTTCGCCGATCATCGAGTCGATCGCGTGGTTCTGTTCGGCGATCGTCGTCGCCAGCGCGCTCTGGCTTTCGCGCACATGGCTGAGCTTGCCCTGGGTGTCCTGCAGCTTTTCTTCGAGATCCTTGGCGGTGGCCGAAGCAGCCATGCAGAGGATGGCGAAGAGCAGCGCCGCAGGCAGCAGCAGGCGCCAGGAATTACCGCGAGGGGAAGCGCGCATCGGCGGCGCAGGCTAGCGAAGTGGCCAAAAAAATGTTAGGAGTTGCTAATAACTTGCAATTTTGGTTGCAGAATTCGGGGTCTTGCAGGACAAATCCCCCGCGCCCCGACCGCTGACTTCGCCTTTTGGGGTCCAATAGCCCGGTAAAAGGCGAAGTCAGCGGGGGATGGGGTGGGTAGGGTGCGCCTCGCCCTTGGTCAACGTGCTGATCCTTGCTGTGGCTTCGGCCGTGTCGCCGGCGATCCTCGCCGTCGTGATCGTGGTCCTGCACCGGCCGCGGCCGCAGCGGCTGCTGGCTGCCTACCTGTTCGGCGGGATGCTGACCAGCATCGCCGTCGGGATGGCGATCGTCAGCTCGCTCAGCGGCCTGGCTGCGTTTTCGGGGTCGAGCCCGGCGGCCGACCCGATCGTCAACTTCACCGTCGGGGCGCTAGCGCTGATCGTCGCCTACGTGCTGGCGACCGACCGCGATGCCCGCATCGAGGAGCGACGGCGCGAGCACAAGACGACGCGTCCGGCCCGCGACCCCTGGTCGCAACGGGTGCTCAACCGCGGCACCGCGCCGATCGCCTTCGCCGTCGGCGTCGTGCTCAACCTGCCCGGGGCCTTTTACCTGGTCGCGCTCAAGGACATCGCTCAAGGACAACAGGGCGCCGGCAGGCAGCTCTTCGCGATCGTCGTCTTCAACCTGATCATGTTCGTCCTCGCCGAGGTGCCGCTGCTTGGCTACTCGTTCGCACCCGAGGCGACGCAGGCCAAGGTCGAGGCGCTGAACGAGTGGATGGCGCGCCACGCGCGCCAGATAGTGATCGTCGTCGCTACGACGATCGGGCTCTATCTGGTCGCGCGCGGCCTGCTCGGCGTGCTCTAGGCGAGCAGCTTCGCCTTCGCCTTGTCGAACTCCTCGGCGGAGAGGGCGCCCTTTTCCTTCAGCTCGTTGAGCTTGTGCAGTTCGTCGGCGGGCGTGGTGTGCGCCTGTTCGCGGACGTAGGAATCGAAATGCTGCTTGGCCTCCGCCTGCGCCTTGATCGTACGGTCGCGCATGCCGGCGCCGCGGGCGATCAGGTAGATCAGCGCGGTCAGGAACGGGATGAAGACCAGGAAGAGGACCCAGGCGGCCTTCGCCCAGCCGGAGGTCTCGTGGTCGCGGAAGAGGTCGGTGAGGATCGTGATCAGGATCCAGATCCAGATCACGAAGAAGAACACCTCGAAGGCAACGAGGAGTGCTTCTCCGATGTTGATGTCTGCAAACGGCAAGGCGCGTCCTTTCGTCGTGGATAAACGGTGGCGGCCCAAACGCCGCGCTCACATCTTCCGCAGGCTATGCCCTGTACCTGCCCCGTGCATCCGTAATTTCCGCCATCCTCGCCGCGGACAAGGGCCGGGGCGGCGAGGCGAAACTCGCTCAAAGGCGGCGTGCAAAGAGCACGGCGGCGACGGCGGTGGCGAGGTTGAGGCTGGAGACGCCCGCCCGCATCGGGATCGCCAGACGCGCGTCGGCGCGCTCGAGCAGCCCGGTGCTGAGCCCGTGGCGCTCGGTGCCGAAGGCGAAGACGGAGCGCGGCGAGAGCGCACGCAGGTCGGACTCGTCGCCCTCGGGGTCGACGGCGACCAGCGGGCGATCACTCGCCGGTAGCGCATCGATCGCCGCCACCGGCAGGGCGAAATGCAGGCCGGCGGCGCCGCGCAGCGCGTCCGGATGCCAGGGATCGTTGCTGCCGGTGGTGAGCACACCGGCCGCGTCGGCGGCGGCGGCGACGCGCACGCAGGCGCCCATGTTGCCCATCGTGCGCGGGTCCTCGAGCAGGACGACGGGCGAGGGCCGCTCGTCGGCCAGCGCCTCCGCAACGTCGACGACGGGACGGCGGGCGATCGCGATCACGCCGGTGCGCGGCGCCTGGGGGACCATCCCGGCCAGGGTCTCGGCATCGACCGGAGTGACGAGCTCGGCCAGCGAGCCCGCCAGGTCGGGGGCGAGGTCGGCCGCCAGTTGCCCCAGCCCACCGGGGTCCGAG
>DASSMU010000171.1:0-38150 GCA_035701465.1 Solirubrobacterales bacterium
CGCCGGAGGCGCCAGAGAACGAGGTCCCGAAGACCTCCTCCTCGGCGGCGCGGCCGCCAAGCAGCGTGACTATCTCACTCTGCAGTTCCTGCCTCGACTTGAGGTAGCTGTCCTCCTCCGGAGAGGAGGCGACGAAGCCGAGTGCCGGGCCGCGGGGGACGATGCTGAGCATCTCCGGCGGGTCGCCGCCGACCAGGTGCCGGCAGAGCGCGTGCCCCGCCTCGTGGTAGGCGACGATGCGGCGCTCCTTGTGGTTCAGCCGCCGTGCCTGCTGCGAGCCGACCGACTGGCGCAGCAGCGCCTCGTCGAGGTCCTCGCGCGCCATCGCCGTGCGCTCGGCCCGCCCGGCGATGATCGCCGCCTCGTTGAGCGCGTTGGCGAGCTGGGCGCCGGTCATCCCGGTCGTCTTGCGGGCGACGTCGCGCAGGTCGAGGTCGGGACCGAGCGGCTTGCCCTTGGCGTGCGCGCGCAGGATCGCCTCGCGGCCGTCGCGGTCGGGAGGGGAGACCAGCACCTGACGGTCGAAGCGCCCCGGTCGCAGCAGCGCGTGGTCGAGCTTGTCGACGTGGTTGGAGGCGCCGATGACGATCACCGTGCCGGGGTCGCGCTCGAAACCGTCGAGCTCGACCAGCAGCTGGTTGAGCGCCTGCTCCCGCTCGCTGGAGCCGCCATCGCCGCCACCTCCACTGCGCGCTCCTCCCACGGCGTCGAGCTCGTCGATGAAGATCACCGCACGGCCCGACTTGCGCGCTTCCTTGAACAGCCGCCGGATCCTGGCGGCACCCCTCCCGACAAACATCTCGACGAAGCTCGATCCCGAGGCGGCGAAGAAGTCGACGCCGGCCTGGGCCGCCACGGCCCGCGCAAGCATCGTCTTGCCGGTTCCCGGAGGACCGAAGAGCAGCACCCCGCGCGGCGGCTGCGCGCCGAGCGCGGCGAAGCGCTCCGGGTCGCGCAGCCACTCGGCTACGTCCATCAACTCGTCCTTGGCCGCGTCGACCCCCTGCACCTCGTCCCAGAGCACCGGCTCGGTCTTGCTCGCCTTCACCGTCTCCGGCTTGGTCGAGCCGACCGTGCTGCGCATCAGCCTGAAGAAGACGAGCAGCAGGCAGGCCATGAAGAAGACCCCGAAGACGGGGTACCAGTCAAAGAAGAATTCTTGGATGCCGGATGCTGAGAGCGCCTGGATCAGGTGCAAAGTTTCCTACCGTTTCTGGGGATGCGGTCAGAAGTGAGTAAGCAGTGTGGGGGCTAACGACCCGCGCTCCAATCGCATATGCGTCCAGTGTGCGCAATCGAGCTAAAGCCCCCCAGGCACCCTCCCCCGCAAGCACTTGCCGGCCGAGTGGTCACTTATGCCGGCTATAGGCGTACTAAGTGACCACTCGTCAGCCGCGCTCGACCTGGGAGCCGCCTACGATCGCCTCGGTGCCGTCGTCGCCGAAGACGATCCAGGCCTTGTTGCCGCCGTCGTAGTCGGGCGCCCACAGCTTCATCGTCGCCGGGCGTCCCCAGACCGTCACCCGCTCCTCGCCGGTCTGCTCCTCTCCGCGCCAGATCCGCACGAAGGGGTTGGCGTTCCACTCCTCGCCGATCGTCGTCGGCTCGCGGTGGCCGGGGTGGACGACCGTCTCCGGCGGCAGCTCCATCAGCCGCATCACCGAGGCGCGCAGGTCGTCGAAGCCGCTCGCACCCGGCGCCATCGTCCCCCCGACCGTGCCCTTGAAGAGCACGTCGGCGGTGAAGACGTCGCTGCCGTCGACGAGGAAGGCGACGTGGCCGGAGGCGTGCCCGGGGGTGGAGATCGCCTCGATCTCGAGGCCGCCGGCGACGAGCTTCTCGCCGTCGGCGATCGTCTGCGCCACCTCCTCGTCCATCTCCGCCGCCGCCTCGGCGTGGGCGACCATCGGCACGTCGCCGAGCTGTCGCTGTGCCTCGGCCAGGCCGGCGACGTGGTCGAGGTGGGGGTGGGTGACGAGGATGTGGGTGATCTCGATCCCGTCGGCCTCGGCCCGCTCGAGCAGCGGCCCGAGGTCGTCGTTGCCGTCGATCAGCACCCCCGTGCCGCCGGTTTCGTCGGCGACGAGGTAGGCGTTGGACAGCCATTGCGGGTTCTCGGTCCTCTCGACGATCAACGCTTGCTCCCTTCTCCGTTTGCCTGCTTTGCCCTCAACCGTACGGCCTGTAGACCATCTGCTGCCCGAGCAGTTCGGTGACCGTGTCGAAGCGGTAGCCACGGGCGCGCAGGGTGTCGATGATCGACGGCAGCGCCGCCAGGGTGCCGCTGCGGTCGCCGCCGCCGTCGTGCATGAGGATGATCGAGCCGGACTGGGCGGCGCCGACGATGCGGCTGTAGACGGCGGCGCTGCCGGGATTTGACCAGTCCGCCGGGTCGACGTCCCAGGTAATCGTCCGCAGCCCGTCCACGCCGGCGGCGGCGAGGACCGAGGAGTCGACGGCGCCGCCCGGCGGGCGGAAGAGGCAGGGCCTGAAATGGGTGATCGAATCGATCAGCGAGGTGACCGGGGCGATGTTCGCGTAGCCCGGGTATTCGGTGTGGTGCATGGTGTGGTTGCCGATCTCGTCGCCTTCGCGGAGGATCCGGCGCATCGTCGATTCGCGCCCGGCCATCTCCTGGCCGATCTCGAAGAAGGTGCCGTGGACGTGCTTTTCGCGCAGCACGGAGAGGAAGCCGGGCGTGTATTCGCTCGGCCCGTCGTCGAAGGTGAGGGCGACGACCTTGCTGCCCCGCGAGCCGTTGGTCACCAGGCCGGCGGTTCCCCCGGTGCAGCCGACCGCCCGCACCGGCCGCAGCCGGAAGACGCGGTCGCCCTCGGCGGGGAGGCTCTGGGGGCAGCCCTCCGCGGCTTTCGCGCCGCAGCCGTCCAGGTCGGCGAGCACTCGCCAGCGGTAGCGGTGCGGGTCCAGCCCGGCGGTTTGCGGCGAGAGCGCCAGCACCAGCTTGTTCGCGTCCGGCCGCTTCACCTGCGCGGCCAGCGTCTGCCGGGCGGTCACCTTGCCGGCGGCGTTGAGCAGCTCGAGGCCGGCGCGGCGGCGCGCCTTCGGTTCCCCTCCCAGGCAGAGTCGCCGTTCCCCTCGCCCCCCGGATGGTTGCAGCGCCAGGCAGAGGTAGCGCGAGCCGCTCGTCCCCGGCAGGCGGTCGAGCCGGGAGAGCGCCACCGGGGCCGAGGTCCTCAGGCTGAGGATCAGGCTCTGTCCCGCCTGGGAGAGCTCGGCGCGGAGCAGTTGCGGCTGCGCGGCGCCCGCTCCCGCCGGGGTTGCGCCCACGGCAGCCAGGAGAGCCGTGGCGGCGGCGGTGCACAGGATCTTGCGAGGGGAGCGGATGGCGGCGGGGTGGCGTGTGGTTGGCGCGGAGTTGTCCATACTAGGAGTGCGCTCGGGCCGGTTGGCCCGTCACCTCCAGCGTCGTTCCGAAGTCAGATATCGCGTTCCAGATCCGGTACTTCGCCGGACGTTGGATTTTCCCAGCGCAGCGCTATGCCAGCTACCGTGTTCGCAGTTGACGTGAAAGCCAAACGCACCACCGCGATCGGGTGTCGCCTGGTGCTCTTCGCGATCTTCTCTCTGATGGCGCTCACCGCGTACATGCCCACCGCTGCCTGCGCGATGCCCGGCGGAGCCGGGGAAGCGCCCGCGGGGTCGACGCCCTTCGACCGCCAGGGCATGTGGGTCTGGTACGTCGACCGCTCCGAGGGCGGCAGCATTCCCCGCATCGCGGCCCGCGCCGACCGCGCCGGGATCGGCACGCTCTACGTCAAGGCGGGCGACGGCGGCGACTACTGGAGCCAGTTCAGCTCCGGCCTGGTCGAATCGCTCCACCAGGCCGGCCTCGACGTCTGCGCCTGGCAGTTCGTCTACGGGGAAAGTCCCGTGGCCGAGGCGAAGGTCGGTGCGGCGGCGGTGCAGCGCGGGGCCGACTGCCTGGTGATCGACGCCGAGGGCCAGTACGAGGGGCGCTACGCGGCGGCCGACCGCTACGTCCGCGCCCTGCGCGCCCGCATCGGCACCGGCTTCCCGCTCTCCCTCGCCGGCTTCCCCTACGTCGACTACCACCCGGCGTTCCCCTACTCGGTCTTCTTCGGCCCCGAAGGCGCCGGCTACAACCAGCCGCAGATGTACTGGAAGGCGATCGGCACCTCGGTGCGCGCCGTCTACGAGCACACCTACCTCTACAACAGGCTCTGGAGCCACCCCGTGTACCCGATCGGGCAGACCTACGAAAGCCCCGGCCCCAAGCAGGTGCTGCGCTTCCGCCGCTTCGCCTCCAGCTACGGCGGGCTGGCGCCTAGCTGGTGGGACTGGCAGGAGACCAGCGCCCGCACCTGGTCGGCGCTCGGCGCCACGACCAGCGGGCCGCTGACGGGTTACCGGCCCGTGACCACCCAGCCGCTGCTGAAGCGCGGCAGTCGCGGCGACCTGGTCGTCTGGGCGCAGGAGCACCTGGTCGGCGCCGGCCAGACTCAACTGCCGGTGACCGGGATCTTCGGCAAGCAGACGGCCGCCGCGGTGCGGGCGTTCCAGCTCTCGCGGGGGCTCGCGGCCGACGGCGCGATCGGCACCACCACCTGGAGCGCCCTGCTGGGGGTCGAACCGGCGCGGCCGCGCTGGGCGGCGCGGCGCGCGAGGATCAGCGGCGGCGCGACGAACCGCGTGATCCCCGCCAGGCGCCCCGCCTCCGCCTCGCTTCCCGCCAAGGCCGACGAGATAGATCCGGGCCCCGCTCCGTGACCAGGCGCCCGGCGGGGGCGCTTGCGGGCATAGCCATGGTCCTCCTCCTCGCCCTCCCGGCGGGGGCGGGCGCGGCCGGAAGAGCGGTCTTCGCGGACGCGCTGCGCGCGCCCCGTCTCGGGCCGCGGCTGGACGACGTCGTGCTCGGCAAGCCCGCCGCCGGCGCGGCCCGGATCGCCGCCAGCGCCTCCTCCCAGCGCTACCCGATCGACGACGGCAGCGGGGCGACGATCGCCGTCGACGTCACCTCCGCCTGTGCTGCGAGCTGCACCGCCGCCGATCCGCAGCAGATCGCCGACTTCGTCGGCACGCTGATCCACGGCCCCGAGGTCGACCTGCTCACGGTCCAGCTCGACACGCCCTTCCAGGTCATGTTCGACTGCGGCCTCGGCGCCGAGGCCTGCTACTACAGCGGTGAAGACAAGATCGTGCTCAGCGGCAACGAGGAAACGAGCAGCGACGGCGCCAGTCGCGACTTCGTTCTCGCCCACGAGTACGGGCACCACGTCGCCCAGCACCGCAGCCTGCCGGCGCCGTTCGGCGGCGCCGTCGACTGGGGCACCGAGCGCTGGGCGAGCGTCGAGAACGTCTGCCAGGGCAGGCGCCAGGGCCGCTTCTATCCGGGAGACGAGGGCAGCCACTACTTCGAGGATCCGGGAGAGGCCTTCGCCGAGGCCTTCGCCCATGATCGCTTCCCGCAGGACCCGGTTCGCTGGCGCTACTCGGCGGGGCTGCGGCCGACCCCGGCCGCGTTCCAGGCGATCCGGGAAGACACGCTTTCGCCCTGGCACCAGCGCACCAGCCTGGTGCTCTCGGGGCACGTACCTGCCAGGGGGGAGGGCGCAACCGTCGAGACCCTGCGTACGCCGCTCGACGGCACGGTCAGCCTGCGCCCGAGCCTGCACAGGCGCGGCTACGAACTGACCCTGCGTAGCCGCGCCGGCAGGCTTCTACGCCGCTCCCACCACGCCCTCAACGCCCACGGCAAGCTCGATTACACCGTCTGCGGCGAGTCCCGCCTCCGTCTCGTGATCACCTCGACCCGCCGCCACCGGACCCCCTTCAAGCTGCAAGTCCAGCGACCCTGAGATAATGCCCGCCCGGGCGCAAATCGCCCATCCCAAGGGGGCGTAGCTCAGCTGGTTAGAGCGCCGGCCTGTCACGCCGGAGGTCGCGGGTTCGAGTCCCGTCGCTCCCGCTCCTCTTATTGTCCGCGCGCGGGTTCAGCGAAGGGGCTGGCGGCGTAGAGGGCCGGTGCCTTTGCATTTTGGGGAGTCGGCGTTCCATGGGACTGAAAGTTCGTGGAATTTGGGGCCGTAGAAGCGAGTTTCCCGCCGCCCATCGCCATAGAGTTGAAGAGAGTCCCGAGAATGGGAAATGCCCCGCTGTCTAATGGTTGCCAAGCGAGAGAAAACTGTCTGCGTCGTAGTCAAGCTCCGTGATCTTGACACCGATGCCCGCACCGTTTTTGAGCACGAGGTTATGCCGCCTCGTAATGTCGGCGAGCAGCGGGCGCGACTTGTCGAGGCTGTGGCGAAGCACAAGCCAGAAGCGGAGATTCGCTCATTTGCGAACCACACGGCAGGTTTTGTCGACAGCGAGCATCTGGTTGTCGCCTACTTCAAGGAGCCTCGCGAGATCGGAAGGGCGCTGAAAGAGTTGACCCGTCGGCATGGGCAGCGTGAGTTGTTCGCGTCTGCATCGGCGGACGAAGCTGCTTGACCCAGGGGGTTGGACGTGACCGAGCCTATGGGCCAGGCTGAGCTCAGGTTCTCGCCCGTAGAAAATGGCGGGCTCTTCTCCGAAAACTTCCTAAAAAGCCGTCTTCCGCTGTGGTCCGATTACAAGGACCTCGATTGCAAGCAGCTCATGGAAGACATTCGATCGATCTGGGACCGGGAGGGACCGGCGTTGCCAGGGGCAAATGAGGCTCAGGTCGAGGAGCACTGCATCCAGCCCATCCTCGATCTCCTCGGGCATTCTTGGACCCCGCAGGCTGGGTATTCGACCCCGTCTGGGCGAAGCGTTCCCGATTACGCACTCTTCCTCAGCGACGAGGCGCGCCTGACGGCCGGGCAGCAGCGCAAGAACAGCCTCGACCGGTTTCAAAATGCCGTTGCGATTGCGGAGGCGAAGGAGTTCGAACGACCGTTCAACACTCGCCGAGGTGGGACGCGGAACGAGGATCCGCACGCTCAAATCCTTCGTTACCTCAACGAGACTCGCGCGGCATGGGGAATTCTCACCAACGGACGCACTTGGCGTTTGTACTCCTATGAGAAGGCGACGCAGGGGTACTACTACGGCGTTGACCTTGCCGCTCTTCTGGAGCGAGAAGACGCGCAGGAATTCCGCCGATTCGCGGCTTTCTTTTCTCGGTCTGCCCTTGAGCCGGACGAGCGAGACCTCTGCCTGCTCGATCGGATGTTGCGAGAGGCAGAGCGAAGCGCGGTGGCGGTTGGTGACGCCCTCGAGCGACAAGTTTTCCAGGCGATTCCGCTTCTCGCTACGGGGCTCCTTGGCGATGAAGACCGGTCAGATTCAAGCTTGGCTAGAGCCTTCGAGAATTCCCTGGTGTTCCTATATCGAATGCTCTTTTGCCTGCACGCCGAGGCACGCGGCCTGCTCCCGATTGACAATCCGCACTACGAACCGCAGAGCCTCCTGCAGGTGCGGCTCGACGTAGCGCGGCAGCGAGATGCGGGTGCGACCTATAGTGAGCGCTCAGATCGGCTCTACAGCATGCTCCGTGCGCTCTTTCGCATCGTTGACGAGGGCGAGCCCGCGTTCCGAGTGAACGCGTACAACGGCGGCCTTTTCTCGCCCTCGGAGCATCGGTACTTCGAGGGTCGGACCATTCCGGATCCGAAGATTGCTCCGGCGATCGATTTGTTGTCGCGCATCGACGGTGAGTTCGTGGACTTTCGCGAACTATCGGTTCGGCATCTTGGGACTATCTACGAGAAGCTCCTCGCGTACCAGCTCACCGATCGCGCTGGGACGCTCCAGCTCAGGGAATCGCCGCTCAAGCATCGCTCCGGCTCTTATTTCACGCCAGAGCGAGTGGTCGATGCGATCGTCGCCCGTACGCTGGAGCCGGTGCTGATGAGGGCCTCAGAGGAGATCGCTGCGGCTGGCTTCTCCGGGACCGACGCCTTGGCTCGCTTCCTGGATCTCAAGATCTGCGATCCCGCGGTGGGCAGCGGCCATTTCCTGGTCGCGGCCGTCGAGTACGTAACCCAATTCATCGCGACCGACCCCTCTTATAGCCAGCATCCCGGAGAACAGCTTCTCGAGTTGGCAGAGATCCGGCGGCTTGTCGCCGAGCGGTGCATCTATGGCGTCGACATCAATCCAATGGCGGTCGAGCTCGCGCGTCTCTCACTCTGGCTGGCCACGGTCGATCGGGAGCAGCCGCTCACCTTCCTAGAGAACCTTCGTGCAGGGAACTCAATCGTCGGAACCAGCATCCAGGACTTGCTGAGGGGTGGAGAGTCAGTCTTCAGTTCAGCCCTGGCGAGGCACGCGGAGGAGTTGCTCAAGCAGCGTGCGGAGATCGTGGCCCAGCCGAGCTCGACGACGAAGGAGGTACACGAGAAGGAAGAGATCGCCAATGCGGCCGAGGCGCTTCGCGAGCCGATCGAGGAGTTCGCGGACGAGACACTCGGGGTTCCCCTTGGCGACCCTGAGATTGGGGATCCCTTTCACTGGGACGTCGAGTTTCCCGAGGTGTTTCTGACTGCTGGCGGCTCTCCCCTGCAAGACGCGGGCTTCGACGCGATCATCGGGAATCCGCCGTATATCCAAATTCAGAGTCTTGGTCGCGCTACCGCGGAGTTCTGCCGGGAACGCTACAGCGTGGCGGCGGGCGCCTTCGACGTCTACGTCGTCTTCATCGAGCGTGCGCTGGAGCTGCTTGGTCCGGACTCGCGGCTGGGATTCATCGTCCCGAACAAGTTCACGAAGCTGGAAATGGCGAAGGGTCTGCGCGAACTGCTGATCGCGCAGGAGGCGGTTGAGGAGATTCTCGACTTCGGGGGCGCTCAGCTATTTGGTGCAACCAACTACACCGCAATCCTGCTCCTCGAGACTGGGAGAAGCCGAAGCGCCGTGACGTACCGCAAGCTGGGTGACGCTGAAGGTGAACCAATCGCCCAGATCGAAAAGATCGAGCCGTCCGAGTTCAGATACGCGGACTTGGGCAAGGGGCCTTGGATCCTTGCCACTCCGAGCGAGCAGCGCATCATCAAGGTCGCCTCCACCGGAGCTGAATCCCTGGAAGGTGTCACCAAACAGATCTTCCAGGGACTGATCACCAGTGCAGACAAAGTTTTTCACTTTAAGGATTTGGGTTTGGCCGGGCCACTGCGCCGAGTCCAAAGCAAGGCTTCGGGGCGTGCCATTGAACTGGAGCCCGACCTTCTGCACCAGCTAGCAAGCGGAACTGACGTGCGCCGCTATGCATTCGCGCCCCTGAGGACACTCCTCCTCTTCCCCTACGGCGGAGACGGCACCAAGGAATTGCTCGATTGGGAGGTCGTAGAGGCGCTGCCGCGGACCGCGGCCTATCTTCGCGAGCACGAGGAGACCCTCCGGGGAAGGGAGGGAGGGAAGATGGACCACGCCGGCTGGTATGGCTACGTATACCCGAAGAACCTCGGTGCGCACGAGTTGCCGAAGCTGGGCATTCCAAGGCTCTGCGAGCGCCTCAGGGTCGGTGTAGACCCCAGTGGTGGCACATACTTGGACAATGTCGATGTCAACGGCGTTCTGCCACTGACTGGAGGACCTTCGGTATGGCAACTACTAGTACTACTTAACTCACAACTCCTTGATTTTCTTTTCAAGCTACGTACCGTCCCCTTTCGAGGCGATTACATGTCAGCGAACAAGCAATTTGTTGCGCCGCTCCCCATCAAAGCGCTAGATGGTTTCGAGGTAGAGATGGACGGCTTCGGAATGAGGCTGAACGAGATTTCGGTCGAGCTCGAGACGGAGCGAGCCGCATTTTTGGATTGGACAATGAACCGAATCAACGCAGACCCGCGATCGCTGCCCGGCAAGACGAAGCTTTCCGCTTACGAGTCGCATCCGCCCGGTGAGCTCCTGGGCCTGCTTGCGAAGTCAGCGAAGCAGCTGGGGATCGACCCGCGTGGCCGCGCGTTCCGTGACGAGTTCGTCCGTGAGCACTCTGCGAGCGCCGAAAGGATCTCCGCCCTTTGCCTCGACTTGGAGAGGACCGCGGTTGAGGCCGATTCGCTTGTCTACGACCTTTACGGGATCGCGGGGACCGATCGCCAGCTGGTCGCTGCCAAATACCTGACGAACTGAGTGCCAGCATGATCCTCCAGGATCCGGCCCATCCGAATCGAATCCTCGACGAGCTCGCCGCCCTGCTTGCGGATCCGGCTGTAGAGCGATTGCGGGTTGCGGTGGCGTACGCGAGCCTCGACGGTGTTAAGGCGCTCCATGCTTTGCTGGCGGCCACCGGGGACAAGATGGATATCGAGATAGTCGTAAGTCTCGATATGGGTATTACGCGCAAGGCCGCGCTTGAGGCTCTACTGGAGGGCTGCGGACTCGTGAAGGTGATCACCACCGATTCCAGGCTCGGCACGTTTCATGCAAAGGCATTTGTGGTCGACCGTGGCGATGCGGCTCAGCGCGCGATCATCGGATCGGCGAATCTGACCTACGCGGCGCTTACGAGGAACTATGAGGCGGCCTCGGCAGCCGACCTCTCGCAAGAGGGTTCTGACTCGTGGGAGCAATGGTGGAGTGAGTTGACGCACGCCGCTGACGGTTTGACGACCCAGATCGTCGAGGCATACTCAGAGCGGCGCCCACCCCCGGGGAACCGTGAGCGAATTGCCGACGAAGAGGTGGAGACGGGAAGCAATGGATTGACGGTTGCGCTGGCTCGATCGGAGGCCCCGGCCAGCGTGGCCAACTGGCTTCTTATCGACTGGGGCGGGACGGGGGAGTACCGCCTTCAGTTTGAGATCCCGCAAGAGCCCGCTGCGTTCTTCGCGCCGGTCCTCGACGAAGGGCGGGCGATCGCGCTCAGGCATGAGGGAGTCGAGTATGAAGACAACCAGCTAAGGTTCTACGCGGACAACGGCATGCCGCGGATCAACCTGGACCCGAGAATCCCGGCAGTTGAGGACGGTTCGATCAAGCGCCAAGCGACGCTATTCACACGCCTTGGCCCCGATCGCTACGAGCTTGACCTCGTCGACCGGCCCGAGCGGGCGGCCCGTCTGGCGGAGGCTGCTTGTGTCGGTGAGGTGGGACACACGAATCGCCGAGACGGAACGCACCGCAGATTCGGTTGGAGCAGTTCCGCCAGTCGTTAAGGCCCGCCTGCTCACGGGCGATCTCACCTAGGCCGGATTCGTATGCACTTCACGGCCCCTTCTACCGGCGCTCTTCGCGGAACATCTCCAGTGCGTGAGCGCCGGCCGGGTGGGTGCGGAACTCTTGGACCGTCGCGGCCATGGCTGCCGGGAGCTCCTCGGGTTGCGGTAGAGGCACGCCGTACTCGGGTGGCATCAGCATCGGCGCTGCCAGGGCGGCGAAGGTGAGATCGGCGGCGGTGAAGCGGTCTCCGCATAGGTAGGGCCGTCCGTCCGCCAGCCTTTGGGCTACCTGGTCGAACGTGGTGCGCACTACAGCCTCGGACTTTGTTGCGGTTGCCGGCGAGACGTCGAGGAAGCGGTCGATCGTGCGTGCCGCCACCGGGTAGACCAGGGGCAGGGCGCGGCGCTGCCAGTTGGGAATGCCGGTGCAGCCATAGGCGATCGCGATGTCGCGACGTCCGCGCAGGCCGTTGTACATCCATCGCCGCCCGTGCGGGCCCAGGTTTGTGTCGAAGTCGCTCTGCAGCTCTCGAGCTTCCGCTGCGGCGCTCGGGTCGTCTGGAAACAGTCGCCTGTCCGGGGGCGCCTGGGCGTCGGCCTCGGCGAGGATGTCGGCCGAGTCGGCAAATACCCGATCGCCCCAGACGAGCACTGGCGCGGTTTTGCCACCCCCCGCGCGGCGAACCGCTATCCAGTGGAAGATCTGGAGGTGGGCGCGCTCCTGGTAGCTGACACCCGTTCGGTCCAGCGCCCAGCGAGCCTTCTCGCAGTAGTGACTGATCGGGATCGTGATCAGGACGCAGGGCGCATCGGTCATTGGCGGATTGTGCCAATCAGCGATGAGGAGCGAAGTCGCTCAGGGCCCCCGGCGCTATTGCAACAGCTGCACCTGGCATCTGAGTCCGGCGATCTTGGCCACCTGAAGGTCACCGGTGATGACCAGTCCGACTTCTGGCTGGATCTCAGCTGTTGCCAGGATCATGGCGTCGGGCATCCGCAGCGATTTGCGGCGAGCGCGAAGGTCGGCTGCCACGTCGGCCACGTCCACATCGACTGGCAGGACCTCTGAGATCAGGTCGCGGAAGAACCCTTTGACCTGATGTTCGTCGTGGTGGCCCAGTCGTGCGCCGGTCAGTACCTCGGCGTAGGTCACTACCGAGACGAATAGTCGTTCCCTGCCGACGAGATCGCGGATCGCCCCATCCGCCGCATCGTGGAGGGCGTCGTTGCGGTCGAGAAAGCCGGCGACCGCGTCGGAGTCGAGGACTACCGCCACTCCTCGCGCAGCCCTTCCACACGCTCGCGCAGCTCGCCATCCGTGTTGAGGCAGCCGGAATAGCGATCGATCAACTCATCGACACGCGTCAGAACAACGCGTCCGGCTCCCTCGGCTTCCACCCTCAAGGTGTCGCCAGGCTCGAAACCCGCCTTTCGGAATGGAATCGCCGGAATCGTCACTTGGTGCTTGCTGGACACTCTGGTTTGATTCTTTACCTTCTCGAACATAAGTAAAGAATATCATCGAAACGCGCTAATCGAGGCGGTTTTTAGCTCGATTACGTCCGAATTAGCTCGATTCTCGCCTTTGGCTGCGATTGGTCTTGCGTGCGGCCCGAGGCATCAGTCCCGCGGCGCGTAGCGGTGGTGCAGCATCAGGACGTTGCCGTCGGGGTCGGCGAAGGGGACCATGTGGCAGACGCCGCTGTCCATGGTGTCGGCCAGGAAGTTGACGCCCTTGGCTTCGAGGTCGGCGCGGGTGGCTTCGACATCGCCCACGTGGAAGGCGATCGGGTGGGTGCTTGGCTGGAACTCGCGGCCGACGGCTGCGGAGTCCACGACCTGCAGCGTCAGGTTGCCTGTCTCGAACTCGCCGCCGGGGATTTTGCCGTAGTCGGCCGATTGCTCGAGGCCGAGGGTCTGGCCGTAGAACTCGACCGCGGCGGGGTAGTCGGTGACGAAGACGGTGGCGAAGTCGACTCCGGTGATCTCGGTGGCAGCGGGCATGGCTTCCTCCTAGCTGGTATTCAGACTGGCATGGTTCTTGGAGACGATACGAAGGCCGTGCTCTTGGCCTCGGCCCTGATGTTCCTCTGGGCGCTGCTGCTGGGGGTCTGGAAGTTCCGCCAGATGGACGCGGCCGAGGACGGGCTGGCGCATCCTTACGTCGACACGGCGCACCGGGCCGCCCTGCTCTACAGCTTCGCCCTGCTGCTGGTCGCGACCTTCGTCCAGCTGAGCGGCTGGAGCACGGCGGTCAACCTGATCGCCGCCGGGGCGATGGCCTTCTACTTCTTCGCCGCGGTCGCCGGCTACGCGGTGCACGGCTGGCGGCGCGACACCGACAACCAGTTCCGCCGCCCGGTCCGCGGCACGGAGGCCTTCATGGCCGCCCTGATCGTCTCCGAGATCGGCGGCTGGCTGGTGCTCATCGCCGGCTTCCTCGACGGCCAGGTCTTCTAGCTTCCGGTGCGCTTTATGTGGTCTATGACCACATAAAGCGCACCGGAACGGCTCTAGCCCGAGACGACGCAGTCCCGTTTGTCGGTCATCTTCGTCGGTTCGGTGTTGGGGAACGATTCGAGCAGGGCGTCGGCGATCAGCCTGCCGCGCGCCGCGTAGCCTTCCGAGGTGAAGTGGATCCCGTCGGGGATGAACCAGTTGTCCCTCACGTCGGCGGCCCAGTTGTAGATCCGCATGTACGGGTAGCGGTCGCAGGCGTCGAGCAGCGCCAGGTCCCATGACCTCATGTTCGCCTCCGCGTACGGTCCGCTGGGGACGAGCGATTTCACGTTCACCCACATCACCGGTTCCTCGCCGATCGTCGACATCATGCTTGCGATGCGGTCGTCGTAGGTGAAGGTCGACCCCGCCGCGACGTTGGCCGCCTCGTTGGTTCCCATCGCGATCACCCAACACCCTTTGAAGCCTTCGTTCTTCCACGCTTCCGCGACTTCCTGGGCGTTGGGTTCGCCTTCGAAGTTCTCATAGATCGAGCGCGCGCCGGCGATCTCGAAGTGTTGGGTGGTGGCGCCGACCCGGGCGTACTGTGCGCTGATCAGTTGCTTGGGATCGGGCAGATATTCTTCGGAGACCAGACCCTCCGAGGTGGAGTCGCCGATATGTACCACGGCTTCGCAGGAGGTCGCCAGCGGAGCGCGGCGCACGCTCTTCGCGGTGACAGTCTTCGCCACGTTCGCGGAACCGATCGCGTTCGTCCCGCTGGAGACACCCACCCCGGCCAGGCCGGCGACGGCGAAGGCGACGACGAGACCTCCGGCGCCGACGAGTCCCCAGGCCTGGCGCGAGAGCCGCTCGCGCCGCCACCGACCGGCCCGCCAATCCGCCAGAAGCCTTCCCAGCGCGCCGTGGCGGATCGGGTTCTCGACGTAGCGCCAGGAGAGCTCCGCCACGCCCATGATCGCCGCCACCTGTAGCGCCGCGCGCGGCAGGCTGGGACCGTAGGCTCCCTGCGGGCTGGTCAGCACGACGATCGGCAGCGTCCAGAGGTAGATTCCGTAGGAGCGTTCGCCGACCCAGCGCATCGGCCTGCAGCCGACGATCGGGCCGAGCCGCGAGGCGGGGTGGGCCAGGGCTGCGACGGCGAGGGCGGAGCCAAGCCCCAGCACCGCAAAGCCGCCGCGGTAGAGGAACGGGGAGAACTCGGTGACGCTCTGGAACATCAGCCCGATCACGACCAGTCCCGCCACGCCCGCCGCGTCGATTACCCAGCGCGCCTGCGAGGTGACGTTCGAGCGCAACCGGTGGCTCGGCCAGACCATCGCCAGCGCGGCGCCCATCAGCAGCTCGAGCGCCCGGGTGTCGGTCCCGTAGTACACGCGCGAGGGATCGAGCGAGGGGCTGTAGAGGATCGCCATCAGGATGCCCGAGCAGATCGCCCCGAACAGGGCGACGCCGGCCAGTCGCGGCCGCACCCCGGTGGTGTTCTTCACCTCCGGGACGAAACGGATCCCGAGCATCAGCAGGAAGGGCCAGAAGATGTAGAACTGCTCCTCGACCGAGAGCGACCAGAGGTGGTTCAGCGGCGAGGTCGGGGCGAAGCGGGCGAAGTAGGAGACGTGGTGAAAGATCAGCCACCAGTTGTTGAAGTAACCGACGGCGGAGAGGGCGGCGGTGCGGAAGTCGGCCGGCTGGTGGGGGCCGATCACCGTCACCCAGGCCATCACCACGATCAGCATCAGGAAGAGGGCGGGCAGCAGGCGCCGGGCGCGCGCAAGCCAGAACGACTTCAGTTTGATCCCGCCGCGATTCACCTGTGTGAGCAGGATGTCCGTGATCAGGTAACCGCTGAGGGTGAAGAACACACCGACGCCGAGCAGCCCGCCTTCGGCCCAGCCGAAGCGCAGGTGGTAGAAGACGACGCCGAGCACCGCGATCGCCCGCAGCCCGTCGAGCCCCGGCATGTAGCGCTCCCTGCGCCCGATCGGCTTAGGCATCGCTGCCGACCCCGATCGTGAGCAGGACCAGGCCCGCGGAGAGGAGCGGCGTCTCGCCGCCGATCCGCGCCGCCACCGCGCGGCCCACCTCGGCCGCGACGGCACGGGCCAGCGAGGCCTGCCGCGCCGCGAACCTCCCCACCGGGGCGAGCTCCGGCGCGGATTCCAGCGCCGGCCCGCTCGCCGCTGCGGTCGGCGGGGCGAGGCACGCCTGGACCCCCTGCGCGATCAGCTGGGCGCGGTAGTCGGCGCCTTCGGGGATCGGGTGCAGGCCGTCGGACTGCAGCAGCTCCGGGTGCGCGGCGACGGCGCCCGCCCAGTCGGGCACCTGCGTGCCCGGCCGCGAGGCGGCGAAGGCGTGCACGACCCGGTTCTTTCCCGTGTTGCCGATGCCGTTAACGGTAAGGCCATGGATGGTTGGCACCACCATGCACCTGTCGCCGATCGCCGCCGCGACCTTGCTCAGGTTTTCGGCCAGGATCTGGGGATAGGCCGGGTTGTCGTTGGTGCCGGCGTCGAAGACGACCACCGTTTGGGAGGGGTCGTAGCTTTCTTCGAACAGTTCGAGGATCTGGTAGCTGTTCGAGCCGCCCACGGCGTTGACCGTCAACGGCACGCCGGGCAGGTAGCGCTGCAGGTAGGGAGAGGTCAGTTCCTCGAGACTGTCGCCGACGACCAGCACGCCGCCGCCTCCGCTCGCGCTCGCGGAAGGAGCGGCCGGCACAAGCGCGAGCACCGCCGCAGCCGCCGCGATCGCGAGCTTGCGCGCACTCGGCATCGGACGAATTTCTACACTAGTCAGATGCGGCTCAGCCTTGCGGCGACAGTCGGGATCCTGCTCGGCTTGGCGCTGATCCTGCCCGGCTGCGGTGACCAAGCCGCGCCGGCGGCAGGCACCGGGACCGCCTCGGCGCGAGGCGCGGAGTCGGCCGCCTCGGCGGCCACACGCAGCTGCCGGACCCAGCTGCGCGGCCTGCTCGGCTCGATGGCCGAGCTGCGCGGAAACCTGGCGGTGGGGCTGAGCTACGGCGCCTACCTGCACCAGGTGAAGGCGGTGCAGGCCATATACGACGGAGTCCAGGTCGACCGCCTGGGGCTCGGCTGCCTGGTGAAATCCGGCACGCCCGCGGAGCGGGCGCTGAACCTCTACCTCGCCGCCGCCAATACCTGGGGCGAGTGCCTCACCAGCGCGTCCTGCGACTCCGAATCGGTCGAACCGAAGCTCCAGCGCAAGTGGGCGCTGGCCTCGACCCGACTCTCCTCGGCGCAGAGGGGCCTGCGGCCCGGCAGTCGCGACTAGGCGCCGGCGGCGCGGGCGACGTAGATCGCCTTGGTGTGGATCGACTCGTCGAGCGGCTGGCGCGGGATGCCGTCGAGCCCATGGCCGTAGACGTTGAGGCACTCGAGGCCGGCCCGCTCCAGCGTCGCCACCACCTCCGCTTCGGGGAAGTGGCGCTGGCGATGGCGCATGGTCGACGCCTCCGCGCCGTCTCCCGCCGCCTCGAGCGGGATGGCCTCGAGGGTCGATTCGCAGATCGAACCGGGTGCCACGTCGGCCGCCGCCTCGCCGGTCCAGACCAGTTTCCAGCCACCGCGTTCGACGATCACGGTTTCGGCGAAGAAGGTGCGGTAGGCGAGCAGCTCGTTGACGTCGAAGAGCAGCAGCCCGGTGGGGGCCAGGTTCTTCCGCATTCCAACCAGCGCCTGCTCCAGTTCCTCGGCGCTGAGCAGGTAGTTGACCGCGTCGTCCAGCGCCCAGACGAGGTCGAACTCGCCGAACCTCGGCAGGTCGCGCATGTCGGCGACCTCGAGGCGCACCGCGTCCCCGGCCTTCTCGCGAGCGAGCTCCACCATCGAGGGGGAGATGTCGCAGCCGGTGACCTGCCAGCCGTTCGGCAGCAGCGGCAGGAAGCTCTTGCCGGTCCCGCAGCCCACGTCGAGCAGCCGGCGTCCCTGCAGCCCGTCGCGCTCGAGCACAGCCAGGAGGTCGGCGAGCCAGGCGTCGTAATCGTGATGCGCGGTGAAGTGGTCATAGACCGGAGCCATCGCCTCGTAGGCGTGTTCAGCCCAGTTCCCACTTGTCTCCCCTGCCGCCATGACGTCCATGGTTTTTAGACCATAAGCGTGATCCAAAAAGTTACAACAATAAAATTCCCCCTTTTGCTTTTAGAAGTAGTACGGTCGATCAATCAACGTTTCAACCACACAAGACTCGGGTCGCGACGACGGTTGGCACTGGGAGGAGGCGCACCGCTTCTGTGTGCGTCTTGCGTACCGCTACACCAGTAACCCCAGCGAGGCCGAGGACGTCGCTCAGGATGCCCTCCTGCGGGCTTGGCGCCGACGCTCCACACTGCGCGACGGCAATCGCCGCAAAGAGTGGCTGGCGACGATCGTCCGCAACGAGGCTTTCCGTCTCCACGCGCGTGTGCGTCCCGACCCGGTTGCCGAGATCGAGTCCAAAGAGGGCGCCGAGGACGAGCAACTGGTCTCGACGGTGGAGCGCGCCGACCTCCACGCCGCGCTCGAACGCCTCGACGATCGCGACCGCCAGCTGTTGCACCTCCGCTACGACGAGGATCTCACCCAGCAGGCGATCGCGCGGCGCCTTGGCCTGCCGGACGGCACCGTCAAGGTGCGCCTGCACCGGCTTCGCCACAAGCTCCGCCGGGTGATGGACGAAGTCAGCCAGGCAACGCCGGGCATGGCGCGGCGGATCCAGGGCTGAGGCGCCGCACCGTCTCATTTCAAACCGCGGTCGGCACGGCCGGCTCGGCGGCGGGCACTGTACATATGGGCGATGGCGGCGGGACGAACTTCGGACCCCTGTACAACAACCATTTCGGGGCCCGGCGGGAACATTCGGCAATGGAGACTGCGACTCGACAGATCGTGGCCTTCGGCGGCGGCGGCTTCTCGATGGAGTCGGGCAACCCGTTGCTCGACGAGTACGTGCTCGCGCTGCCGGGTCGCGAGCGGCCGCGGGTCTGCTTCCTGCCCTCGGCCAGCGGCGACGCCGACCACTACGTCGTCCGCTTCTACCGGGCCTTCCCCGCCGAGCGCTGCGAGGCCAGCCACGTCTCCCTCTTCCGCCGCGAGCAGGGCCCGGCCGACCTGCGCGCCCACCTGCTCGCCCAGGACCTGATCTACGTCGGCGGCGGCAGCGTCGTCAGCCTGCTCGGGGTCTGGCGAGCGCACGGGATCGACCGGATCCTGCGCGAGGCCTGGGAGGCCGGGGTCGTCCTATGTGGCCTCTCGGCCGGCTCCCTCTGCTGGTTCGCCGAGGCCCACAGCGGCTTCCACGGAACGCCGCGCCGGGTCGAGGGCCTCGGCTTCCTGCCCTTCAGCAACAGCGTGCACTACGAGTCGCAGTCCGAGCACGGTCGCGCCTACCACGGCCTGCTCAGGGAGGGGATGCGGCCCGGCTACGCGGCGCAGGACGGCGCCGCCCTGCACTTCGTCGGCACCGAGTTGAAGCGGGTCGTGGCCTCGCGGCCGGCCGCGCGCGGCTACCGCGTCGACGCGAACGGCGACGAGGTCTCCGAGGTTGGCCTCGCGACCGACTTCCTCGGCGACTCCCCGGCGCGGCTGCCCGAGACTCCGGCGACGGCGATCGCGGCCTAGATGCCGGCAGTCGCGAACCCGCATACGGAGCACCCTGCCGTGGAGCGGGCGAGCTGATGGTCACCCGGATCCTCACTCTCGGCGGTCACGACTTCACCTCGCGCCCCCCCGACCGCGCGGTCAGCGAGCTGATGCTGCGGCTGGCGACCGAACGGGCGGGCGGGAGGCCGCGCATCTGTCTCCTGCCGACCGCCAGCGGCGACACCTCCGAGCAGATCGGCCGCTTCTACGCCGCCTTCGGCGAGCGCCCCTGCGACCCCTCCGACCTCTCGCTCTTCCGCCTCGGCCGCCGGCCGATGGCCCTGCGCGACCACCTGCTCTCCCAGGACCTGATCTACGTCGGCGGCGGCAGCCTCGTCAACCTGCTCGCGGTCTGGGAGGCGCACGAGCTGAGCGCAATCCTCAGCCTCGCCTGGAACCAGGGCATAGTCCTCGCCGGCCAGAGCGCCGGCGCGATGTGCTGGTTCGAAGCCGGCATCACCAAGTCCTCGGGCCGCCCGGAGGTGGAGGCCGGCCTCGGCCTGCTCGCCGGCAGCCTCTGCGTCCACTACAACAACGAGCCCGAGCGTCGCGCCGCCTACCTCGAGGCCGTCGCCAACGGAACCCCCGACGGCTACGGCCTCGACGACTACGCCGGCCTCCTCTGGGAGGGAGAGGGACCCCCGTCAGCCGTAACCGCCCGCCGCGGCGCCCGCGCCTACAAGGTCACAAGCTCAGAGACAGGAGTGGTCGAGTCACCCCTTCCGGCCCGCTTCCTGCCCGCCCCGGCACCGGCGGCTCTCCGCGAGGACATAGCGGAGTTCAGACGGATCAAAAGCATGCGCCGAAGAGCCGGCTGGCTCGGCTAGCCGGCAGAACCCCCCGCCATAGGCGGCGCGGTCGGATCGCCGCCCCCTTCGCCAAGGCTCTCCCGCGCGATGTAGTCCTCCGCCAGCAGCAGGTTGTCCTTCGAGCGCTCGACCACGTTGAGCAGGTCGCCCATCAGCGCCACCTCCTCGACCTGCTCCTTGACGAACCACTGCAGGAACTGCTCGGCCCGGTAGTCCTTGACCTCGCGTGCCAGCTCGAACAGGGCGAAGATCTCGTCGCTCACCCGCTTCTCCTGTTCGAGTGCCATCCGCACCGGAGCGCTGCCGTCGGAGTAGGTCGTCTCCTGCGCCTTGATGTCGGGAATGTGCACCACCTCGCCGACGTCGAGCAGGTACTGGATCATCATCATCGCGTGCTCGCGCTCCTCCAGCGCCTGCCGGTAGAAGAAGGCGGCAAGCCGGGGGAGCGTCTCGACGTCGTAGTAGACCGCTGCGCCGACGTACTGCTGTGAAGCGGCGAACTCATTTGCGATCTGTGCATTGAGTGCGTCAGCAAATCTTTTCTCGGCCATGTCTCTCTCCTTGCTCGGCTGGCGGTCAGTTCGCAACGTAGCTGAAACGATAAATTCGGCCACCCAAAGAGTGAGGGATCGGGTACCCCTCGGACGGGCGGATACTCAAAGTGCCGCGCTAATTAGCGCGGCACTTGGACGGGCGAGGGGTACCCGATCCCTCACTCTTCGTCCCACCGAAACCCAGTCGAAGTCAACTTGGGTTCCAATGGGCTGACCGGCAGCCCGGCCGGCGGCTCCGCTTCGTTATAGCCCCGAGGCGCCGTGTCGTTAGGCGCGTCGGGATGGAATAGCGCGGCCAGGACCTGGATCTGGCCGCGGCCGACGCCGATCTCCCACTGGCCGCCGCCGTAGGCGCCGATGCCGTGCTCGGCGCAGTAGTCGTAGGTCTCGCAGAGCTGACGCACGCCGCCGACTCGCGAGGGCTTGACGTTGACCATCTTCGGCTGCCAGGGCAGTGCCTCGATGTCGGCGATCGAGTGGATCGGCGCGTCCCAGGTGAGGCGGTCGCGGACCGGCTCGAGGATCGGCCGCGTCTCCTCGGTCACGTCGGGGTCCTCGATCCAGGCCTCGGGGAAGGCCTCGATCAGCTTCGCGTAGAGCTCGGGATCGGTCTCGACGTCGACCACGGTGCCCTTGTAGAAGCCCTTCAGGTCGAGTGAGTCGACCGCCCCCGTCGCGACCAGCTCGGCGATCAGCTCGTCACTCCAGTCGTTGACCGGGTCGAGCTTGAAGCGCAGGCTGGGGTAGCGCTCGAGCTTGCGTCGCAGCGGCTCGATCGAGGAGACCTCGCCATCCGGCCCCCCGAGTCGCATCGAGGCGACGAACTCGACCGGCCGCGGCTCGTGGCCGAGCGCCTGGGCCAGCCCCGTGCCCGCCTGGCGCAGCGCCAGGTCCAGCGCCGCCGACTCAAAGGCCCAGCGGCGGTAGAGCCGCGAGACGTCGCGCTGCGGCTCGGCCGGGAAGGTGTCCTCCTCGGCCATCAACTCGCAGAACTCGCCGAGGGTGGCGAAGCCGGTGATGTCGAGAGAAGGGCCGGCGTCCTGGAAGGCGATGTGGTCGACCGCGTCGTAGGTGACGTCCTCGCCGAGACCGTCCTCGCCGGCGCCCCAAAGATGGATCACGGTGCTCAGCCGTTCGAAGCCCGGGATCTGCAGCTCCAGGGGCTGCAGCTCGTAGCCGTCGATCTCGAGCGGGAGGTTGGCGAGGGCGTCGAAGGTGGCCACCTCTGCGATCTTAGGCTCTCAGGGGACCTGGTCGGAGTCCTCGCCCGCTTCCGCCTCCTTCAGCATGCCCTGCAGCTCTTCCCAGCCGAGGAAGAGCTCTGGATTGGCCCTGTCCTCCCTGGTTAGCCACACCTTCTCCTCGCGAAGGCGTTCCTTGCATACCTCCGGTCCGCCCCCGCGCCCGTCGCTCCATTCTTCGCTGACGCGTCCCCCGGCCGAGAGGACGCGATGGGGGTTTGCGAACGCGGGGTTCTTCGCTGCGACCTGCCCCACTGTGATTGCCATCTTCACGTTGTCGTAGACGGCGATCGAGAATTCGCCGTACGTCGTCCAGCGCCCCGGCGGGATCAGCCTGCTCAGGCGCAGAACGCGGTTGCGGCGGTGCTTGGTCGTCAGCCGCCAACGACGTGGGTTGGAGCCGTCGATCAGCTCGACCATGTCGAGTTTCTCCAACCCGTTTACCGCCGTATAGGTATTGGCCTCGTCGTGATCGAGCTCGGCGGCGATTTGGGTGGCGGTCATCCCCTCGATCGTCGCCAGATTCGGCAGCGCCGCGATCCGGCGCTGCACGGCCCCGCGGAGAGCCGGTGCCTCGACGACGTCTTCGCCGAGCTCTGCAGCCAGGCTCTGGGCGTAGTCGCCATGGGCGCGCTCCAGTGCGCGGTGGAACTTGATCCTTGCCAGTAGGTGAGGGCTGTCGGACGTAGACATCAGGGCCTCCATGTTCTTTTGATTTAGATTGCAACTAACTAGATAGTAAGCCTGAGTCTGTTTTATGTCAAGTAAATAAGAATTCCCTAGAATCGCGGCCTGCCAGACTCGCCTCGCGATGAAGCACACGGCACACGGCTACTGGCTGGAAGAGGCTGGGGGGGCAGAGCCGGCCTCTGCCCTGAGCGGCGAGCACAGCGCCGACGTCGTCGTCGTCGGCGGGGGCTACACGGGGATGTGGGCCGCCTGGCACATCAAGCAGCTCGAGCCGGAGGCTCGGGTGGTGCTGCTGGAGGCCGATCGGTGTGGGTTCGGGCCGAGTGGGCGGAACGGCGGGTTCTGCAACGTGATGTGGTTCTCGCTGCCGAACATGCGGGGGCGCTGGGGGGATGACGGGGCGCTGGCCGTAGCGCGAGCTGCCGAGGCGGCCGCTGCCGGGATCGGTGAGTTCTGTGAGGCGGAGGAGGTCGACGCCTGGTTTGCGCCGGGTGGGTACCTGCAGGTCTCGACCGCCGAGGCGCACGACCATGTCTGGTCCGAGGCTCTCGCGGCCTGCCAGGAGCTGGGAGTCGGGGACGCGATCCAGACGCTCTCGCCGGAGCAGGTTGCTGAGCGCTGCGCCTCGCCCGTGTTCCGCGGTGGCGCCTTCTATCCCGGTGCGGCGACGGTGCAGCCGGCGCGGTTGGCGCTGGGGCTGCGCGAGCGGTTGCGGGGACGGGGGGTGGAGGTCTGCGAGCGCTCGCCGGTGACGCGGCTCGCCGGGTTGCCGGACGGCGTGGAGGCGCATTCGGCCGGCGGCGTCGTGCGGGCGCGGGCCGCCGTGCTCGCGGTCGGCTCGGCGGCCACGGCGCCGCGCGGTCCGCTGCGCAACCGGCTCACCGTTGCCTCCTCCCATATCGTCCTCACCGAGCCGGTCCCGGACCTACTCGAGGAGGTTGGCTGGACCGGTGGAGAGTGCATCACCGACAGCCGCGCCCTGATCGACTACTTCCGCACCACCCCCGACGGCAGGATCGCCTTCGGCTGGGGCGGCGGCCGGATCGCGATGGGCGCCCGCCTGCACGGTCGCACCGAGCTCGACCCCGAGGTCGCCTCCCTCGCCGCAACCAACCTCTGGGACTACTTCCCCGGCCTGGAGCACCACAGCCTCACCCACGCCTGGGGCGGTCCGATCGATGCCTCCCCGACCCACCTCCCCCTCGTCCTCCCTCTACGCGGCGGCCGCGCCTTCGCCGCCGCCGGCTACACCGGCAACGGCGTAGGCCCCTCCAACATGGTCGGCCGAACCCTCGCCTCCTTGGCCCTGGACCGCCGCGACGCCCCCTCCCGCCTGGCCTTCATAGACCCCTCGCCACCAAAGGTTCCCCCGGAGCCCTTCAGCTGGCTAGGCGGAGAAGCAATCCGAGCCGGCCTCATCCGCAAGGAGAAAGCAGAGCTATCGAACCGCAGCCCCGACTCAATCAGCTCCCTCCTCTCCCGCATCCCGGACCTGATCGGCTTCCACATAGGCCGATAGATCGAGAGCGTCTGGGGTGGGGTCCCAAAAACACTCAAGCGAGGCTCCCGCCGAGCGTTTTTGGGACCCCACCCCAGACGCTCCCCCACCTACCGTTTTGCAGGAACCACCAGCACCGGTCGCTCGGCCAGATGCAGCAGCTTGTTCGGAGTAGACCCAAGGATGATTCCCTTCAAGGGTGGATCCCCATAGCTGCCGACGACGATCATCCGCGCGTCCCGTTCCTCGGCCGTCTCGACGATCGCCTCCGAGGGCTTCTTGGCCACCAGCACCAGCTCCACCGTCGCCCCCGCGGCTTCTGCCTGGTGCTTGGCCTCCTCGAGCACCTTTGCGCCACGCTCTTCGATCGCCTCCTCGTGTTCGACGATCTCGCCCCCCCAGAGTCCCGGAGGCGAGTAGCCGAAGACGACAACCACCTCGTCGCCCAGCGCCTTCGCGGTCCGCAGGCCCTCGTCGAGCGCGGCTCTGCTGCAGTCCGAGCCGTCGTAGCCGACCACTATCTGGCCCATCTCAGCTCCCTCCCTCGTCGCGTGCGATCGGGACCGGCTCCAGCGCCGCTTCGCCCTCGAGGAACCCGGCCGGGGCGACCTCCGGCCTGCGCTTGAAGAAGGACGGCACCGCTCGCCACTGGACGAACATCAGGATCACGCCGAGCACGAGGAAGAAGGCGGCGATCAGCAGCGGCGGCCCGATCCCCAGCCAGGAGTTGCCCGATTCGGAGTTGGCCGGGTCGGAGAGTTCGATCGCGTTCTTGATCAGCAGGTAGAAGAGGATCACCCCGCCGACCAGTGGCCCGAGCCCGACGAAGAAGAAGTTCTTGACGCTGCGGAAGATCTCGCGGCGGTAGTAGATCGTGCAGGCGAAGCCGGTGAGGCCGATGTAGAAGGCGATCATCAGGCCCAGTGCCGCCAGCGAGTCGAAGAGGATGTCTTCACTGACGAGGGTCAGCCCCACGTACCAGATGATCGAGGCGGCCCCCATCAGCACGGTCGAGATGTGCGGTGTGAGGAAGCGCGGGTGAACCTTGCCGAGGCTCTTCGGCATCGCGTTCGCGCGCGCCATAGAAAGTGTCGTTCGCGCCGTCGGCAGGATCGTCGTCTGGGTCGAGGCCGCCGCCGAGCTGAGCACCGCGATGATCAGGATCTTGTCGAGCGGCGAGCCGAACACTTCCGTGCCGAGGGCGCTGAGCACGTCTTCCTGGTTGGCGACGAGCTGGTCGACGCCGGCGTAGGCCTGCGCCGCAACCGCGACGACCAGGTAGATGCCGAGCAGGATCAGCGTGCTGACGACGGTGGCCCGGCCGGGAGCCTCGCTGGGGTCCTCGGTCTCCTCGTTGACGGTTGCCGTCGTGTCCCATCCCCAGTAGATGAAGACGGCGAGCAGCATCCCGGCCGAGATCTCGCTGGGGCTGAGGCTGAACGGGTTGAGCCATGAGAGGCTCGGGTCGACCGAGCCCGTCGGGGCGCTGCCGGCGTAGACCTTGACCAGCGCCACCACGGCGAAGAGCGCCAGGGTGACGATCTCGGCGGCGAGCAACCCGACCTGCGTCCGGGCCGAGAGCTCGATCCCGATCACGACGATCGCGGTCATCAGCGCGATCCAGAGCACCCCGACCAGGGTCACGGCGAAGGTCGAGGACGCCGCGGAGCTCCAGCCGAAGAGGAGGAAGGTGTAGAGGCCGGCGATCTGCGCCAGGTTTGCCATCACGATCACGTCGGCGACGACGATGGTCCAGCCCGCGATCCAGCCCAGCTGCGGGCCCATCGCCTTGGTCACCCAGGAGAAGCTGGTGCCGCAGTCGGGATCGGCCTTGTTCATGTAGTAGTAGCCGGCCGCGACGAGGAACATCGGCACGAAGCTGACCAGCAGGATCGCCGGCGCCTGCAGCGCCACCGCCGCGGCGACGAAGCCCAGGGTCGCGGCGAGGCTGTAACCCGGCGCGGTCGAGGCGACGCCGATCACGACGCTGGAGACGAACCCGATCGCGTTCTTCTTCAGCCCCTTCTCGCCGCTGCTGGGAACGGGTGCCGCCGGGGGGCCCTTCGTGCCCGGCGCTGGGACCGCTGCACTCTCCATCCCGGTCTCCTTCCGTTCGTATGACCCGCCGCGCCTGTGGGCACAGCGGCCGTCCCCAAAGTAGGCCCACCAGCCCCAATGCACAAGTGGCAAATGTCCCAAAACCCCCTCAAATGTTTATACGATAGGTACAACTCATCGCCTGGAACTTGCCCCAGCGAACATTGCAAGTGCGCTATACCAGTTCTAGCGTTGTCCATATCGTCGTAGCATGAGAGGAGAACCGACATGGCCGTGGTGTCCCAAACGGATGCGGGCTCGGCAGTGAGCGGCAGCCTCCAGGAGTTGGCCCAGCGCCATCTCTGGATGCATTTCTCACGGATGGGCTCCTACGGCCCCGGCCATGAGATCCCGATCATCACCCGGGCCGACGGCTGCTACGTCTACGACGAGCACGGCAAGCGCTACCTCGACGGCCTCTCCGGTCTCTTCTGCGTCAACGCCGGACACGGCCGCACCGAGCTCGGCGAAGCGGCGGCGCGCCAGGTCGAGGAGCTCGACTTCTACACGCTCTGGAGCTACGCTCACCCGCGCGCGATCGAGCTCGCCGCACGGCTCGCCTCGCTCGCTCCCGGCGACCTCAACCGCGTCTTCTTCACCTCGGGCGGCTCGGAGTCGGTCGAGTCGGCGCTGAAGCTGGCCCGCAACTACCACCGCGTCCTCGGCAAAGGCCAGAAGCACAAGGTGATCGCCCGCGAGATCGCCTACCACGGCACCTCGCTCGGCGCCCTCTCCGCCACCGGCATCACCGAGCTGCGCTCCCAGTTCGAGCCGCTCGCCCCGGGCGGCTGCCACGTCCCCAACACCAACCTCTACCGTTGGCCGGAGGACCGCCACCCGCTCTGGGCGGCGACCGCGATCGAGGAGCGGATCCAGTTCGAGGGACCGGAGACGGTCGCCGCGGTGATCATCGAGCCGGTCCAGAACGCCGGCGGCTGCTTCGTCGCCCCGGACGGCTACTTCGAGCGGGTGCGCGAGATCTGCGACCGCTACGACGTGCTGATGATCTCCGACGAGGTGATCTGCGCCTGGGGTCGCCTCGGCCACTACTTCGGCTGCGACCGCTTCGGCTACGTCCCCGACATCGTCACCGTCGCCAAGGCGCTGACCTCGGCTTACGCGCCGATGGGGGCGCTGATCGCCTCCGACGCGGTCGCGGCGCCGTTCATGGAGGGCGATGCCTCCTTCGCCCACGGCTTCACCTTCGCCGGCCACCCGCTGGCCTCGGCGGTGGCGCTGGCCAACCTCGACATCTTCGAGCGCGAGGACCTCTGCGGGCACGTCCTCGCCAAGGAGGGCGAGTTCCGCGAGATGCTGGAGACGCTGCACGAGATCCCGATCGTCGGCGACGTTCGCGGCGCCGGCTACTTCCAGGCGATCGAGCTGGTCAAGGACCGCGAGACCAAGGAGAGTTTCAGCGACGAGGAGTCCGAGGACCTGCTGCGCGGCTTCCTCTCCGGCGAGCTCTACGAGCGGGGGCTGATCTGCCGCGCCGACGATCGCGGCGATCCCGTCGTCCAGCTGGCGCCGCCGCTGATCGCCGACAGCGAGCAGTTCGAAGAGATCCACGACGTCCTCCACGCCGTGCTGTCCGAGGCCTGGAAGCGAGTTCGGAAGTAGGTGTCCGCATGCTGACCGTCCAGAGCCTGCTCGACGAACTCGACCTCACCCTCGCCGCGGGCGCCGACGCCGCCGAGGCGCCGGTCCGCTGGGTCCACATCTCCGAGCTCGAGGACCCGACCCCGTGGCTCTCCGGTGGCGAGTTGATGCTGACCACGGGGATCCCGCTCAACACCGCCGCCAAGCAGCGCGCCTTCGTCCGCCTTCTCGCCGACCACAACCTCGCCGGGCTCGGCTTCGGCACCGGCTTCAAGCACGAGAAACTGCCGAAGGCGATAGTCGAAGAGGCGAAAAAGCGCGACTTCCCGCTCTTTGAGGTCCCCTACTCGACCCCGTTCATCGCGATCACCGAGAAGGCCTTCGCCCGTCTCGTCAACGAGCAGTACGAGGTCCTCCAGCGCGGCATCGCCGTGCAGCGCCGGCTCGAGCGCCTCGTCCTCGAAGAGCGCGGCCTGGAGGAGATCGTGGCGACGATCGCCTCCGCGGTCGGTGGCACCGTGGCGATCCTCGGCGGCCGTGGCGAGCGCCTTGCCGGCCGCGCCTTCCGCCGCCAGCTCTCCGCCGAGGCGGTCAAGGCGATCCGCGAGGAAGCGCTCTCCCACACCGCCGACGGGCACCCCTTCGTGCCGTCTCATCCGGCGGTTGCCGGCCGCGCCCTCGCCCATCCGGTGATCTCGCCCGGCGGTGGCCCGCCGCAGGCCTGGGTCGTGATCGTCCGCGACTCGGGTGGCCTCGGCGACTTCGAGCGGCTGATCCTGCAGCAGGCCGTCGCCGTGGTCGCGCTCGAGTTGATGCGGCGCCGGGTCGCGCGCGAGACCGAGCGCCGCCTCGCCGGCGACGTCCTCGCCGGGGCGCTGGGCGGTCGGCTGGAGCCCTCCGAGCTGCGCCGCCGCCTCGAGCCCTTCGGGATCGGCGACGAAGCCGCGGTGCTGGTCTTCGCCCTCGACGACCCCGCCGCCGCCGAGCCGGTGCTGGAGCGGGCGCTGGCCGCCGACGCCTGCCCTGCCGTAGTCGCGCCCCACGCCAGCGGCCGCCGCGAGCTGCTCTGCGCCGTCGTCGACGCTGCCGACCGCGACCCGGTCGACCTCGCCGTCGACGCCCGCCTCGCGCTGGTCAAGGAGCGCGGCGCGGTCCGCGCCGCCGCCAGCCGACCCGCCCCCCCCGAGGACCTGCGCCACTCCTTCCACGAGGCCCGCTGCGCGCTGGAGGCGACCGCGCTGGGCAACGGCAGCGCCCCCGAGGTCGCCTCCTGGCGCGATCTCGGCGCCTTCATCCTGCTGCTCTCGATCCAGGACGACGACGCGCTGAAGCTCTACTGCGACAGCGTCCTCGGCCCGATCGAGGAGGGCGACGAGGAGTACGGCGGCGAGCTGCTGCGCTCGCTGGAGGCCTTCATCGAGCAGAACGGACAGTGGGAGAAAGCCGCGCGCGACGTCTACTGCCACCGCCACACGCTGCGCTACCGGATGCGCAAAGTCGAGGAGCTGACCGGCCGCGACCTCTCCCGCGCCCACGACCGGATCGAGTTCTGGCTGGCGTTGAGGGCGAGGGAGCTGGTCGCGTGAGGGTCGGCGTTCCCACCGAGATCAAGCCGGCCGAGTACCGGGTCGCGATCACCCCCGCCGGCGTGCGGGAGATGGTCGAGCATGGACACGAGGTGCTGATCGAGGCCGGCGCCGGCGAGGGCAGCGCGATCGCCGACGCCGCCTTCGAGGCGCAGGGCGCCCGCATTGCTGCCGATGCCGAGGCGGTCTTCGGCGAGGCCGAGATGATCTTGAAGGTGAAGGAGCCCCAGCCGGTCGAGGTCGAGATGCTGCGCCCGGGCCAGCTCCTCTTCACCTACCTCCACCTCGCCCCGGACCCGGAGCTGACCCGCGGCCTCTGCTCCTCCGGCGCCACCTGCGTCGCCTACGAGACGGTCGAGGACGCCCGCGGCCGCCTGCCGCTGCTGGCGCCGATGAGCGAGATCGCCGGCAAGATCGCCACCCAGGCCGGCGCCTTCATGCTGGAGAAGCCGCTCGGCGGGCGCGGCATCCTGCTCGGCGGCGTCCCCGGCGTAGCCGCCGCCAACGTGATGGTGATCGGCGGCGGCGTGGTCGGCATGAACGCCGCCTTCATCGCGATCGGGATGGAGGCCGACGTCTTCGTCTACGACAAATCGATCGACCGCCTGCGCGAGCTCGAGGTCGCCTTCGCCGGGCGCTGCTCGACCGTCTACTCGACCACGCTGGCGGTGGAGGAGATGCTGCCCCGGGCCGACCTGGTGATCGGCGCCGTCCTCGTCCACGGCGCCCGCGCCCCGTTCGTGATCCGCCGCGAGCAGCTGGCGCTGATGAAGCCCGGCGCGGTCCTGGTCGACGTCGCGATCGACCAAGGGGGCTGCTTCGAGACCTCGCGCGCGACAACCCACCGGGACCCGACCTTCGAGGTCGACGGGATCATCCACTACTGCGTCGCCAACATGCCCGGCGCGGTGCCGATCACCTCGACCCATGCGCTGACCAACGCGACCCTGCCCTACGCGATCGCCCTCGCCGACGAGGGCGTTGCCGGGGCGATCCGCCGCGACCCGGGCCTGCGCCCTGGCGTCAATGTCGCAGCCGGCGCCGTGACCCATCCCGCAGTAGCCGAAGCCGTAGGCACCCCCTGCGTCCCGGTGGAGCAAGCCCTGAAAACCTCAGCCGACGGGACGAAATCAGGAACTATGTTCCGCATTTCGTCCCGTCGGCCCCAAAATGTGGAGGCTGACTGATGGCGACGGTGGAGAAGACGAAGTTGAGGAACTTCATCGGTGGGGAGGCTGTGGAGCCTGCCGAGGGGGGGATGGAGGACGTGGTCAATCCGGCCACGGGCTCCGCGATCGCCTCGGCGCCGCTCTCGACCAAGCCCGACGTCGACGCTGCCGTTGCCGCGGCGAAGGGCGCCTTCCCGGCCTGGGCCGCCACCCCGCCCGGCGAACGGGCGCGGGCGCTGCTGCGCATCGCCGACATGGTCGAGGAGCGCGCCGAGGAGATCGCCGACCTCGAGTCCGCCGACGCGGGCAAGCCGCGCGGCGCCGTGCTCGAGGACGAGGTCCCGGTGATGGCCGACAACCTGCGCTTCTTCGCCGGCGCCGCCCGCACGATGGAGGGCCGCGCCGCCGGCGAGTACATGGAGGGCCACACCTCCTTCGTCCGCCGCGAGCCGATCGGCGTGATCGCCCAGATCACCCCCTGGAACTACCCGCTGATGATGGCGATCTGGAAGATCGGCCCGGCGCTCGCCGCCGGCAACACGGTGGTGATGAAGCCGGCCGAGACGACGCCGCTGACCACGCTGCTCTTCGCCGAGTGGTGCGCCGAGATCCTGCCGCCCGGGGTCTTCAATGCGATCGGTGGCCACGGCGAGCCGACCGGGGCCGAGCTCGTCACCCACCCAGACGTGGCGATGGCCTGCCTGACTGGGTCGCCGCCGACTGGCAAGTGGATCGCCAAAGCCGCTGCCGACACGCTGAAGCGGGTCCACCTCGAGCTCGGCGGCAAGGCCCCGGTGGTGATCTTCGACGACGCCGACATGGAGGCGGCGATGGAGACGATCGCCGGCACCGGCTACTACAACGCCGGCCAGGACTGCACCGCCGCCACTCGTGTGCTCGCTTCGAAAGGCGTTTACGACGACGTCGTAAACGGGCTCGCCGAGGAAGCCAGGGGTCTGGTGCTGGGCGACACGATGTCCGCCGACACGACGCTGGGCCCGCTCAACTCCGCTCGCCAACGAGAGCGGGTCGAGGGCTTCCTCGAGCGCAAGCCCGGCAGCGCAGAGATCGTCACCGGCGGCGTCCAGCCCGACCTGCCCGGCTTCTTCCTCGAGCCCGCCGTCGTCGCCGGGCTCGAGCAGGGCGACGAGATGATCCAGGACGAGATCTTCGGCCCGGTGATCACGGTGCAGCCGTTCACGGACGAGGCGAAGGCGATCGAGTGGGCGAACGGGACCCGCTACGGACTCGCCTCCTCGGTCTGGACCCGCGACGTCGGCCGCGCGATGCGGGTCGCCAACGCGCTCGAGTTCGGCTGCGTCTGGATCAACGACCACATCCCGCTCGTCTCCGAGATGCCGCACGGCGGCTTCAAGCAGTCCGGCTACGGCAAGGATCTTTCCGTCTACGCGCTCGAGGATTACACCGAGATTAAGCATGTAATGATCAACCTCCAATGAGAAAGGAGATGACGGCCCCAGATCACCACCATGCGGCGTCCTCAGTCACCCGAATAGCGCTGCTATTCGGGTTCCCTGCGTCCTTGCCTGGTGGCGCCTGGACCGCGTCATATCCTTCCTCAATATGAGGACCGCCATCGCAGGGGTGGCGCTGGCCGCGGTGGTGTTCGTCGCCGCGGCGCCGGCGTCCGAAGAAGAAGAACCGCCGCGCTGCCACGGGCGGCGGGCGAAAATCGTCGGGACCGAAGGGGACGACGTGCTGCGGGGGACGCCGGGGCGCGACGTGATCTGGGGCGGGGGCGGCAACGACACGATCCTCGGCAGCCTCGGCAATGATCTGCTCTGCGGCGGCCCCGGGGCCGACCTGATCCACGGCGGCCGCGGCAACGACGTCGCCGACGGCGGCGCCGGCGACGACGATCGCGTGATCGGCGACCTCGGCGACGACCACCTCTTCGGCGGGCCCGGCGACGCCGACGAAGTCGCCGGCAGCCTTGGCATCGACACGATCAGCGGCGGGCCCGGAGACTTCGACCTCGTCCACGGCGACTACGGCTACGACCGCATGGACGGCGGCGCCGGCAAGGGCGACATCGCCTCCTTCGCCACCGATGTCGGCGCCGGCCGCGACGGCGGGGTGAAGGTCTCGCTGGCCCGCCACCGGGCGAGGGGCGACGGCCACGACCGGCTCTTCCGCTTCGAGAGTGTCGAGGGCTCGGCCTTCGAAGACATCCTGGTCGGCAACCGCCAGGCCAACGCGATCGAGGGCGGCGCCGGCAACGACGTGCTTCGCGGCGGCGGCGGCGACGACGAACTGATCGGCGGCCAGGGCAGCGACCGCTGCCAGGGGGCCAAAGGCCGCACCTCCTCCTGCGGGCGGGAAAAGAAGCCGAAGGCGTCCGCCTACGTCGAACTGGACGCCGAGCGCGGCGGCGGCGGAGGCCTCGAGATCGTCGGCGGCGGAGGGCCCGACGCCTTCACCGTCTCCTTCGACGAACAGACCTCGACCTTCGCCGTCGGCGCCACCAAGGGAATAGCCGTCGGGCCGGGCTGCACCCGCTCCAGCCCGGTCCAGGTCAGCTGCCCGACCAACGGTCCGGCGCGCTGGCTGATGGCCGACCTCGGCCCCGGCAACGACAGCCTGCAGGTCGTGGGCTCGCTGTCCGGCGCCCAGAACGTCCGCATCGCCGGCGGTCTCGGCGACGACACGATCCACGGCGGCCCCGAGGACGACCTGATCGAGGCCGGCTTCGGCAGCGACCGCCTCTATGGCGGCGCCGGCGCCGACGGCCTGATCGGCAGCACGCCCGGGCCGACCTACCTCTATGGCGGCGCCGACGGCGACCTGCTCGCCGCCGGCGGCGGCTGTGCCGGCGGGGCGATCGTCGGCGGCCCCGGCCGCGACGATGCCTCCTTCGCCGAGACCCAGGCGCATCCCGGCATCCTCCACATCTCCTTCGCCGTCCACGCCGCCTGGATCGACGCGATCCCCGGCTGCCACCGGGTCCACCTCTCGCCCACCGACGAGGACATGGAGGGCTCCTTCGACAACGACGTCCTCGTCGGCGACGGCGGTCCGAACGCGATGCTCGGCCAGCCCGGCGAAGACAGCTTCTACGGCGGCGGCGGCGAAGACGTGATCGACGCCCGCGACGGCGTCCGCGACGAATCGATCCAGTGCGGCCGTGGCAGCGCGCCGAAACCCGGCAAGCCCGTGCGCGGCGTGCCCAGCGGCCGTGCCCTCACCGACCCCTTCGACCCCAGCCCGGTCCTTTGCGCGGTCGCCAAGCACGGACACCCGGTCCCAGGCCTGGGCAAAGCGGCGCGGTAGAAGGCCGGCGGCCCGTCGGCCGTCAGGAGGTTCCCTCAGCGCAGGCGGCCGTCGCCGTTGGCCACGGCGCAGGCCTCCTCGATGCCGATGAACGGGGCCAGGGTCACGTAGGTGGCAAGCGGGGCCAGTTCCTGCAGGCTCTCGATCGCGCCGCGCCTCACCTGGTCGTAGAGCATCGAGTAGATCGCGCCGGCGATCGCCTCGGCCGCGACCGGGCTGGTATCCGGCTTGAGCTCATAGCCCGGGACGAGCAGCGCCTGCATCCCCTCGATCACCTGGTCGCGCCGCTCCAGCACCCGGCGGCCGGCGGCGTAGACGTCGATCGCGCCCAGCGTCGTGTAATCGGGCTCGGCCGCGCAGTAGGCGAACATCGCACCGAAGGCCCCGCGCACCGCGTGGGGCCAGTCCGGCGCGCGGCGGAAGGCCGGCAGGGTCGTCGCCAGCATCTGCGCCGAGCCGCTGTCGACCGTGGCGAGCATCGCCTCCTCCTTGTCGGCGAAGTGGGCGTAGAAGGTCGAGAGCGAGATCGAGGCGCGCGAGGCGATGTCGTTGACGGTCGTCGCCGGGTAGCCCTTCTCGGCGACGACCGAGGCCAGCGCCCGCAGGATCCGCTCGGCCGGGTCGTAGCCGTCGGGGCGCCCCGCACTCGCAGAAGGGCGCCAGCGCGGCCGGCGCAGCGGCACCGGCGGCGGCAGGTAGGAGAGGCCCCAGTCCCACATCTGCGGGACCAGCTCGATCAGCTCCTTCTCCTCGCCCCGGTAGAGGCGGGTGTGGATGATGCGCCGCAGACCGCCGAACACCGCCCGGACGATCTCCGGCGGCATCCCCTCCCTGCCCGGCATCCGGTGGAGGGTCGCGCCGACGAAGTCCTGGAAGACGTCGGTCGTCCGGTCGATCTTCTCCACCGCCTGCGGTCCCGCCGCGTAGATCTCGACGAAGCACATCCGCGACGTCGCCGGCTGCGCGACGATCAGGCGGACGATCGCCTCGAAGGCGGAGCGGGCCTGCTTTTCGCCGAGCGGCTCGCTGCCAGCGCTCACGTTGGCGATCGCGCCGATGGTCGGGCCGACGAAGGCGTCGAGGGCGGCGAGCAGGCAGGCTTCCTTGTCGTCGAAGTGGTCGTAGAAGGCGCTCCGCGAAACTCCCGAGAGATCGAGCAGGTCGGCGACCCGGGTCGCCTCGTAGCCCTTCTCGGCGACCACCGCGACAAGCGCGGCGAAGAGCCGCTCGCGCTGGTTGCGCGCCACCTGGTCCGGGGGCAGCCGCTGGCCCGGTCGCAGCTTGCGATCGCGCAAGGTTCCGGCGTCCCCCCATGGGGTTCTCGTCGTGGCCGGCCGGCCTTTGCCGGGCAGGCTCACCCCCTCGCGGTCCGAGCCGGTTTCCTGGTCAGGAATAGTACGCTGCGTTCTTTGCAAAGTGGTAGCTCGGAATTAGGACTTTCCCACTGGCAAGCTCATTGTAGACCGGTACAGAGTCTCCACCAAGTCGGCAATTCCGGTGGACTTGATTTTTGCGTAAGAACGTGTTTGTATAAACACGTGTCTGATCTCGAGGAGATCGCCGTTTTGCCCGGAGCGGTCACCGACGAGTCGAGTCAACTGCCAGGCTCACGGGGCACAGTCGGCATGCGTCCCGGCCGCGAGACCCTCTCGCGTGAGTTCGTCGCCCACCACCAGCGCACGCGGATGATCCACGCGCTGGCCGAGGAGGTGGTCGAGAACGGCTACCGGGACGTGACCGTCGCCGGCATCGTCAAGCGGGCCGGCGTCGCCAGGAACACCTTCTACGAGACTTTCGGCAACAAGGAAGAGTGCTTCCTCGCGGCCTCCGACCTCGCCGGCGAGGAAGCGATGCGCCGCGTCGCCGATGTGCTGAAGACCACGCCACCCGACTGGCCCTCGCGGATTCGCGCCGGGATCGGCGCCTTCCTCGCCTTCGCCGCGAGCGAGTCGGCGCTGGCCCGCGTCTTCGTGGTCGAGTCGCTCTCGGCCGGCCCGGCTGCCGCCGAGCGCTACGAGCGCACCGTGCGTGCGGTTGTCCCCTTCTTCCGCCTCGGCCGGCGCAGCTCCGATAACGGCGACAACCTGCCGCCCACGCTCGAGGAGACGATCATCGGCGGCATCTTCTGGATCGTCTACCAGCGCATCGTGGTCGGCCGCCCGGAGGAGCTCGAGGGCCTGCTGGAGGAGCTGGCGGAGTTCGCCCTCACTCCATATATAGGCGTAAAGGCCGCCCGCAAGGCCGCCTACCCCGCGCACGCCTAGCTTCGCTTCCCAGGAGTTACTTAGGCGCCCCCCGATGTCGGCGACAGTAGCGGTCGCCATCCAGTGCCGGTAATCTCTCTGAATGTTCCCTGTTCGACGCATGATACGTCAATTAAGACGTATCAATGTTATCCTGCCCAGGTGCTTCGCGAGCCGAGCGCCAGCCTTTTCCCGACCGACCGGCCTTTGCCTAACGACCTGTTGATCGGGCGAAACGAGGACGTGCGAGAAGTCGCGGCGACCCTCGCGGGGGGAGGGCACATCGTTATCTCCGGGCCACGCCGAACCGGAAAGACGAGCGTCTGCGATGCTGCTCTCGATGTCTTGAAGGGCGATGGAATCTATGTCGTCCCAGTCGACCTCTTTCGGATTGCCTCGGCGGCAGAGCTCGCGGAAGTGCTTGTCGCACGGACAATCGCGAATCGCTCGGTCCTGCGGCGCATCCTCCACCAGACGCGCGAAGCGGGCCGGATGGTCGCGGATGCAGCCGGCGTCTCCGCGGTTGTCAAATCCAAGACCGAGCTTGGGGAGGAGCTAGAGATCGCCTTTACCCCCGAGATCGCGCGACGCGACCCCGATCGCTATCTCGACTACGCCCTCGCCCTTCCGGGCCGGATCGCCAAAGCGGACGGCAAGCGGGTTGTCGTCTTCTTCGACGAGTTCCAGGAGATCGCCGGGCCGCGTGAGCCCTACGGCGACTCGGACGCCTTGACGAAGCGGATGCGGGCGATCCTTCAGCGCGGCCCCGAGGTCAGTGTCCTTTTCGCCGGCAGCATCGAGCACCTGATGCGCGACCTCTTTACCCCCAAGCAACGAGCGCTGAGCCAGTTCGGCAGTTTCTACGAGCTTCGACCGATTGCGCCTGAGGATTGGGCCGAAGGGCTGAGAGCACGGCTCGCCCTCGACGGTTGCGAGATCGATGAACTCGCCTTGCGGCGCCTCGTCGAGCTCGGTGCCGGTCATCCTCGCGCGACCATGCTGATCTCCCAGAAGACGCACCTGACGGCGGTCCTTCTCGACTCCCACAAGCTCGATCTATCGACCGTCGAGCAGGGCTACCGCGCGGCGCTCGACGGCGAGCGAGTGAATCACGAACAGACCGTTGAGCGGCTCCGCGGATTGCACCAATACGCCCTGCAGGTCGCCCGCCGGATTGCGAGCGGCGACCCCCCCTACCGTGACCTTCCTGCAAACTCGGTCCGGCGAGCCTTGGAACAGCTGCGAAACATCGGCATTGCCCGAAGCAAGGGGCGAGAGTGGAACATCACCGATCCCCTGCTTGCCCGTTACTTGAATGAGCTTGACCCACTGCTGTAGCGACCTACGCACGCCTAGCTTCGCTCGCCCACCTCTCTACACAACTCCGCCAGGCCGATCGCCCAGGTGTCCGGCCCCAGCCTGAAGCGCTCGCTTCCCGGGTAGACGACGAAGCTGCGCTCCGGCTCGATGTCGGCCAGCGCCGAGCGCAGCCCGCGCTCCAGTTTCGGCGCCAGGCTGCGCTTCACCTCCACCGCCCACTCGCGCCCGTCGGCCCAGCTGAGGACGAGGTCGACCTCGGCGCCGCCGCTCGTCCGGTAGAAGCTCGGCTCGGCCCGCTCGCCGGCGATGTCGATGAGGTTCTCGATCGCCATCCCCTCCCAACTCGCTCCGGCCACCGGGTGGCCGAGCACCGCCTCCTTGTCGGCCAGGCCGAGCAGGGCGTGGACGAGGCCGCTGTCGCGAACGTAGACCTTGGGCGAGCGGACCAGCCGCTTGCCCGCGTTGGCGAGCCGCGGTGCCAGTCGTCGCACTAGCAGCAGGTCGACCATCAGGTCGAGGTAATGGCCGACGGTTGCGCCGCTCACCCCGAGGCCGCGGGCGAGTTGCGCCGCGTTGAGCAGACCGCCCTGGCTGTGGGCGAGCATCGTCCATAGCCGCCGCAAGGTCTCGGCCGGGATGCGGGGCCCAAGCTGGGGGATGTCCCGCTCCAGATAGGTGCGGATGAAATCGCGGCGCCAGCGCAGGCTGGTCTCTTCGCCTTTCGCAAGGAAGCTCTTGGGGAAGCCGCCGCGCACCCAGAGCCGGTCGAGCTTCTCGCCGCCCACCTCGGTCACGTCGAAGGGCGACAGCTCGACGAAGGCGACCCGTCCCGCCAGCGTCTCGCCG
>DASSMU010000172.1:0-13603 GCA_035701465.1 Solirubrobacterales bacterium
CCGCCGGCCGACGTCGAGGGCGGCGATCTCGGTCATGTCGTCCTCGGTCAGCTCGAAGTCGAACAGCGCGAAGTTCTCGCGGATCCGCTTCGGGGTGACGGATTTGGGGATGACGACGTTGCCGAGCTGCAGGTGCCAGCGCAGGATCGCCTGGGCGGGCGACTTGCCGTGGTTGCCGGCCACCGAGGCGATCGTCTCGTCGTCGAGCAATGCGCCCTGAGCGAGTGGGCTCCAGGCCTCGGTGACGATGCCGTGCTCGGCGTGCCAGGCGCGCAGGTCGGCCTGCTGTAAACGCGGGTGCAGCTCGATCTGGTTGACCGTCGGCAGCGTCTCCATCTCTCTCCCCAGCAGCTCGAGATCCTCGATGCGGAAGTTGGAGACCCCGATCGTGCGCGCCGCCTCCTCCCCGTGGATCTGTTCGAAGGCCCGCCAAGTGTCGATGAACCGTCCCTCGGTCGGCGCCGGCCAGTGGATCAGGTAGAGATCGACGTGGTCGAGCCCGAGCCTGCCGAGACTCGCCTCGAAGGCGGCCAGCGTCCGGTCGTGGCCCTGCTGGGAGTTCCACAGCTTGGTGGTGACGAAGTAGTCCTCACGGGGCAGCCCCGAGGCGGCGAGCGCGGCGCCGACGCCCTTCTCGTTGCGGTAGGCGGCCGCGGTGTCGATGTGACGGTAGCCGGCCTCGAGCGCCGACTCGACGGCGCTCTGGGTCTCCTCCGGCGGAACCTGAAAGACGCCGAAGCCCAGCTGCGGGATCTCGATGCCGTCGTGAAGGGGGAGGCTGGGGAGTAGAGTCGTCTTGGCCATCGGGATTCCTTCCATACGGGTCCTTTCTTGTCATGATAACTACTTCCTGTCATGACCGGTATGGCTTTGGGTACCCGCTCTGGCGAGTTTTTATGCTGCGACGTTTTTGCGCCCATGAGGCGCGACCGAACTAGCTGGTCGCGAGGCCGATGGCCAGCAACGGGAAGGCGAGCATGACGCCGAGGTAGGCGCCGATCGCGGCGCCGGTGAGAAGGTTTGTCGTGCGCGAGCGGGCGCCGGAGATGACGCCGATCAGGAAGATCGCGACGGCAATCGTGAGGCCGATCCAAAAGACGTCGGGCATTGGCGCGGCAGATTATCGAACCAAGCCGCCGACTCGATCAGCCGGGGCAGCTCCAGCAGCAGTACCTGCTTCGCCGAAGTCGCAGCCGATCAACGTCTTCCTGTGAAATTCATCGACAACGCGTTGCGCCCGAGCCGCTAGGTTGGGCACGTGAAACTGCTCGCCTTCAGTGACCTGCACCGAGACCTGACCCAAGCGGAGAAGCTGGTCGAGATGTCGGCCAAGGCCGACGTGGTGATCGGCGCCGGCGACTTCGCCTCGGTCCACGAGGGCCTGCAGGAGACGATCGACGCCCTGGCGGGAATCGAGAAGCCGGCCGTGCTGGTGCCGGGGAACAACGAGACCGACGAGGCGCTGCGCGAGGCGACCGCCGACTGGCGCTCGGCCACTGTCCTGCATGGCGGCGGCGCGACGATCTCCGGCGTCGACTTCTTCGGCCTCGGCGCCGGCATCCCCGTCACGCCCTGGGAGTGGAGCTTCGACCTGGACGACGAAAAGGCGGCGGTGATGCTCGCTCACTGCCCCGAAAACGCCGTCCTCGTCCTCCACTCGCCACCGCTCGGTCACTGCGACTCGAACGGCGCCGGCCAGAGCTTCGGCAGCCCGATCCTGCTGCGGACGATCGAGGAGCGGAACCCGCGCCTCGCCGTCTGCGGCCACATCCACGAGTCCTGGGGCTGCGAGAGCATGGTCGGCGACACGCCCATCTACAACCTCGGCCCGAAGGGCACCTGGCTCGAGGCCTAGGCGGTAACGCGGTACTTGAGGTGGACGACGCCCGGGGCCTCGACCACCTGGACCTGCTCGAGGCCTATACCGGAGGCGGAGAGGTCGTCGAAGAGGCGAGCGCCCTCACCGAGCAGCACCGGAACCACGTTTAGCTGCAGCTCGTCGATCAGACCCGCCGCCAGGTACTGCCGGGCGACGTCGGCACCGCCTCCGAGCGAGACGTCCTTGCCTCCGGCGGCGTCCTTGGCCTGCGCGAGCGCCGACTCGATGCCGTCGGTGACGAAGATGAACGTCGTCCCTCCTTCCTTCGCAAGGGCCTCGCGCTCGTGGTGGGTGAGCACGAAGACCGGTGTGTGAAAGGGCGGGTCGTCTCCCCACCAGCCCTCCCAGGGATCCTCGCCCCAGGGTCCCGGACCGCCGCCGAACATCCCGCGGCCCATGATCGTCGCCCCGACGTTGTCGAGCGCTTCCTCGAAGACGGCACTGCTGGCGTTGGTCTCGCCGCCCTCCCGTCCATGCGGCCTGCGCCAGGCGGCCAGCTTGACCACCCACTCATGCAGCTGCTCTCCGCCCTCCCCCAGCGGATGCTCCTCGCTCGGATTCGGCCCGGCGACGAAGCCGTCGAGGGAGACCGAGATCTGAAAACGGAGCCTGCTCATGCCTGTGTGGCGACGAAACCGATCAACGCCGCTGCCATGACGCCGAAGAACTGGATCATCAACCGTTGCATCGAATCGAACCGGGCGTTCATCTCGCTCCGAAATTCGATCATCTCCGATCGCAGGCCCCGTGCCTCCGCTTCGACACGATCGAAGCGACTGCCAGTCTCCGCTTCGATCCGATCGAAGCGACCGTCGATCTGCTTGAAGCGTTCGTCGATCTGCTTGAAGCGTTCGTCGACGCGGTCGAAGCGTTCGTCCATCTTCTGGCTCAGATGGTCCAGCCGGTCGTCGGTCCAACTCTCTCTCATCGCCTCCATGGTGGCACCCTAGAAGGATCAACCACACCCGTGGCGCGCACATCGAGACGAAAGTGCAACGCGTCCTGCAACGAGGGCGCGCAACGGGGGACTCAGGCGGCGGGTGGCGGGGACTCCGGGCCCTGGAAGAGCTCGCCGGCGCGGATCCGCTCCGCCATGTCCTTGGATTCCTCGCGGTAGACGCGGCCGTCCTCGAACTCGATCGCCGGGTACTTGCGCTGGCCCGATAGCTGCTCCAGATCATTCCGCTTGCCGGGTCGCAACGGCCCCTTGACCACCTCGTACTCGACGCCCTCCTCGTCGAGGGCCTTCTGCACCCGCCAGCAGGGGTGGGCGTCGATCTTCACCCACATGGTCGAGCAGCGATGGAGCTTGACTGCCATCGGTCAAGCCTAAACCCCAGGGTGCCCCCATCGCAAGCCGAGGCCGAAAAAGCGCGTTCCGTACAGTCTGGTGTCTCCCATGCCTGCCGGCAACGGCCCTGTTCCGCAAGCGCTCAAGGTGCTGATCGTCGAGGACGACCCTCAGGTGGCCGCATCCACCCGTGCCCTGCTCGAAAGGGCGTCGTTCACGGTCGCCGTCTGCCACGACGCCGAGAGCGGGCTCGAGCAGGCGCGTGCGCTGCCGGCCGACCTGGTGGTGCTGGACCTGCACCTGCCGGGCATCCTCCGCGCAGGAGGTCGGCACCGCTGCCCCCGACCAGGCGGTCGTCGCCGCCCCGTCCGACCAGGGTGTCGTCGCCGCCGCGCCCCGACAGCGTGTTGGCACGGTCGTCGCCGGCTTCCCCGAAGAGGTGGTCCGGGCCTTTGCCACCGACGATGACGTCGCCGCCGGCTCCGCCGTGAAGACTGTCCCCACCCGAGCCGCCGCCGGGACCGCCGCAGATGGTGTCGTTGCCGTTCGGGCCGCCGCTGATCCGGTCGTCCCCCCGCCTCCGTAGATCACATCGCTAGCCCTCCTGCCGACGATCACGTCGTTGCCCGGGGTGCCGACGATCGTCGCCCGCCTGCCGGCACAGATCGCCGCGGAAGCCGTGCCCAAGGGGGGAAGCGCCAGCACCGCGGCCGCAGCGGTGAGAAGCGCGATCGCAAGGAGACTCCGGAGTGATCTGAGCCGATGAGCCATTCACGGCTGCATCGACTGGCTTCCCCCTCCCGCAGTCATCTTGAGGAGACGCAGAGCGAACTTGAGCGTCTCTTGACCATCGCCCGTCGCCGGGCAAAGAAAACGGCCTACCGGTGGTGCGCGCCGTGCTTTTTCTTGACCTTCACGCAGACGGCCTTGCCGTGCCTCTTGGCCTTCCGGAATCCTTTCCTGCATTTCAGCCGTTTTCCCGCCGGGAGCGAGCCCCCGGTGGAAACCGAGCCGCCCGTACTGGAGGAGGTCGAACTGCCTGCGCCACCGACGGAGGGAGTCACAACGCTCACCTGACGTGTGGTCGAGAAGGAGAAGCCGCCGTCGTCTTTGAGCGTCAGCGTGACCGTGAAGGTGCCAGGCGCCTGGAAGGTATGGGCCGGGTTTGGACCGCTGGCCGTACCGCCGTCGCCGAAGTCCCAGCTGTAGGAGGCGATGCCGCCGGAGCCAGGAAACGAGCTGCTGTGGAAAGAAGCGGGCTGACCGGAGACGAGTTGGCCCGGGTCGGCAATCGAGGGCGTCGCCGGATCGACGCGCTGGGCGCAGTCTTCGGTGTCGTTGCTCCACTCCTGCTGGAGGTAGTAATGGGCACCAGCGATCGACTGGTTGAAGAGCGCGCCTGCAGAGCCACCCAGGGGCGCGCCGTAGTCTTCTTCGAACGGCGTGTTGCGGCACTCGTCGCCGTTCTCGAAGCCTTCTTCATCAAACCAGGCTTCCAGCGTCGGGTCCGTGATCGACTCGTTGGCCTCGTGACTGAGACTGCTGAGCGTGTCGTCGACGTTGCCGTTGGCATGGCCATTGGGGTACTCCCCGACCCCACAGCCAATGACATCGCCCGGGGAGTAGCTGATGTTGGCGTAGATCGCTTCAGGCGACGACAGGGTGTAGCTGTGGTACGCGCAGAACTGCTTGTCGAAGCATTCTTTGCCGGCGACGTCGAAGCAGCTGCCCGCATGCGGCGGCAGGACGACGTAGTACTCGGCCCCGAGGCCGCGTGGCCATTCCTGGGCGTCGACGACCGAGTCGACCTCCGCTTCCAGCTTCGAGTCACTGATGCAGGCGGTGAAGGATTCGCCGCCAAATCCTTTGTAGGTCGGACAGGTGCCGCTGGTCGGGTAGGTGTGGGTGTCTTCGATCGAGCCGCCGAAGGAGTCGCTGTAGGCGGCGTGCCCGGTTTCGTCCGTGTACTGGGCGCCAACCGAGTAGACGTTGCTCGGTTTGCCGCTGTCGGCAGCTACGTTTTTGAGGAATTCTTCGATCGCGCTCGTGTAGCCACTCGGAAAGGAGTAGCCGCTTGGCGCCCAGAAGATCGCGTAGGCGGCGTGGGAGTGCATGACCGGGCCGCCGTGGTATTCCAGGGGCGGTTCGCCGGAAGGCACGGTGCTGCGAATCGGCGCCGCGCCGTGGCCTGTCGCCGCTTCGTTCAGCGGCAGGTAGGAGACGCGACCGCCCGCGGTGTTGGCGACCACCGCGCCCGCCGGCGTGGCAAATACCGCCAGTGCGACGAGCGCGATTGGCAGGGCACCGAGAATTTTGGATCGCATCTTTCCCCTTGGCTTTCGGTTGATCGAACCGCCCAAGTTGGGGCGGAACGTCCCCTTGTTTATCGCAACGCGATGTCCTGAGCAATACTCAATAGTCGCTCGACGTGCTGCTGCTCGACGTGCCACTCGCTCATTGTGGGATCCGCAGCGCTATCTCCAGCTCGAAGCGAGCGTCGGGGTCGTCGAGCTGGTCGCCCAGGAGCTCGCGCAGGCGGGCGATGCGGTAGCGGACGGTCTGCGGATGGAGGTGCAGGGCTGTGGCCATCTCGACCGAGTTGCCTTGGTGGCGGACGTAGGCAAGGGCGGTCTCCCGCATCCGTTTTTGCGCCTTGTCGGTGAGCGCTTCGAACGAGGTGAGCCTTTTGATCGCGATCCGTCCCGCCAGTGCGCCTGCCTCGAAGAGCAGCAGCTCGGCCAGGTGATCCTCGGCACGGACGAGCCCCACCGAGGGAAGCCTCCCGGCCCGCGCCGCGAGTAGACACGTCTTGGCCAGGTCCCACGATTCGCGTAGCGCCCCCGGCTCACCTGTCGGCCCGATGGCAACCGGAACGGCGGCGACAGCGTTTTCTATCTCCGCCGCGCGGCCGGGCCCGTCGGGATCGGCCAGCAACACGCAGCCGGTCTCGTCGAGCTCGGCAACCAGCGAGCCGACCGGGACGCGATGCGCTATCTGCATCAAGTCGGTGGCAGCGCAGGCCAGTGCCGCGACCCGGCGCGGGAGCTTCCACTCGGCAGCCGCCGCGGTAACGCGCAGGTCGGCCGGGTCGGCGGGGGGATCGCGCAGCAGCAGCGCCGCCAGTTCCTGCTGTCGCCGGCGGCGCCGGTCTTCGGTCTCGGCCTGGGCCTCGGCGAAACCTTCAACCGAGTCGGCGGAGAGCTCGTCGATGTAGGCGAAGATCGCCTCGGCGAGAAGGCTGAGGACCTCCGCGTCGAGCTTTGCCCGCCGCCCGGCGCGGGCGAAGTGCCTCCAGGCGACGCGGGCGCCGATCCGGTAGGCCGCCTGCAGGGAATCCAGGGTCCGCCCCTGGCGCAGCTCCCCCCGGCCAAGCTCCACGTAGACCTCCCGCCCCACGCGACCGGCTTCGGGATCGCGGATCAGAGCGACGAACTGGCTCAGCGCCTCGCCGACCCCGGTGCGGATGCCGCGGCCGAAATTCCCCTCGAGGGGCCGGGCGTACTCCGGGACCTCGCGGCCGATCGTCTCGAGTATCTCCCCCGTCGCCGCCTTCAACTCGGGTTCGAGCGTGTCGGCAACCGCGGGCTGGAGGTCGCGCCACGGCTCTGAATCCAGATTTTTTATCATTTATATGATGAAAAATAGCTTCATAACTTGCTTATTAGGCTAATACCTATGCCCAAAGCTCGCATAATGTGCTTGGAAATGAGCGAGATGACCAAGGTCGAGAAGGTCGCCAACCTCGGCGCGGTGGTCGTGCCCTTCCTGGCCGTGCTGGCGGCGATCGCGCTGCTTTGGAACGACGTCGTCGGAACGGCCGACCTCGTCATCGCAGCGGCGATGTACCTGCTCACGGCGGTCGGGATCACCGTTGGCTTCCACCGACTCCTCACCCACCGCTCCTTCCAGACCTCCAAGCGGTTCGAGTACGCATTCGCGGTGCTGGGGTCGATGGCCGTTCAGGGCCCCGTTATCTCATGGGTCGCCGACCACCGCAAGCACCATGCGCACACAGATGAAGAGGGCGATCCTCACAGCCCCCACGTCGGCCACGGCGGCGGCCTGCGCGGCGTGCTTTCGGGACTGTGGCACGCCCACTCGGGCTGGCTGATGTCCACTCAGGGCAGGGCCGACTGGAAGCGATACGCGCCCGACCTCTACGAGGACCCCGGCATGCGCCTGATCGGTCGCCGCTTCGTCCCCCTGGTGATCTTGAGCCTGGTGCTGCCCGCCCTTGCCGGCTACGCCGTCAGCGGCACGATCGCGGGAGCGGCAACGGGGCTGCTCTGGGGAGGGTTGGTGCGGATCTTCTTCGTCCACCACATCACCTGGAGCGTCAATTCCGTTTGCCACTATTTCGGCACGCGGAGGTTTGACACAGACGACCGGTCGACCAACGTCTTCTGGCTGGCCCTGCCCTCGCTTGGCGAGTCCTGGCATCACAACCACCACGCCTTCCCACGCTCGGCCGTGCACGGCCTGCGCAAGTGGGAGATGGATCCCTCGGCTGTGATTATCGGCACTATGGAGAAGCTCGGCCTCGCCTGGAACGTGGTGCGCATCTCACCCGAGCGCCAGTCCCAGCGCGCGGCCTGAACAGCGGCGTCAAGGCTAAACCTCATCTAAATGGCCAGAGCAGGTGCGTCAAATTTGACTATATGAATAGTCACTGACACTGTGACTGTGTCACACTGCCTGAAGCTGACGACACTCGTGGGAAATCCCACGAGATGGAAAGGAAGGAAATGCCAAGCACCAGCAACGTACTCGACGAGGCTCTCGACCTGGTCAGGAAAAGGCTCCACGAGCTCGACGAGGAGCGCAAGCGCCTCGAGCGCGCACTCGCCGAGCTTGGTGGCACCATCACACGCCGCCCGGGTCGCCCCCGGGGCAGCGGAAAACGCGGACCGGGCCGCCCCCCCAAAGCTGCTTCCGGTACCACAGCACCACGCAAACGGCGCCGCCGCCGCGGCGGTACTCGTGCCGATCAGGCTGTCGCCCTGGTGGAGAAAAACCCGGGCATCAGCGCTTCGGATATCGCGAAGTCTTTGAAAATCAAACCGAATTACCTCTACCGTGTCCTCGGTGAACTCGAGAAAGAGGGCAGAGTCAAGAAGAAGGGGCGCGAATACCACCCCGCCTAGAGGCAAGTTACTGCACGAAAAAGCCGGCCCTCTTTGGGGCCGGCTTTTTCATACCCAGGTCCAGTTCAGACCAAACCGAGCTTGCTGACCGCCTCGCGCTCTTCGCGCAACTCGGCTGCACTGGCATCGATCCGGCCGCGCGAGAACTCGGTTACCTCAATACCCTCGACAATCGACCACTCGCCTCCACTGCACTCGCAGGGAAAGCCGGCGACGATGCCCTCCTCGACGCCGTAGGAGCCGTCAGCCGGAACACCCATCGAAACCCAGTCGCCCTCAGGAGTGCCAAGCACCCAGTCGTGCACGTGGTCGATCGCGGCGTTGGCAGCCGAGGCGGCGCTGGACGCCCCGCGAGCCTCGATGATCGCGGCGCCCCGCTTGGCCACGCGGGGGATGAACTCATCGGCGATCCAGGCCTCGTCGTCGATCGCCTCCCAGGCGCTCTGCCCGCCGACTCTGGCGTTGACGAGGTCGGGGTACTGCGTGGTCGAGTGGTTGCCCCAGACGGTCATGTTGGTGACCTCTGAGATCTCCCTGCCGAGCTTGTTCGCAACCTGCGCGATCGCGCGGTTGTGATCGAGCCGCATCATCGCGGTGAAACGCTCGCGGGGGACACCATCGGCGTTCGACATCGCGATCAGGCAGTTGGTGTTGGCGGGATTGCCAACCACCAGAATGCGCACATCACTGTCGGCACCAGCGGCGATCGCTTCGCCCTGGGGCTTGAAGATGCCGCCGTTGGCCTCGAGCAGGTCCGAACGCTCCATGCCGGGTCCGCGTGGACGCGCTCCCACCAGCAGGCCGACGTTGCAGCCGTCGAACGCCTGCTTGGGGTCGTCGAAGATATCGATGCGCCTCAGCAACGGGAAGGCGCAGTCGTCGAGCTCCATCGCGGTTCCCTCCGCCGCCTTGACGGCATCGGGAATCTCGAGCAGGCTCAGCTCGACCGGGGTGTCGGGGCCGAGCATTTGACCGCTTGCGATCCGGAACAGCAGCGCGTAGCCGATCTGCCCGGCGGCGCCGGTGACGGTGACTTTCACAGGGGTGCTCACAAAATCTCCTTTGCTTTGAGGGCCTCGTCGATCGAGGCCAGGAACTCCTGCGTGGTCTGGTGCTCCTGGTCGGGACCGACGAGGAGCGCGAGGTCTTTGGTCATGCGGCCGCTTTCCACCGTCTCCACACAGACGCGCTCGAGGGTCTCGGCGAAGCGCGAAACCTCGGGCGTGTCGTCGAGGCGGCCGCGGGCGGCGAGACCGCGGGTCCAGGCGAAGATCGAGGCGATCGGGTTGGTCGAAGTCGGGTTGCCCTGCTGGTGCTGGCGGTAATGGCGGGTGACGGTGCCGTGGGCGGCCTCGGCCTCGACCGTCTCGCCGTCGGGGCTCATCAGCACGCTGGTCATCAGTCCCAGCGAGCCGAACCCCTGCGCAACGGTGTCGGACTGCACGTCGCCGTCGTAGTTCTTGCAGGCCCAGACGTAGCCGCCCTCCCACTTCAGCGCCGCGGCAACCATGTCGTCGATCAGGCGGTGTTCGTAGGTGATTCCCGCCGCCTCGAACTCGGCCTCGAACTCGTTCTCGTAGACCTCGGCGAAGAGGTCCTTGAAGCGGCCGTCGTAGCGCTTGAGGATGGTGTTCTTGGTCGAGAGGTAGACCGGATAGCCGCGATTCAGCCCGTAGCGCATCGAAGCACGGGCGAAATCCCGGATCGAATCGTCGAGGTTGTACATCGCCATCGCGATACCCGGGCCCGGGAACTCGGAGACGTCGAGCTCGACCGGCTCAGACTCATCTTTGGGTGTGTATGTGAGCGTCAGCGTCCCCTCGTCAGGGACGACCATGTCGGTCGCGCGGTACTGATCGCCAAAGGCGTGACGGCCGATCACGATCGGCTTGGTCCAGCCGGGGACCAGCCGCGGGATGTTCGAGATCACGATCGGCTCGCGGAAGATGACGCCGCCGAGGATGTTGCGGATCGTCCCGTTCGGCGAGCGGTACATCTCCGCCAAGCCGAACTCCTTCACCCTCGCCTCATCCGGGGTGATCGTCGCGCACTTGACCCCGACCCCGTGCCGCTTGATCGCGTTGGCGGCGTCGACCGTGATCTGATCACGGGTCGCGTCGCGACTCTCGATCCCCAGGTCGAAGTAGACGAGGTCGAGGTCGAGGTAGGGAAGGATTAGTTGCTCTTTGATGAACGACCAGATGATCCGGGTCATCTCGTCGCCGTCGAGCTCGACGACCGGGTTCTTCACGGAGATCTTTGCCACGCGGCGGGCGATGCTACCGGCTGCCACAATCAGGTCGATGGCCACCGCCGAGCGCCGCTCCTCCGCTACCCACGAGGTCTTCAACCAGCCGCCGCCGCTGGAGGACTACAACCCCTTCGACGCCGATCGCGTGCTGACCGAGGCGCTGCGCCGCGAGGGAGCCGAGTGGGCCGAGGGGCAAGCGCGCGAGATCGGGGCGATCTGCGGCTCGCGGCAGACGATCCGCTGGGGATTCGAGGCCAACGAGCAAAAGCCCCAGTTGCGCACCCACGACCGCTACGGCAACCGCGTCGACGAGGTCGAGTTCGACGCCTCCTGGCACGAGCTGATGCGGATCGGCGTCGGCAACGGCATGCACGCCGCGCCCTGGCGCGAACCCGGCCCCGGTGCCCACGTCGCCCGCGCCGTGACGTTCATGCTGCTGATGCAGGCCGAGAGCGGCGTCGGCTGCCCGATCTCGATGACCTACTCGGCGATCCCGGCGCTGCGCAAGCAGCCCGAGCTCGCCGCCGAGTGGGAGGGGCGCTTCCTCTCGCTCGACTACGACGAGCGCTCGCTGCCGGCCGAGCGCAAGAGCGGCGCCCTCTGCGGGATGGCGATGACCGAGAAGCAGGGCGGCTCCGACGTCCGCGCCAACACCACGACTGCGACGCCGCTGAACGGCGGCGGGCCCGGCGCCGAGTATGAGATCGTCGGCCACAAGTGGTTCTGCTCGGCGCCGATGTGCGACGCCTTCCTCGTCCTCGCCCAGACCGAGTCGGGCATCTCCTGCTTCCTGATGCCGCGCTGGACACCCGACGGCGAGCGCAACGCCTTCCACATCCAGCGGCTCAAGGACAAGCTCGGCAACCGCTCCAACGCCTCCAGCGAGGTCGAGTTTCGCGGCGCCTGGGCGCGGATGATCGGCGAGGAGGGCCGCGGCGTGCCGACGATCATCGAGATGGTCAACCACACCCGCCTCGACTGCGTGATCGGCACCGCCACCGGCTACCGAGCCGGCGTCGTCCAGGCGCTCAACCACACCGCCCACCGCTCCGCCTTCGGCAAGGAGCTGATCGAGCAGCCACTGATGCAGAACGTCCTCGCCGACCTCTGCGTCGAGTCCGAGGCGGCGACAGTGGCGGCGATGCGCCTCGCCCGCTCCTACGACGAGGTGGCGGCTGGGGATGACCAAGCTTTCGAGTTCAGGCGCCTGACCAACGCGGTTCTCAAGTACTGGCTCTGCAAGCGCGCCCCCTCCCACGCAGTCGAGTGCCTGGAGTGCCTCGGCGGCAACGGCTACGTAGAGGAGTCCGGCATGCCCCGCCTATATCGAGAGGCCCCGCTGGCCTCGATCTGGGAGGGCTCGGGCAACGTCCAGTGCCTGGACGTCCTCCGCGGGATGGTCAAGAGTCCGGCCTCAGTAGATGCCTTTTTCGCCGAGGTCCTCGAGGGTGCAGGGGCCGAACCCAAGCTAGACGCCTATGTCTCCTCCCTCCGCGACGAGATCCCCGGTGACATAGACACGATCCAACACCGGGCACGGCGCATCGTCGAGAAGATGGCTCTAGCCCTGCAGGCTTCGCTTCTCGTCCGGTACGGCGACTCCGCGGTTGCCGACGCCTTCTGCGCCTCGCGGCTATCGGGAGACTGGGGCTACGCCTTCGGGACCCTCCCCTCCGGCACGGATTTCAAGCGCATCATCGACCGCCACCGTCCGTAATAGGAGAGCCGGGCAGGGGGTGGAGCGTCTTGTACTTTTTCGCGAGCAAACGCCGCGCGCGCCAGCCATCCAGCGATCCTCGAAAAAGTTAAGCGGAACCCCCTGCCCGGCTCTCCGCTACTTGGCGGCGTCTCGCAGCGCCCGGCCGACCTGCTCCGCCGTGATGACACCGGACAGGCAGCCTTCAGCATCCACGGCCATCACGGCGCCGAAGCGGCGCAAGGCACGATTTGCCAGCAGCGAGTCCAGGGGTGCGTCGTCGCGGACCTGAAAGGTGCCGTCGTCGTGCTCCAGCAGGTCTGAGACGTGTGAGGTGGCGCGAGAGGTCTCCGGGACCTCGTCGGCTTTATCGCGGACGACGAGGCCGAGGAAGTGGTGGGCGGCGTCGACGACAGGGAACCACGGCCAGCGGTAGCGCAGGAAGTACTCGTCCAAAGCCTGCTCGACGCTGAGGCCGCTTGGAATCGCGACAGGCTCCCGGTCCATCACGTCGGCAACGCTGAGGTCGCTGATTTTGCCGGTGATCGCCGTCTGCATCGAGGCGGCGCGGGCGGAGCTGTTGATCACGATGCCGATCAGAGCCAGCCAGATACCGCCGAAGGCGTCCCCGTTGGCGATCAGGAGGAGACCGCCGCCGATGAAGATGTAGGCGAAGACGCGGCCGAGGTTGGCAGCGAAGCGGGTCGCGGAATTGCGGTCGCCGGTGCGCCACCAGGCGATCGCCCGCGCGATCCTGCCGCCATCCATCGGAAAAGCCGGCAGCAGGTTGAAGAGGAGGACGAGGAGGTTGATCGAGGCGAGCCAGCCGATCATCGCCATCACGCCGGAGACGCCCGAGTCGCTTTCGATCGCGACCGCGTGCTTGAACTCCGTGGCGCCGACCGCGACCAGGCCGACCGCGGTCAGCACGACGACGATCGCGAAGGTGACCAGCGGCCCGGCCACGGCCACCTTGAACTCGGTCGCGGGGCCGTCGGCCTCGCGATCCATCCGCGCCATCCCACCGAAGATCCAGAGCTGGATGTTGGAGATGCCGATCCCGTTGCGCATCGCCATGAAGGCATGGCCGAGCTCGTGCAGCACGATCGAGCCGAAGAAGCCGAAGGCACTGAGCACAGCAAGGACGAAAGGCTCCGACGCCGAGCTGCTCTGGCCGAGCACGTTTCCGTAGAAGTTCGACAACCAGAAGATCACCAGGAAGAGGACGAGGAACCAGGACCAGTCGACCGCGATCCGGATGCCGCGCACGTGGAAGAGCGTGAAGGAGCCGCCGCCGAGCATGTAGCAATGGTAAAGGGAGCCATCGGGGGTCCCTCCCCAG
>DASSMU010000173.1:0-9773 GCA_035701465.1 Solirubrobacterales bacterium
ACGCCCGAACGGGCGAGCTGATCCGCAGCCTGACCCTCGATCCGAGTCGGGACTACCAGCCCATCGGAGGGAGCTGAGGTGTCTACGATGTCCCGCGACATCAGTCTCCGATGTCGCGACACATCACACAGCGGAGAGGGAGGGATTCGAACCCTCGAGAGAGCTTGCGCCCCCTACTCGCTTAGCAGGCGAGTGCCTTCAGCCACTCGGCCACCTCTCCGGGCATTCGGCCCGATTGTAGGAGTTAACAGGGGGCGGCGCGGCTAGTCTCGTGGTCGTGTCCGGCCGCTCGCACGCTCAGCTCGAGCAGATCTTCGAGGAGGTCGAGGCGCCGTTTGCCTTCGTTGACCTCGACGCGATGTGGTCCAACGCGGAAGAGATGCTTGGGCGGGCCGGAGCGAAGCCGATCCGGGTGGCGAGCAAGTCGGTGCGCTGCCGGGGCCTGCTCGAGCGGATCCTGCGGCGGGACGAGCGCTGTGCCGGGCTGATGACGTTCACGCTGCCGGAGACACTCTGGCTTGCCGGGCATGGCTTCGAGAACCTGCTGCTCGCCTACCCCACCGCCGATTCGGCCGCGCTGGGCGAGCTGGCGCTGCGCTCGGTCGCCAGCCCTGCCGGCGCGCCGATCGTGATGGTCGACTGCGTCGAGCACCTCGAGGCGATCGAGTCGGTCCTGGGAGCGGGCGCGGCGCCGGTGCGGGTCTGCATCGACCTCGACGCCGGCTGGTGGGCATTGGGCGGGCGAATCAAGGTCGGGCCGAAGCGCTCGCCGGTGCACACGGTCGAGCAGGCCGTCGCGCTTGCCCGGGAGATCGAGCAGCGCCCGCAGGTCGAGTTGGCGGCGCTGATGTCCTACGAGGGCCAGATCGCCGGCATCGGCGACCGGCCCCCGGGGCGGCGCCTGCGCGGTGCCGCGATCCGCGCGATGCAGAAACGCTCGGCAAAGGAGTTGGCGGAGCGGCGCGCTGCCGCCGTCGCCGCGATCCGCGAGCTCGCCGAGCTGCCGATCGTCAACGGCGGCGGCACCGGCAGCCTGGAGCTGACCGGTGCCGAGGAGGTCGTCACCGAGATCGCCGCCGGCTCGGGCTTCTACGCGCCCACCCTCTTCGATCACTACAGCCGCTTCTCGCTCACCCCCGCCGCCGGCTTCGCCCTCCCGATCGTGCGCAAGCCAGCCGCCGGCGTGGCGACGGCACTCGGCGGCGGCTACCTCGCCTCGGGCAGCGGCGACGCGGCGCGGCTTCCCTCGCCCTGGTTGCCGGCCGGGCTCGAGCTCGACCCCGAGGAGGGTGCCGGCGAGGTCCAGACCCCCCTAAGCGGCGCTCCCGCCCGTGACCTACAGATCGGCGACCGCGTCTACATGCGCCACGCCAAGGCCGGCGAGCTCTGCGAGCGCTTCGACTCCCTCCACCTGGTCGAGGGCGAGGAGATAGTCGACATGGTCCCCACCTACCGCGGCGAGGGCCAGACGTTCCTATAGGTGGACGTCAGGGGCCCAGGACTCGCTCGGCGTACTCGTTGGTGAAGGTGCGGCCGGGGTCCAACTCGTCCCTCGCCGCCTGGAAGTCGGCCCAGCGGGGATAGCGCTCCGCCAGTGTCGTCGCCGTCTGGAAGTGCCGCTTACCCCAGTGGGGGCGCCCGCCGTAGGAATCCATGATCTCCTCGACGGCCTCGAAGTAGGGGCGCCACTCCATGCCTCGGTACTGGTGGACGGCGATGTAGGTGGTGTCGCGCTCGTGGGAGGGGCTGAGCAGCGCATCGTCGGCGGCGGTCACCCGCATCTCGATCGGGAAGAAGACCGGGTAGCGGTTGGAGCGCACCCACTCGATCACCCGCCGTGCCGCCTCGGGGCCGTGCTCGCGCGGCACCCCGTACTCCATCTCGGTGAAACGGACGCGACGCTCGTTGGCAAAGATCAGGTCGCTGCGGTCGGTCGCCTTGCTGCCCGAGGCGAGACGGGCGGCAAGTCGCGAGAGCGCCGGGATCGCCCGTGGGAGGGTCTTGCCGGCGGCGGAGATCGCCTCCAGCGCCCAGTTCTCCAGCACGATGTCATTGAGGTAGGCGGCGACCCGGCCACGCGGGCGGGGAGGCTCCTCGGTGCGGTTGCGCTCCAGCACCAGGGCCGAGTCGGCGTAGGGGAAGGTGAAGAGCTCGAAGTGATCGTTGGCGTCGGCGCGCTCCTGAAAAGAGTCGAGGACCTCCTCGCGCGGGCAGGGCGAATCGACCCGGTGCAGAGTGAAGGCCGGGACGCAGCGCAGGGTCACGGAGGAGATCGCGCCGAGGGCGCCGATCCCGACCCGGGCTGCACGCAGCAGCTCGGGGTCGTTCCCGGCGCTTAGCTCTCGCACCGTGCCGTCGGCGAGGACCATCTCCACGGCCTCGACCTGGGAGGAGATGTTGCGAAGCCTGGCCCCCGTGCCGTGGGTCTCGGTCGAGATCGCGCCGGCGATCGTCTGCCGGTCGATGTCGCCGAGGTTCTCCATCGCCAGGCCGAGCCGGTGCAGCTCCTCGTTGAGATCCGCAAGGACGGTGCCCGCCTCGACCTTGACCAGGCCCGAAGTGCGGTCGGCATCGATCACGCCGGTCAGCAAACCGGCGTCGACCATCGTGCCGCCGGTCAGCGCGGCCTCGGTGAAGGAGTGGCCACTACCGGCGACCCCGACCTTGCGGCCCGCCGCTGCCGCCCCGGCGATCGCCTCGGCCAGCTCCTCACGGTCGTGGGGCCGGACCGTCTCGGCAGGAACGCACGACTGGTCTCCCGCCCAGTTGCGCCAGGTTCGCCCCTGCTCGGACCTCCCGGAAGCCATGGTCGGGGGAGACTATCCCCCGACCCCGGGCGTCGGAACGGCGGACGGGGAGAGGAAGCGGAACGAGTAGGCGGCGGTGCCGAAAAGCAGTGCCGCGATGGCGATGCCCGGCGCCGCGTTGCCGGCGGCATCGGCGGCGCCCCCACCGGCGAGCCCGCCGATCACCTGCCCCACCGCCCACGCCATGTTGGAGAGACCGGCCGAGAACCCCTGATGCAGGCGGCTCGACTCGGCGGCCTCGGAGAGCATGGTCAGCGCCGGCGTGAAGCAGATGCCCCCTCCCAGGGAGGTCAGCATCAACCCGGCCAGCACCACCCCCATCGCCGCCCCCATCGCAACGGCGACCATCGCCACGGCGCAGATGCTGATTCCGACGACGTAGGGCCTGCGCCGCCCGGCCCGGTCCGAGTAACCGCCCGCTATCGGGGCCAGCACCGCCTCCAGGGCAGCACCGGCGATGAATCCCCCGGCGATCAACGCGTGCCCGCCGCCGAGGTCGGCGATCTGCAGCGGCGCCAGCACCTCAACCGCGCCGAACATGACCGACGGGATGGCGACGAAGGCGGTGCCGATCAGGATCGGGCGGCTCAGGATCGTCTCGGCAACCTCGCGCAGGTCCTGCGACTCGGGCGCCTCGCCCTCGGGCAGACGAGCGGCCAGGAAAATGAGTACCAGTGCCACCCCGAGCACGCCGCTGAATACGGGTTCGGTACCGACCTGGGCTGCCAGGGCCCCGAGCGCGGGGCCGAGCAGGGCGCCGGCGACGGCCGTGCCCAGGGCGGTGCCGATCACCGCTCCGCGGCGCTCTGGCGGTGCCGCGGTGACCAGCCAGGTCAGCGCGCCGGACCAGATCAGCGCCCCGGAAGCACCCTGGGCGAACCGCGCGGCGTCGAGCAGGAGAAAATGATCCGCAAAGCCGAAGGCGACGCTGGAGCAGCCGAGCAGCAGCAGGCCGGCCATGACAGTTCGGCGTGGCCCGATGCGGGCGGCCAGCAGGCCGGCCGGCAACGAGAAGATCAACGTCCCAGCGGCGTAGGAGGCGGTAAGGATCCCGGCTTCCGCCTTGCTCAACCCGAGCGCGGAGACATAGCCCGGCAACAGCGGCGCGATAGCCGAGAAGAAGGCGACGTCGAAGAAAACCATCGCCGAAGAAAGGACGAGCAAACGACGCATTGCAGACAATACAATCATCTAGAGCGATAGCCGTCATCGGCCCAAGCGTCTAGCCTCATCGATTCGTCTACTCCCGGAGGGGTGGCAGAGCGGTTGAATGCACCGGTCTTGAAAACCGGCAGACATCGAAAGGTGTCTCGAGGGTTCGAATCCCTCCCCCTCCGCTTATAGCGCTAAATCTGGCTTGCTGGAGCGGTTTGTGCAGCCTCGCGAGACCGCATCCGAGTCCGGTTGCCTCCGGATGAAATCTGGTGTCTGGGTGGCAACGGCGACACGAAGGTGGCACAAGGACCCAGACTACCTAATGCTAAGAAATTTTTAAGCAAAGTCGCCATTTCCACCGTTCCTGACGAAGTGGCCGGAGAACCAGAGGAGCCTTCGAGTTCGTCTAGTTGTCAGCCCCGGGAGAAGGCTGACGTCTCTCAGCACGCGAACGTGGTAATCCACGACAGCAGCCGTGGCCTGCGTAGTGTCTAGATCGGGGAGCAAGGTGACCGCCGCAAGTGACCGCCCCTCGTCTTCTTCGTGCAGGGCAAGAACCTTGGCCTCTAGGAGGCGAGCGCTTCCACAGGTGTTGATCCGTCAACGAGATCAAGGGTGTGGCTTAGCTGATCAAGCGTCAACTCGCTGCCAATACTCTGATGCAGCGCTTGGCCGAGGTCGGGGAACCCCGCCGCCGTTAGCTGTTGAGGTAGCTCTGCCCGTGCCAGCGGGAAGACGCGAGCGCTAAGCAGGAGGCCTCTTGAGACGGACGTCAGCGTTGCTCGCACCTGGTCCTGAGCGGCATCCCTGTCTCCCATGGAGATCAACCGTCGCGCAAGTCTTACGTGCTCCGCGAGCCGCGCGAACTTGAGTGCGGGGGACGGCCATAGGTCCTCACTCGCCAAATGCTGCATCCCCTGATGAAAAGCCCCTGCGTCGAATAGAACACAGCCGTAACGCAACGTCCACTGCACAAAGTCGTCCCCTTGATTGAGCTTGCGCCAGAAGCCGGGGAGATCGGTCGCGTATATGTCAACGTCGTCCGGAAAATCGCTGTGAAGAGGCCTCTCTCCAATGACGTGGTAGTCGAGGTCACTGATAGCCGTACGTTGAGCACGGGCAGTCGAGCCAGTCAACGCAAATGCTGAGGCGCCGCCTTCGCGAACACGTGATACCAGCGTCTCAGTAATCGCTCGCTGCTCGGCACTCTGGTTACGAATGGCAACTTCTCGATCGCGCTGAAGCCTTTGTCGCCAAACCGACTCGTCATGCCAATCCAACCGCAAAGACCAGCCGTCGCCGGGACTGATGTCGTGTACAACCGCCATCAGTCCCCTCCCTCAGTAACCTTGCCAACGAGCCACTCGATTTCCTCATAGGCCGTCTCAAGATCGACTTCTGGATCCTCACCTTCGTACCAGTAGTCCTTTCGGGCTTGGTTGAGATCCCTGAGAAGCGGCCCCAGGTCATGCTCCAGCACGCCCTTCTGGTGGAGTTGGCTTGCTGCAGTCGCCTTGAGAACATGGCTCTTTTTTGTGTCGATGCCGTACGTTTCGGCGAGGGCGACTACTGCGGCCTCGCCCGCATAAAAAAGAGCATTGATCGCGTCCCCGGTGCGCTCGCCGTCGAGATCGTCTCTCGCGGCCTCCAGGTGGTCATGCGCCAGTTCAGGCTTGGAGCGAGGCGACACGGGGCAATGTTAGACCGCCCACCAGTCATCCAGCGGCCGTGGTTCTTATAGCGATGTGTCCTGCAGTCGAAACGCCGGGCCTATCCGACGACCAGGGCGACGTTGAAGCCGTCATGCCCCTTGACGCCGACGGTCTGGATCGTCGTGGCCTCGACGCGGGGGTCGGCGGCGAGCATCTCGTGGAGGCGGCGCTGGGCCGGGATCGTGGGGTCGTCGCTATCCGGGTTGACGAGCTCGCCGAAGCGGACGACGTTGTCGCTGACGATCAGGCTGCCGGGGTGGGAGTGGTCGAGGGCCCAGGTGAGGTACTCGGGGGTGTTGGCCTTGTCGGCGTCGATGAAGGTCAGGTCGAAGGGGCCGGCGCCCTCCGCATCGAGCTGGGGAAGCTGGTCGAGGGCGGGGCCTACGCGCAGGTCGACCAGGTCGCCGATGCCGGCGCGGGCGACGTTGCCGCTGGCGACCTCGGCGTTGCGGGGCTCCGCCTCCAGGGTGAGGAGGCGACCGTCGGCGGGCAGAGCCCTGGCCAGCCAGATCGTGCTGTAGCCGCCGAGGGTCCCGAACTCGAGGATCTGCCGTGCCCCGATCGACTTGGCCAGCAGGTACAGCAGCTTGCCCTGGGCCGGCGAGACCTGGATCGCCGGCAGCCCGGCGTCCTCGCTGTCCCGCAGGGCCGCTTCCAGCGCCTCGTCGTGCGGGGCCAGTAGCCCACTCACGTACTCGTCGACCGCGGTCCAGCTCTCCTGCGACACGGGCCAGGTCTATCACGGCGTGGCGTGAGCAGGAAAGCCGGCGAAACGCCCGAACGTGCGGGGATGGAGACGGCATCGCGCCGGGCGCGCAGGCGTGAGCGATGGTTGCAGCGGGCGGAGCGCGTCAGCGACGCCTTCGGGCTGGTCTTCGTCCTCGTGGTGACCACCTATGTGCTCGCCTCGCTGATCGAGAACCGGGGCTGGACCGCGGTCGTGCTGACGGTCGCGACGAGCGCGACCTCGGTGGTGGCGCTGACCAGCTCGCACGCCCGCGTACAACTCGTGCGCATCGCCCTGGTGCTCTCGGCGCTGACCATCGCGCTTGCCGCGGTGGGGGCGGCATCCGGCGATCGCGTCTGGCTCAACCTCGCGACGCTGATCCAGGTCTCGCTGCTGACCGTGGCGATGGGGGCGGTCCTGCGCCGCGTCGTGATGGCGCCCGAGGTCGGCTCGCGCACGATCCTCGGCGCGCTCAGCGTATACGCCGTGCTGGGCATCCTCTTCACCTTCCTCTACGGCGTAATCGACCGGGTCCAGGGAGGGCCGTTCTTCGAAGGACACCCGCACCCGGCCGGCTCTGACTTCCTCTTCTTCAGCTACACGACGCTGACCACGACCGGCTACGGCAACCTCGTCCCCGGCGGCCAGCCGGGCCGGCTGGTCTCGGGCCTGGAGATGATGATGGGCCAGATCTTCCTCGTCACCCTGGTCGCCGGCCTGGTCAGCCTCTGGCGCCCCGGCGAGGCAATCCGGCGCCGCCGCGAAGCCCGCAGCGGCGAGGCGCCGGCCGCCGAGTCCCCTCCGAGTTGACGGAGCCTCCGCTCAGCTGAAGTACTGCCCGTGGAAGCCGAACGGGATGTGGTGCGGAACCTGAGCCCGTCCCAGCTCTTCGAGGTTCGTGGCATCCAGGACCAGCAGGTAGGAGCGGGAGGAGCTGCCGTCGAGCACGACGGATAGCAGCACCCCCTCGTCCTCGGCACGGTCCGGTCGCGGGGCCGGAACGAAGACCGGCTCACCGGGGTAAGAGCCGGGCTCGAACCACCTCTGGGCCTCGCCCGTCTCGACGTCGACCTTGACCAGCTGGTCGATGAAGTCGGGGGACCCCCCGTCGTCGTTCGTGCCGGCCCCGTAGAGGTAGCGGTAAGGACGTCCGTTGCGCTCCCGGTAGTCGATCCGGGGCAGCTCGAGCAACTCGTCGCTGAGCTCTTCCTCGCGAACCGCGCCGCCGTCGAGCGCCACGCGGTAGCGCAGCAACCGACCGTAGGACGACTCGGAAGGAGGTTCGGCCCGCAGGCGATTCACGTAAAGCGAGTCGATGATCTTCGCGTCGTCGTAGGCGACCATGTCGAGGACCAGCTCGCCGTCGCGCTCGAAGGCGTTGACGTGGTGAAAGGAGAAGCGGGGCTCCGCCGTGTACCTGCCGCGCAGCTCGCCGTCCTCGCGATCGAAGACGAGCACCCGCGTCCCCAGCTCCGGCTTCCAGCGGTAGTTCTCGATGAACGGCCTGCCCGAGAGGGCGAGGTTGAGCGGGTTGACCACGAGCGGGAAGGCGACAAGGACCGCGTAGCGCTCGGTCAGCGCGAAGCTGTGCATGTAGGAGGGCTCCGCGACCCGCAGCGAGGCGATGCGTCGCTGCGCCGTCCGGTCGCGCTGGGCGAAGACCCGGTACTCGCTGCGCGGTCCGAAGTGGGTCACGTAGGCGACCAGCTCGCCCCGCTCGGGGTCGTGGTGGGGGTGCGCGGTGGCATGGGCCCCCGGCGGCTCGAAGGCGACGCCCAGCGTCTCGAGCGTCTCCGGATCGAAGGCGACCGGCAGCGGGGTCTCGGTCATCGCGACGTACTCGTCGCCGAGCCGGGTCAGGTTGACGTTGCAGTTGTCGGTGAGCTTGGGCCGGAACATCGTCGCCGCTCGTTTGAAGATCGAACGGCAGGGGTCGGTGGCGAACTCGCTGTAGGAGATCCGGCCCTCCTGCGCCGCGCGGTAGGCGTCGCTGCGCAGGAAGCGGTTGGCGTAGGAGACCCGCCCGTCGGCGAAGGAGAACTTGTGAAGCATCGCCAGCCCGTCGAACCAGTGGCGAAGCGGCCGCTCGCCCGCCTCGAACTTCGCCGGGCCGTTGCGCAGCAGGGTCCCGGTCAGCCACTCGGGAATCGTGCCCTCTACCGAGAGCGAATCGAGGTCGACCTCCGCCTCGAGCGTTTCGAAGCCCGTCGCGTAGCCCGGACGGGATACGGTCCTCGCCTCAGCCGTCTCCATTTTGGGTTCCTCCTTGATAGTCCATAATAGACGGTCTAACAGATACCATTACCATCCCCCGATGTCAAGCGAGATCCGCCTAACCCCCACGTCCTTCATCGTCCTCGGCCTGCTCGAGGCGGCCGGTGAGGCGACCCCGTACGAGCTCAAGCAGGTGGTTGCCGCCAGCCTCGGCGACTTCTGGTCGATCCAGCACGCTCAGCTCTACTCGGAGCCGGAGCGCCTGGCCGGGGCGGGCTATCTGAGCGAGCGCCGCGAGGAAGGTGGGCGGCGGCGGCGGCACTACAAGATCACGGCCACCGGCCGCAAGGCCCTGCGCTCATGGCTCGAAGAGCCGACAGCCGAGTTGACCGAGCTCCGCGACCCGGGGCTGCTGAAGCTCTTCTTCGGCGCCGACCCGAAGGCCCTTGCCAAAGCCCAGGTGCCCGTCCACCAACGCAAGCTCGCCGACTACGAAGAGTTGCTTGCACAGATGGGCACGGGCATCCCCGCGGGCATCCGCCTCTCACTCGAGTCCGGCATCGGCCACGAGCGGGAGTGGGTTCGCTTCTGGTCGAAGCTTGCGAGCTGAGGCGTCGCCGAGCTACTCGGAGAGCTCGACGCGTTCGATCATCTGCGCCTCGAGCGGACGATCGGAGGCGTCGGTATCGACCGACTCGATCGCGTCGACGACGTCCATGCCCTCGACGACGCGGCCGAAGACAGTGTGCTTGCCGTCCAGCCACGGCGCCGCGGCGGTGGTGACGATGAAGAACTGCGAGCCGTTGGTGTTGGGCCCGGCGTTGGCCATCGCCAGCGCCCCGCGCTCCACCTTGTGGTCGTTGAACTCGTCCTCGAAGGTGTAGCCGGGGCCGCCGGTGCCGGTGCCTTCCGGGCAACCGCCCTGGATCATGAAGTCCGGGATCACCCGGTGGAAGACCAGTTCGTCGTAGAACTTGTCGGCCGAGAGCTTGCGGAAGTTCTCGACCGTCTTCGGCGCGTCATCGTCGTGCAGCTCGAGCACGATCGCCCCGGCGCTGGTGTGAAGTGTCGCCCGCGACATCGAGAGCAACCCTACCGATCCGAGCACGGATCCCGCCGACGGGCCGAAATCCGGAACCCGGGTCCGGATTTCGGCCC
>DASSMU010000174.1:0-8843 GCA_035701465.1 Solirubrobacterales bacterium
CTGAACTGGTACAGGACAAGACAGCGCCCCAAACCCGCTCGGAGGAGGAGGTCGCCGGATACCGGAAAGCTCTGGACACGATTCACGCGAGCGCCGCGCACATTCCGTTTACCCCGTCGGTCGTCCGACAGTTCCACCGAGACATCTACGCGTTCACGCCCATTCCTGGAGGCAGATTCAAGGACTCCCAAAACGAGGTTGCGCGCTTCGACGCACAGGGGAACAAGCTCACGGTTGTCTTCGAGGGTGTCAGTCCATTTGAAACACCGAGCGCCATGGACGAGCTGCACGAGCGATTTGGAGAAGCGCTCAAGAATGGGGGGCATTCTCCTCTGCTGTTGGCAGGCAGCTACGTCTTCGACTTCTTGATGATCCATCCGTTCAACGATGGGAACGGCCGGCTCTCACGCTTGTTGACTTTGCTCCTGCTCTACCAATGCGGCCACGAGGTCGGTCGCTTCATCAGCCTCGAGAAGTTGGTGGAGGAAAGCAAGAAGACCTACTACGAGAGCCTCGAGAAATCGACCGCGGGCTGGGACGAAAGCAAGCACGACATCTGGCCATGGCTCAACTATTTCCTCGGCATTCTCAACGCCGCCTATGAGGAATTCGAGGCCAGGGCGGGTGAGCTGATGAGCGGCCGTGGCTCGAAGGCCATGCGCATCAAGCTGTTCGTGCGGTCCCGCACCTCCGATGTCTTTACCTTCGACGAAGTCCATCAAGCGCTTCCAGATATCAGCTCGGATCACATACGTTCCGAGCTGCGGAAGCTTCGGGATGCCGGCTTCATCGAATCCCCCGGTCGCGGCCGCAAGGAGTGGCGCCGACTTAGTAGCGCTTTCTAACGAGGGCACCCCCGAGTCTGGCTTTTCTGCGGACAGGATCACCCTATCGTCCTGTCAGCTGACGCGACAGACAGGGCAGTTCGCATATCTCCGCCGATGATAACTCCCCGAACTAGTCTGGCTTTCCCAGACTTCTCGGTGCACATCTTTGCTCAAAACAAGTAGGGTGCTCCGCCAATGGGCAGGGGGAGAGAGATGCTGCGTCCATCCCGAGATGGCGGTTTTCGCGATCGCATCTTGCTTTCACGTGCGCACCTGAATGTTGGCTATCTCCTCGCGGCTCCCTCACTGGGGAGCCCTGATGCGACCACGCGGGCAACGATCCTCACAGTGCCGATTGAACTCATAACCGTGTGGGGAGCGGTGGTCACGTTCATGAGCGGAACTTCCGGGCTCTGGGCTTGGTGGACCGGCGCCGACGTGACCTCTTGCCTAGAGGACGGCTTCATCGCAGGCTTCATCTGTGGCCTGCCCATAACCGTCTGCGCCGCGATTGCCGTCATAGTATGGGGATGATGCGCGTGTCGTCACACACAGACCGTCGCGGACTGACCGTCGCCATGCTGATCAGCGGGTCGCTCATCGGCATTGTCCTGCTCATCCTCGACGCACCTCTCTGGGCCTTCTATGTCGCACCTCTAGCGGCGAGCCCAGTCCTCGTCATCTGGCTGCGCCGGCTCCATCCGCCCGCTTCGCACCGGGAGAGTGATTCGGTCATCGACGTCCGAGTCATCGAGGCGTACGTCGATCCCGGCGCCCTGCATCAGTTGCTGGTCGCGGTCAGGAACAAGCGGCCGGAAAACCCCTACTTCGCGCTCTCGAACCAGTTCTCTGCTTCGCGCTCGAACGAATTCTCAACCTACGTGGTCAGCGGACCAAGTGAGGACGAGCAATTTCGCGCGCAAAGGCTCCGGCTGCTGGGAATTAACACCGCTCTGGTCGATGACTCGAGCGGGGAGCTGATCTTCTCGAGGGAGCCCGGCATGTCGCCAGCGGTGAAGGTGTCACACGTCGCGGTCGATGCCGAGCCTCCGGTCGGCGGCGGCGATAAATGGCTCTTGATGCCAGGCGCAATACCCGAGGGAGAGCCCAAAGAGGGCCTCGATCCGGATCTCTCGCAGAGTCCCGCCTAGCGCTTCATGTTTCCGCAATGGCATCCATTGGTGCATCGTAAGTGGGCGGGAGAGCGCCTTCTCTTCTGGCGCTTGGGCTTCTTCCCCACCTACGACAGCAAAGAGATAGAAGATGGACTTTTAAGGACACTCCAGCAGCACAACGTCCTTTCCTACACCTGCTATGAGCTGATCGGTGCCTACGATCTGCTGCTGCGGGCCTGGGTGCCGAACAGCGAGAGCGACGACGAGGTTCAGGAAAGCCTGATCAAGAACCTCTCAACGACGAACCTGCGCCTCTGCGAGCGGTTCGTGGTCTCGCGCACGCCGCGTCACTGGGTCTGGGGAGATGGTCGCGAGCCATGCAAGCCCGACGAGAAGCTGCTGCGCCAACCGCTTCCCGACGAAGAGTTGATCCGGATCCAGGACGAGCCAGAGGCCAACCAGAAGCTGGTCAAAAAAAGAGAAGAAGAACATCTGATCGGAGATGCCGAACACTCACCCGGGATCAAGTTCTTCCTCATAGTCACGGCGCTGGCGCCGGCCCACTCCCTGTTCGTCGAGCGGCGCCTGGAGAAGCGCCTAATCGACACTCTGGACGATGCCCCAAAGGGGGTCTCGGAGCGTTCTCTCTACTCCGGCGACGGCTTCGGGCGCTTCCTGATGATGGGGCGAATCCCCTTCGATCAATACAGCCTGCTCGGCGAATATTTCGTAAAAAAGATGAACGACCAGACTCTGCGTGAGGACTTCATCGCTAGAACCTATACGCACTTGGCCGCCTTCGATCAACCGCTGGTTCGCGATGATCGCCTCTTGCCAGTGGACCACGAGCGCAAGACCCCGGCCGAACCCTCCGTGGAGGAGCTCCTGAGCCAGGAGGAGTCAGAGGAGATCGAGGTGAAGGGCTCTTTCTTCCTAGACCTCAAACGCCTGATAGTAGGCGACCACTCCGCCAACTGGGATAACGAGGAAATGCCCAAAGAGGTCCTGACTACAATCACGGCGCTCCTCAACACGAGGGGTGGGACACTTGTACTAGGGGCGCTGGAGGCGGATCGATTTGAGTATGGGGACATAGTCGATCAGCTCGGCAGGGCACCCCGCGTCGGGCATTACATCTTCGTCGGCATAGGAGTCGACTACACATCCGACACTTGGGATGCCTTTCAGCGACGGATCGAACAGATCATTGAATCGCGCATCTCGCCGGATCCGAGCCCCTACCTGACGATCTCCAAGCAGGTCGTGCAGGACCGGGACATGTGCGTAATCACGATCAAGCAGCCCCCAGCGGACTTCTTCTACCACCAAGGGAACGAGTTCTACGTTCGCAAGGGCAGCCGGACGATGCCACTGGAGGGTATCGATGCTGATCAGTACCGAAAAGCCTTCCCCCGTCCCTAGACCCCTCCGCCCGGGTTGACGTGTCGCTCACGGCAACGGCGAGCAGCACCCCATCGAGACGATCACAGCGGCGAAGACCGGGGTATACGCCACAGCCTTTCGGTACCTGTGGAAGTCGACTCCCGGCGGCAACGAATGTCCCAAAATGCCCCCAACTCGGCAGCTCAAGTCTCAGCCGGCGGATTCGCGTCGGCCCGAGTATCGGCGATGGCCACAGCGAGCAGGGTCGCGCTTGACGCTGTTACCGCAGCCAGGAGCCCCAGCGGAACGGTGGCGACAGCCAACACGAGCAGTGCAAGGCAGGCCAGGAGCCGGGACCGCGGCACGCTGCCGATCGCCCGGCGCATGTAGCCCAGCTGGGCCAGCAGGAAGATCACCGGGCCGCCGAAGATGAGCGCGGCTGTGTTGAGGGTGCTCGGGTCGTGGGGGTTGACTATGGCGAGCTCGTCGCCTACGGCGATCGCGATGATACCTATGACCATCAGGATCAGGATGTAGTTGCCTAGGCCGACTATTCGCGAGGCGTCGGTCGCGCCCTCGGCCGCTTTCAGGCCGATGTCCTCGGCGCGGTGGAAGTAGCACCACCAGAGCGCGACGGTGCCGGCGAAGGCGACGGCGAGGACGAGAAGGCGGTCGGCGCTGACGGGCTGACCGGCGAAGGCGTTGCCAATCGTGAGCACGGTCTCGCCGAGGGCGATGAGGAAGAAGAGGCGGAAGCGCTCGAGCAGGTGCTCGGCGTAGATCTGGCTGTCGGAGCTGAAGGGGCTCTTGCGGCCCGGCAGCGGGTGGCCGGCGATCACCCCGCCGTAGGTGATCAGGACCGCGACCGCCCAGAGGGCGAGGTGGGCGTCGCCGGCGGCGGCGATGCCGGCGATCCAGATCGGCGCGGTCCCGATCTCCCAGGCGAGGGCGTTGGCGAAGTGTATGTGCAGTCGGTGGCTGCGAAAAGCCCACACGGCGAAGGCCGTCCGCCCGATCTGGATCGAGAGGTAGCCGATCACGAACAGGCCCGCCCGGTCGCCGAACGCCTCCGAGACCGAGGTCGACATCAGCAGGCTGGCGAACATCAGGCCGAGCAGCAGCAGCCGGACCGGCTGGCGGTCGCCGTCGAGCCAGTTCGAGGTCCACACGGTCATGAACCACGCGTACATCACGGCCAGGGTGAGGACGACCGTCTCGACCATCCCCCGGGCATCGACGTGATCGACCAGGAAGTGCGAAAGCTGGCTGACCGTGAAGACGTAGACGAGGTCGAAGAAGAGCTCCAGCGGCGTCACCGCCCGCGCCACTTCGCGCGGGCGCACGACCGATGAGACCTGGGCTCGATCGCCGGGGCCGGTCATCGTCAAACCTGCATCTGCAGCGGTTCGAACCTGGCGAGCCTCGCCCGCTCGATCGCCTCGGCGTAGGCGCCGTGGATGGTGCTCCGCGGCCTCAACTCGGCGATCCCGTATCCCTCGTCCATGGCCCGCGCCAGCGTCCGCTTGAAGGTGCGGCCGTGCCAGCCGTGCGGCTCAGCGGCGCGTCCGACGTGCAGGTGGACCAGCTCGTGCAGGAGCGTCTCGAGGACGTCGCCGGGCCGGATCCCCGGGTAAGCCGTGACGGAAAGCCGGAACTGGCTCGGCACAGCGAAGCCGAGCCAGTTCGGCCGGCGGCGCGCTCGCCGCACCTTGAGCTCAGGCTCGCGTGCGGCCAGGGGGCCGTCGGCAAACGCCGGCAGCGCCCGCAGCCTCGCCATCTCGTCGCGCAGCGCCACCCCGGCGACGAGGAAATAGGACGGATCGCGCCTCACGGTGCGGGAAGCATGCCGCCGGGCGCGGATGAACGCCTCCGGCCGGCCCGGCTCAGGGGCTCTGGCCGTCGAACTTGTAGCCGATGCCGCGCACGGTGACGACAAGCTCGGGGCGCTGGGGGTCGCGCTCGACCTTCTGGCGCAGGTTGAAGATGTGGACGTCGCAAGCGCGCTCGTCGCCGTCGAACTCGGTCTGCCAGAGCTCCTCCATGATCTGGCGGCGGGCGAAGACCTCGCCGGGGCGGCTGACCAGGAGGCGGAGGAGTTGGAACTCGGAGCGGGTCAGGTTGACCGGGACGCCGTCGATCATCGCCACGTGGCGGACGAGGTCGATCGCCACCGGGCCGGCTTCGATCCGCACGGCCTGGTTGAGCGGACCGCGGTCGAGCTCGCGGCGGCGCAGCTGGGCGCGCACGCGGCCGAGCAGCTCGCGAACCGAGAAGGGCTTGGTGACGTAGTCGTCGGCGCCGACCTCGAGGCCGACCACCTTGTCGACCTCGGCGTCCTTGGCGGTGAGGACGATGATCGGCACGGCACTGCGCGCGCGCACGTCGCGGCAGATGTCGAGGCCGCTCGGCCCCGGCATCATGATGTCGAGGATCAGCAGGTCGTAGGGGATGCCGTCGCCGCCGACTTTCTCGGTCGCCTCGTAGCCGTCGGCCGCGACGTCGACATCGAAGCCGTCCTGGGCGAGCGCGTAGCCGACCGACTCGCGGACCGAGGGCTCGTCGTCGGCCACCAGGATGCGCCCGCTGCTCATCGTCAGGCCACCGGGGTCGGGCTCGGCTCGACGACGGGGAGGCGGACCCAGAAGGTGCTGCCTTCGCCCTGGACCGAGGTGGCGCCGATTTCGCCACCCATCACGCTGACCATGCGGCGGGCGATTGCCAAGCCGAGGCCGAAGCCTTCCTGCTTGCGCGTCTCGCTGCGCCGGTAGAAGCGCTCGAATACGCGCTCGATCTCCGCCGCGGGGATGCCCGTTCCTGTGTCGATGACTTCCAAGATCACGTCCGTCTCGCCGTCGCGGCGGCCGCGAACGGTAACGGTGCCGGGGGGCGGCGTGTTCTTGAAGGCGTTGGTGACCAGGCCGATCATCACTTGGCGCAACAGGGTCGGGTCCCCCTTGGCGGTCAGGTCGGGCTCGCACTCGACGACGAGATCGACGTGTTTGGGCGCCTCGACCGCGGCGACGACGTCGCGGATCGCGATCGGGACATCGACCACCTCGGTCTCCCCCGCACCCAGCGACTCGACCCGGGCCAGGGTCAGCAGCGACTGGGTCAGCCGGTTCATCCGCTCGGCGTCCTCGGCGAGGCGGGTGAGGAAGTGGTCGCGGGCCTGCGGGTTGTCCTTGGCGCCGTCGCGGAGCACCTCGATCGCTCCCGAGATCCCGGCCAGGGGGTTGCGCAGCTCGTGCGCCGCGTTGGAGACGAAGTCGGCTTCGGCGAACTCGCGGCGCATCTCGTCGGTGCGGTCGCGGACGACCGCCAGCACGGCACGCTCGTCGGGCAGGGCGCGGGCCTGCATCGTGTAGGCCCGATCGCCGATCCGCAGCGCCGGGTGGGCCGCGAAGCCGTCCTCGGCGGCGCGGCGGAGCTGGGGCAGCATCGCCTCGGGCGGTCGGCCGCCTTCGAGCAGCTCCACGGCGGCGCTGTTGGAGAAGCGCACCGGCCCGTCGTCGTCGACCACCATCACCGCGTCGGTGAGGCCGTCGAAGATCGCCTCGAGCTTGTTGCGATCGGCGGTGAGCACGCCGAAGCTCTCTTTCAGAGAGGCCCGCATCGACTCCAGGGCCCGGGCGAGGTCGCCGATCTCGTCGCGACCGGAAACCGTCAGCGGCGCGTCGAAGGAGCCGGAGGCCATCTCCCCCGCCGCCTGTGCCAGGCGCGAGACGCGGTGGGAGATCGCGACCGCGATCAGGAAGCCGGCGACGACGCCGACGACCACCGCGACGACCAGGGCCCGCTGGTTGTCGCCGAAGAGGTAGACGGCGAAGGCGGTGATCAGCGAGACGGCGGCGAAAGCCCCGGACAGCCACAGCCGCATGCCTATTCGTCTCATGAGCAGTTACTAACACAAACGCCCCACCAGCAGGGGCGTGTCTGAGCTAATGGGGTCATATAGCCCCCTAAGCTCAGACACGCCCCCCGGGGGCGGGGCGGCCGGGCTTCGTGGGAGAATCGATCGGTGCGGACGCTGGTCTTCATTCCGGCCTGGAACGAGGAGGACTCGATCGCCGACGTGATCGCGGGCGTGCGTGCCTCGATCCCGGAGGCCGACCTGCTGGTGATCGACGACGGCTCGACCGACGCGACCGGGGAACGGGCGCGCAGGGCGGGTGCCCTGGTCGCCTCGCTGCCCTTCAACCAGGGGCTGGGGGCGGCCCTGCAGACCGGCTACCTGCACGCCCTGCGCGAAGGCTACGAGGCCTGTGCCCACCTCGACGCCGATGGGCAGCATCCGCCCGCCGAGGTGGCTCGGCTGCTGAACGAGATCTATGCCGACCGCGCCGACCTGGTGATCGGCTCGCGCTACCGCGACCCCGGCAAAGCCGAGAGCGACGACTACAAGCCGACGATCTCGCGACGGATCGGCATCGGCGTCTTCCGCTTCTTCCTGACCCTGGCGACGCGGCAGCGGTTCACCGACACTACGAGCGGGATGCGGGCCGCGAACCGGCGCGTGATGGCGATGTTCAGCGAGCAGTACTCACCCGACTTCGCCGAGATCGAATCGCTGCAGCTCGCCGTGCGCGAAGGCCTGCGGGTCGGGGAGGTGCCGGTGCGAATGCTCGAGCGGGCCGGCGGGTCGTCCTTCCTCACACCGCTGCGCTCGGCCTTCTTCATCTTCAAGGGGATGATCGTGCTGCTGGTCGGCCAGTTCCGTCCCCGCCACGTCGAGCCGAGCGAGCGATGAACGCGCTGGCACTGGCGGCGAGCCAGAGTCCCAAGGTCCACCTCACCGCGCAGACGCGGATCATCGCCGCCGTCCTCGCCCTCGCCTTCATGGCGCTGGTCCTCGAGCTGATCCGCCGCAACCGCCTGCAGGAGCGCTTCAGCGTGGTCTGGTTCGTCGCCGGTCTGGGGATGCTGGTCGGCGCCGCCTTCCCTGGCCTGCTGAGCCTGGTCGCCGACGCGATGGGCGTGCGCGACACCAACGTCGCCCTCTTCTCGATCGTGCTGCTCTTCCTGCTCGGCCTGGCGCTCAACTTCAGCGTGACGATGTCGCGCCAGGCGGCCCAGATCACGCGCCTGGCCCAGGAGCAGGCGCTGGAGAAAGCGCGCGAGCAGGCAAGCTCAGGCGAAAACGGCAGCGAGGCGGAACGAGAGCGCCTCCAGAGCTAGCTCCTCGGAGACGTTGAGGTCGAGGCGGCGGCGGGTGTCCTGGACCAACTCGGCGGCACGGCGGGGGCGGGACGGGTCGAGGGACGCGGCGCTCGACTGAAGCTCGGCAAGGCGGTCCTGGTTGTAGACGACGTCGGTTACGCCGGAGGCGGTCGCCGTGAGGTCGCGGAACCAGGTCGCGCTCAGCTCCAGGGCGAGGTCGAGCATCTCCGTGCGGCGGCGGCGGCCGGCGCGTTTGGCTTCGTCGGTTATGTCCTTAGCGCTGCGTTTTACTCCGGCTTCGGCTTCTTCTTCGAGGAGCTTGCGGGTCGACTCTTCGGCTTCTTCGCCTGCTGATTCCGCG
>DASSMU010000175.1:0-8544 GCA_035701465.1 Solirubrobacterales bacterium
GGTGTCGAGCGAGGACTCCGGCCCCGGGTCGACGAGCATCCCGTCGACCTGCCAGCAGCCGATCACGTGCGGCCGCCCCAGGTGCATGACATCTATCGCGCGCACTCGCGGCAGCTCAGGCGGTCGGAGCCGGGAAGCGCTCGTCGGCTTCCAGCGTCTGGCGCAGACCCTCCTCCATGCCGCGCGGCGAGTAGCCGAGGTCGCGGCTGGCCTTCTCGTGGCTGGCCCAGAAGGTGACGCCGTCGGCGGAGGAGATCAGCTCGCGCAGGTTCGGCGGCTGGCCCATCAGCTTGCCGACCAGCGGCCCGATCGGCGTCATCGCCTTCATCACCGCGGTCGGCATCGCGTGTTTGGGCGCCTTGCGGCCGCTGATGCCGGCGACGACCTCGATCGCGTCGCGCATCGTCGTCACGGGCCCGCTGAGCACGTAGGTCTCGCCGACCTTGCCCTTGTCGAGCGCGAGCAGGATCCCGGCGGCGATGTCTTCGACGTGGGTGAGGCAGATGCCAAGTTCGGGAAAAGGCAGCAGCGGCAGCTTGCCGGCGAGGAACTGCTCGAGCAGGTCGGCGACCTGCGAGGTGTCGCCGGGGCCGTAGACGCCGCCGGGCTGGACGATCACACCCGGCAGCTTCTCCCCGGCGATCATCCGCTTGGCGACCCGGTGGGCCTCGAGCTTGGTCTCCTCGTAGTAGGAGGTGAAGCCCTTGCCGGGGTGCTCATAGGTCTCGTCGACGACCTTGCGGTGGGTGTTGCCGAAGACGCCGCAGGTGGAGACGTAGACGACCTTGGCGACGCCGGCCTCCAGGGCAGCGCGCATCACCCGCTCGGTTCCGCGCACGTTTGCCTCATACATCGCCGGGTGCCGCTTGGCCGGGATGCCGACCTCATACATCGCCGCGGCGTGGATGACCGCGTCGCATCCCTCCATGCCCTTGCGGATCGCCTCGGCGTCACCGAGGTCGCCGCTGACCAGCTCGCAGCCGAGCGCGGAGGCCTTCTCGGCCTTCTCGGGGTTGCGGACCAGGCAGGCGACTTCGTCGCCGCGGGCGCGCAGCTGCCGCACGACCTCGCCGCCGATGAAGCCGGTCCCTCCCGTTACGAAGACCTTCACGACCGCTAAGCCTATCCAGGCCATGCGAAGGGACGGCGCCCGGTGTCTGCCTACAATCGGAACGGATGCAGCGATCGAGAAACGGGCGCAAGACGCCGACGCGGTACGCGGCCAGCAACGGCGCCGGCGTCTCCAACCCGCGCGCACGCCAGCGGGCACTGGCGATCGGCGTGACGAGCGGCGGCGAGGACGGCGACCCGCTGGCCGAGCTGAAGGAGCTGCTGCGCACGGCCGGCGTGGCGACCGCCGGCGAGGCCGTGCAGCAGCGCGAGGCGCCCGACCCCGACCGCTACTTCGGCCGCGGCAAGCTGGCGGACCTGAAAGCCGAGATCGCCGCCTGCGACGCGAACCTGGTCGCCTGCGACGACGAGCTGGCGCCGCGCCAGGAGCGCAACCTCGAGGCGGCGCTCGGGGTCCCGGTGATCGACCGCACAGCGGTGATCCTCGACATCTTCGCCGACCACGCCCACTCTGCCGAGGGCAAACTGCAGGTCGAGCTCGCCCAGCTCGAGTACAACCTCGCCCGGATGAGGGGGCTGTGGACCCACCTCGAGCGGCTCGGCGGCGGCATCGGCACCAGGGGGCCCGGCGAGAGCCAGATCGAGACCGACCGCCGCCTCGCCCGCGACCGGATCGCGGCGCTGCGTCGCCGCCTCGAGCGGCTCGAACGCAACCGCGGCGTGATGCGGGCCAGGCGCGAGCGCTCCGCGCTGCCGCGGGTGGCCCTCGCCGGCTACACCAACGCGGGCAAGTCGACGCTGCTGAACGCGCTCACCGGGGCCGAGGTCGGCGTCGGCGACAGGCTCTTCCACACCCTCGACCCGACCACCCGCAGCGTCGAGCTCTCCGGCCGCGACTACCTGCTGACCGACACCGTCGGCTTCATCGAGAAGCTGCCCCACCAGCTGGTCGAGGCCTTCAAGGCAACCCTGGAGGAGACGGTCCTCGCCGATCTGATCCTCCACGTCGTCGACGCGGCGGCGCCGGAGGAGCGGCGGCTGGTCGAGATGCAGGCGGTGGATGAGGTGCTCGAGGAGATCGGCGCCGGTGAGTCGCCGCGCCTGCTGGTCCTCAACAAGGCCGACCTGCTCGACGAGGAAGAACGGGCCGAAGTGCTGTTGCAGCACCCCGGCGCCGTGCTGGTCTCGGCGCTCGCGGGGGAGGGACTGGACGAGTTGCGCGAGCGGATCGAGGCCGCCTTCGAGGACACGCTGGCAGAAGTCGAGCTGCTGATCCCGTACTCCGAGGGCGGACGACTCCATGAACTGCACGAGATAGCCGGAGATCTCGACCGGACCGATCGCGACGACGGTGTGCTGGTACGCGCCAAGGTTCCGCGGGCCGAGCTGCACCGGTTCGATGACCTCAGCACCGGCGAGAACGGCGCGCGGGTCCTGTCGCAGGGTGAGGGGGGCACTGCGGGCGGGCCACGGTCCGTCCTCGACCCCCCTCACCCTGCGCCACCCGCGCGAGATACCGTGTAAAAGCGGGGGTGCCCGAAGAGGCCGCTAGGCTGCCGAGCCGTGGAGCTTCCAATCGCAAAGCTGCAAGACGAAGCTGTGCTGCCGACGCGGGCGCACAAGGGCGATGCCGGCCTGGACCTCTACGCCTGCGAGGCGGCTCATATCGGGCCGGGGGAGAGATGGAGCGTCGGTACCGGGGTTGCTGTGGAGATTCCCGAAGGACATGCCGGCTTGGTGCTTCCACGCTCCGGGCTGGCCAAGAAGCATGGCATCGCTCTGGTCAACAGCCCTGGGCTGATCGACTCCGGCTACCGGGGCGAGATACGGGTGCTGCTGCTCAACACCGACCCGGCGGAGACGTTCAGGGTCGAGCCGGGCGACCGGATCGCGCAGCTGGTGATCACTCCCATCGCACCTGCCGAGCCGGTCGAGGCAGAGATGCTCCCGGACTCGGCCCGCGGCGACGGCGGCTTCGGCTCCAGCGGCCGCTGAAGCCCGTTCCGGCAGGGGGTGGAGCGTCTTGTACTTTTTTGCCAGCCCCGCCTTCGACAGGCTCCAGCCAATCCACCAAAAAAGTTAAGCGGAACCCCCTGCCGGAACGGGCTTCACGCACCGAGGGCAACGCGGCGCGCCAACTGGTGAGCAGCCTGCTCAAAGGTGTCGTCCAGGGGCTCCAGCTCGGGGCGCTCGCCGTAGCGTCGCTTCAACGCAAGGGCGATCAGGTGGTCGGCCAGCCAGGCGTTCTTCGGCAGCAGGGGTCCATGTAGGTAGGTGCCGATCAGGTTGTGCAGACGTACGCCCTCGAGGCCGTCTTCGCCGTTGTTGCCGAAGCCTTTGATCACGCGGCCCAGCGGCTTCTCTCCCGTGCCCAGGTAGGTGCGCCCCCCGTGGTTCTCGAACCCGGCCACGGTTTTCGGGCCGCTGCCCAGGTCGACCTCGATCGCGACGTTGCCGATCAGCCGCGGGCCCGGCTTGCGGACGGTCTCCAGGTCGACCAGGCCGAGTCCCGGCAGCCGGTCATCACCCAACTGGTAGCTGTGGCCGAGCAGCTGATAGCCGCCGCACACCCCTAGCACCACGGCGCCATCCTCCACGGCCGCGGCCATCGCCTCGCGCTTGGTCTCGACCATGTCGGCGGCGACCGCCCGTTGATCTCGATCCTGCCCGCCGCCCAGGTAGATGAAGTCGTGACCGTCGGGGTCGAAGCTCTCGCCCGGGCCGGCCGCGGCGTAGGAAAAACCTATGCCCCTCCACTCGCAGCGGCGGCGCAGGAAGACGATGTTGCCGCGGTCCGCGTAGATATTCATCTGCTCGGGATAGAGGGCGAGCAGCCGCAGCTCCATCAGGGCTCCCTTTCCAGTAGTACGACGGTCGAGCCGACGTGCGATTCGGTCGCCGGGATCTGGCGGCGGCCGATCGGTCGCAGGCCGACTTCGACAGCCTCCCGTTCAAGCGCCTCGGCGGAGAGAAGCTGAAGCTCGACCTCGTTCGGCTCCTCGGAGAGCTCGCCATCGGGGGTGACGACCTGCCGCAGGCGCCGCAGCAGGATCGAGTCGCTGTCCACCACCGGCTCCAGCGGCAGGCTGGAGTAGACCCAGCCTTCGACCTGGCGCACGTCGGGAAGCGGTGGAGAGGCGCCCTCCGGAGCAGCTGCCGGCGGCTCCTCGACGATCGCGAAGGCAGCGCGGCCTCCGGGCGTTAGGTGCGCGGCAACGCAACTCAGGCAGCGGATCCGGTCGCCTTCGCTCTCGAGCAGCTGGATCAGCTGCATCGGCGCCAGGATCAAGCCGAAGGGCGTAGAGGGAAAGTTGAATTCGCGCACGTCGACGAACTCCGCGTCGCCGGGGATTCCCTGCCCCCTTTCCCAAACGGCTTCGACCAGCTCCCTGTCGCGGTCGAGCCCGATCACCAGATAGGCATCGCGCGCGGCCAGGTGCAGGGTCACCCGCCCCGTCCCGCAGCCGAGCTCCATGATCGCGTCCTCCTCACCAAGGCCGTCGGCGAGCTCCTCCCAGAGCGCCAGGTCGGCCCTGTAGCCGCCGCACTCGACGTCGTGCCAGATCACCTCGTTCATCGCCAGAACTCCTCGGCGAGGCCGCGGCGCGCGAGCAGCTTGCGCAACTCCAGCAGGGCGGTGTAGGTGGGAAGGGCGAAGAGCCGGTCACCGGCGCCGTCGAGGGCGCGATCCAAAGAGCGCTCTATGCCCGGCTCTACCTCGATCGTCTCCACTGGCCAGCCAGCGTACTTCAGGCGCACGGCCATCTCGGCAGCGCGGGTGCCGGCGCAGACGACCCGGCGCACCGCGCCCTCGAGCAACTCGAAATCGGCATCCCAGACCCAGGAGACGTCGCGCCCGTCGGCGATCCGGTCGTTGAGTGCGATCCAGAGGTCTAGACCCTCCTCGCCCGCCTCCAGGCGCAGCGTGCGCAGCACCTCGTTGGCGCCGGCCGGGTTCTTGATCAGGAGGATCGAGAGCGGCGTACCGGCCACATCCACCGTCTCCACCCGCCCGAAGGCGGCACGCATGCCGGCCAGCGCAGAGACGATCCGCTCGGGTGCAACCCCAAGCTGCAGCGCCGCGGCAACGGCGGCGAGGGCGTTGTAGACGTTGTAGAGGCCTGGCAGCGGCAGCTCGACCCGCATCGTGCCCCCGGGGGTGCGCAGCTCGACCCGCGAGCCGTCCATACCGAGCAGCTCTATCGCCGTCGCCGCGACGTCGGGCCGGGGCCGCTGGGCACCGCAGTTCGAGCACGAGTAGTGGCCGAGGTGGCCGACGAAGGCGCGCTCGTAGGAGTAGGGATGCCCGCAGCGCCGGCAGTGCTTCGCGTCGAAGGCGTGCTGGAGCTCGAGCAGGGCCTGGGAGTTGTCCTCGACCCCGAAGTAGACGACGCCGGCCCTCGGGCCTCCGCCGGCGTCGCGGCCGAGGTCGGCGATCGTCGGATCGTCCGCGTTGAGGACGAAGCGGGTGCGTCCCTCGCGGGCCTCGACGGTTGAGGCCCATCCTGTCGCCAGAGCCTCCATCTCCCCGTAGCGGTCGAGCTGGTCGCGGAAGAGGTTGCCGAGCACCACCAGCGAGGGATCGAGGGCGCCGGCAACCTCTGGCAGCCAGGCCTCGTCGACCTCGAAGAGGCCCTCGTCACCCCCCTGCTCGAGCAGGGCCGTGGCGACTCCCCAGGCCATGTTCGAGCCGGCCCGGTTGTGGACGGGGCGGCGACCGTCGGCCTCGAGGATGGCGGCGATCATCCCGGCGGTCGTCGTCTTGCCGTTGGTGGCGCTGACGATCGTCGTGCCGCGATCGAGGCGGGTACCGAGACGGGAGAGGGCCGCTGGCTCCCATCTCAGCAGCAGCCGTCCCGGCAGGGTAGTGCCACCGCCGCGGCCGCTGGCCCGGCTGGCGGCGCCGATCGCCCGCGCCGCGGCCAGCTTCGCCCCGAACAGCGGCCCGGTGGCGCTCGCGCGGCGATCCGCCGGCAAAGCCAAGGCCGTCAACCCTCAGTCGCGGGCGGCGCGAGCACGCCGAGTGCCCGGGGCAGGATGCGGAGGGAGGCGGGGAGTTCGGTGATGTGCTCGCCGTCGGCATAAACCGGGAAGGGACGGCTGGCGCTCAGTTCCAGGTGCGAGGCACGGAAGACCTGCACCTTCTCCTCGTCCACATGCGTGCCCTTGAACACCTTCGGCAGGTTACCCACGAAGCGCAGCTTTCCCACCTCGCCGACGGTGACGATGTCGAACTCGCCGTCGTCGAGCTCGGCGCCGGGAGCGATGAACATACCGCCGCCGAACGCGCGGCTGTTCGCGACCGAGACCGAGTAGCCCGTGAACCGAACCCGCTCATCGTCGACCCGCACCGTGAAGCGGCCCGGCTTCCAGGTGAGAAGGGTGCGCAAGGCGGCGTAGGCGTAGACGAGGTTGCCGCGCATGAAGCCAGTTTCGTTGGCGAGGCGGTTCGCCTCGGAGTCGAAGCCGACGCTGACGATGCCGAGAAAACGCTTGCCGTTCGCCTCGCCGACGTCGATCCTGCGCGTCTCGCCCGCCGCCAGCACGGCTACGGCGCCGGCAGGGTCGTCGGGAATGCCAAGCACCCGGGCGAGGTCGTTGCCGCGACCGCCGGGCACGATCCCCAGCGGCGTCTCCAACCCGGCCATAGCGCCGCCGACGGCGCCGATCAGACCGTCGCCGCTGATCACCACCGGGATCTCCCCGGCCTCGACCGCGCGCAGCGCCAGCTCGACGCCGTCCTCGAGTCCGCGCGTGCGCTCGACCCGGAAGGGGATGCGCAGCACGTCGAGCTCCTGCTCTACGTGGGGCAGCAGCTTCAGCGTGCGGCCGTGCGCCGAGTGCGGGTTGACCAGCAGTGTGAACGGCGTGCCCTCCATGCCTGCGGCAGCCTAAATGCCCGGGGCGCCTCAGCCATCGGGTCTAAGGCGGCCGACGTAGAAGTTGCCGCCGCCCACTTGCCCGGTCTGGACCGGGCCGATCCCCCAGCGCGCCAGCCGGCGTTGCCGCAACGCCTCGGCGACGCTGCTTGCAAAGCGCGACCGACGCGGGCCGGTGCGAATCAGGTGGGCCCCGGGTCTCAACACCCTGGCGATCTCCGCGATCGCGGGGCGGCCGTCGAGCTGGGCCACGAGGTCGAAGTGATCGTCGGGGTAGGGCAGGGCCCCGCTGGCGGCCACCTTGAACGCAACCCGCCCTTCCGGGTCGAGGCCGATCCGGGAGCGGGCCTCCCGGATCAACGCCTCGGAGGGGTCGACGCCGCGAACCCGCGCGGCGGGAAACTCACGGGCCAGGAACAGCACCGCCTCGCCGTTGCCGCAGCCAAGCACCAGGGCGCGCTCCGGGACCGGCACGTGGAGGACCGCGGAGGCCAGAGGCGTCAGCGGGGGCGCATCCATCCCCTCGATGATCGCAAGCCGCTAAATGCGGAGGGGGCCGGTCGATCGTCTAGGCTTCCCGACCGATGAAAGAGCAGGGGATCGACCGCCGCCTGATCATCCTCGCCGTCTTCGCGCTGGTCGCGGTCGGCGTGGTAGCGGCGATCCTGATCGGCCGCAGCGGCGGCAGCAGCGGATCGACCACCTCGGCCAGCCCCGGCGGCTGCACGGAAGTCCAGCAGCCCGAACCCAAGACGATCAGCCTGCCGGCACCCAAGCAGACCGTGAAGAAGGGCGAAGCCCTGACCGCCGTCGTCAAGACCAGCTGCGGCACCTTCGAGATCGCCCTCGACACCAAGCGGGCGCCGAAGACCGCCAACTCGTTCGCCTATCTGGCCGAAGAAGGCTTCTACGACGACCTCACCTTTCACCGGATCGCGCCCGGTTTCGTGATCCAGGGCGGCGACCCGGAAGGCACCGGCAGCGGCGGCCCCGGCTACAGCGTCGATGAGAAACCGCCGGCCAACCTCTCCTACGTCAAAGGCACGGTTGCGATGGCCAAGACCTCGGCCGAGCCGCCGGGGCGCTCGGGCAGCCAGTTCTTCGTCGTCACCGCGGCCGACGCGGGCCTGCCGCCCGAATACGCCCTCGTCGGCAAGGTCGACAAGGGCTATGACGCGGTCGAACGGATCGAAAAGCTCGGCGGCGAAGGCGAAGCGCCAAAACGGCCGGTGCTGATCGAAAAGGTCACGATCGAAAAAGGCTAGAGGTCGGTGGTGATGGGTGAGGTGGGGGAGCCTGGCCGCCCTTCTGTCGAATTGACACCCCAAGAGCGAAGCTCTTGGGGTGAATGATGAGCGCGGCCTGCGGCCGCGCGGAACCGGATTGCATTTCCGCCGCTTCGCGACATTCGCCAGAAGGGCGGCCAGGCTCCCTCATCCACACGCCCCGATAGACCGGAAGCTCCGAAGCGGAGATCGGGCTTCCCAAGCTTGAGAAAGCTTCAAGCGGATAAGAAGCTTCGGGGCCCAGTGCTCCGAAGCTTCATGCGGCTTCGAGGGGCTGGCGGGTGCGCCTCTGCTGGAATGTCGCCGAA
>DASSMU010000176.1:0-10973 GCA_035701465.1 Solirubrobacterales bacterium
CGATCACGATCCGCTTCAGGTCACGCGGGTAGGCGTCGTCGAGGGCGACCTCGGAGAGGGCTACGCCCTCCTCGCCCGGCAGCCGGTCGGCGATGGTCTCGGCGACGGCGTCGGCCTGTTCGTGGATCTCCTTCAGCATGAAGGTCTCATAGCCGCCCTTCTCGGCAGCGGCCTCGTCCCAGGAGATCTCTTCGGCCTCGCGCTGCACCGGGTTGCCGGCGGCGTCGGTGATGATCACACCCGAGGCGTCGATCGTGACGATCTCCTCGTTTTCGATCAGGATCGCCGTCCGGGTCTCGGCCAGGAAGGCCGGGATCGCCGAGGCGAGGAAGGTCTCCCCCTCGCCGACACCGGCAACCAGCGGGCACTCCTTGCGAGCCCCGACGAGCTTGTCCGGCTCGTCGGCGTGCATGGCGACGAACGCGTAGTGGCCCCTCAACTCCGCGAAGGAGGCGCGCACGGCGGCGGTCAGGTCGCCGTCGTAGTTGCGCTCGATCAGGTGGGCGACGATCTCGGCATCGGTCTCCGAGCTGAAGTGGTGTCCCTCGGCGGCCAGCTCGCGGCGCATCTCGGCGTGGTTCTCGACAATCCCGTTGAGGACGATGTGGATGCGGTCCGAGCAGTCGCCGTGGGGGTGGGCGTTCTCCTCGGTGACGCGGCCGTGGGTGGCCCAGCGGGTGTGCGCAACCCCCGTCGTGGCCGGGAGCGCCGCGACCGCCACGCCGCCGCCGTCCGCCCGTTGCTCGAAGGCGGCGCGCAGGTTGGCAAGGTTGCCGACGGCGCGCACGCTGTCGATCCGACCGTCCTCGATCACCGAGACGCCAGCCGAGTCATAGCCGCGGTACTCGAGCTTCTCGAGCCCGGCGACCAGGAGGTCGCGGCAGGGGCGTCCGCCCACGTATCCGACGATTCCGCACATAAGGGAGGCGAGTAAGGGTAGAGACCCGTGGTCTAAGCCAACTCTTGGCGCACGGTCGTGACAAGGCGCTCGCAGACGGCGTCGGCCTCCTCGGCGCTCGGCGCCTCGACCATCACACGCACCAGCGGCTCGGTCCCCGAGGGGCGCAGCAGCACGCGCCCGCGTCCCTCAAGCGCCGCGTCCTCGCGCTCGACCGCCTCCCAGACGGCTGCCGCGTCGTCCACGGCATCGCGATCGGCGACCTCGACGTTGACCAGCGTCTGCGGCAGCTTCTCCATCGGCGAGACCGCGGCCAGATCACGCCCGGCGAGCTCCCGCATCGTCATCAGGGCCGCGGCGATGCCATCCCCGGTGGCGACGAAGCGGGTGTCGATAATGTGCCCCGACTGCTCGCCGCCGACCGCCCAGCCACGCTCGCGCAGCTCGTCGAGGACGTAGCGGTCCCCGACCTTGGTCACCGCGATCTCGATCCCAGCCTCTTCCATCGCCTGGTGGAAGCCGTAGTTGCTCATCACGGTCACGGCAACACCGCCGCCGAGCTCACCGCGAGCAGTCATGCCACGGGCAGCAAGGGCGATCAACTCGTCGCCGTCGTGAGTACGGCCGTCGCCGTCGACGGCGAGCACCCGGTCGCCGTCGCCGTCGAAGGCAAAGCCGATCGTCGCCTCGGAGGCCGCGATCGTCTCCGCCAACCGGCCGAGATGGGTCGAGCCGCAATCGTCGTTGATGTTGCGGCCGTCCGGCTCGGCGGCGATCGTCTCCACCTCGGCACCGAGGCGCTCGAAGATCGCCGGCGCCGCGCGGAATGTCGCCCCGTTCGCGCAATCGAGCATCACCTTGCGGCCGGAGAGATCGAGAGGGAAAGCGGCCTCGAGCGCACGCAGGTAGTCCTCCAGGCCACCGTTCAGCTCGCGCACGTGGCCGGGCTCGACCGGTCCATGGTCGGCTCCCACCAGCGCCTCCATCTTTGCCTCGGCGTGGTCGTCGAGCTTCGTGCCCTGCGCCGAGAAGAACTTGATCCCGTTGTCGCGGTAGGGGTTGTGGGAAGCCGAGACGACCGCGGCAAGGTCGAGTCCGAGGCGCTTGACCAGGACGGCCGCGGCCGGCGTCGGCAGCACCCCGCCGAGCAGGGCGTCGCCGCCGGCGGCCGCGATCCCCGCGGCCAGGGCGGACTCCAGCATCGGGCCCGACTCGCGGGTGTCGCGGACGATCAGGACCTGCGGCCGCGGCGCCTCCAGCGAAGCGGTCGCGGCACGCCCCAGCGAGGTTGCCAGCTCGGCGGTGAGGAAGGTTCCAGCCTCTCCTCGGACCCCGTCGGTTCCGAAGAGCCTGCGCTCGGTCGCCACCCGTGGAGGCCTAACGCTTCGAGAACTGCGGCCGCTTGCGGGCCTTCTTCAACCCGGCCTTCTTGCGCTCCTTGGCCCGGGCATCGCGGGTGAGGAAGCCGCGGCGCTTCAGCTCGCCCCGCAGCTCGGGGTCGACCTCGGTCAGCGCCCGGGCGATCCCGTGGCGGACGGCGCCGGCCTGACCGCTGATACCGCCGCCGTGAACGCGGACGCGGACGTCGACGCTGCTCTCGTAGCCGGTGGTCGTCAAGGGCTGGCGAACCGTGGTCTGGTGAAGCGGCCGCGGGAAGAACTCCTCGAGCGCCCGCTTGTTGACCTCGATCTTGCCGCTGCCCGGCAGAACCGTGACCCGGGCGATCGAGGTCTTGCGCTTGCCGGTGGCCAGGTAGCGCGCGTCGCCCTCGATCTTCGCCGGGGCGCGGGTAGCTGCGCTTGGCTCCTCCTCGGCATCGCCGACGAGCGCGGCCTCGCGCGCTAGCCGCTCCTCCTCTTCGGCTTCCTTGCGAGCAAGCTCCTCGGCACTGAGCGGCCGCTCCTCGGGCTCGACCGCAATCGGTTCGAGATCGGCCCCGGGAATGACGTCCTTCTTCTTCTCCTCCGCCTTGGGCGCCTCAGCCTTCTCGGCAGCTGGCTCGGCAGCCTCTTCCGCCACGGGCTCCTCAGCTTTCTCCTCCCCAGGCTCCTCGACAGCCTCAGCTGCAACCTCGGGCGCCTCGGACTCGGCCGCCTCCTCCGCATCTCCCGCGGGTGGCGTGGGGGTGGGCTCCTCGCCCGCAGCCTGCGAGGACGAGGAGTCCTCCCCCGCGACAGGACCCGCGGGCTGATCCTCCGAGGCTGCGTCGGGACCCGCGGCCGACTCCGCCGAGTCCTCGACCGGAGTCTCGTCCTGCTCTGAAGCTTTGTTCTCGTCGTCGATCAAGTCTGGATCTCCATCGGTTTCGGCTGCTGCGCAGCGTGCGGGTGCTCGGGGCCGGCGTAGACCTTCAACTTGGTCAGCTGCTGGCGGGCGAGCCGGTTGCGGGGGAGCATCCCCTTGACGGCCTTGCGGATGACCTCCTCGGGGCGCCGCTCGAGCATCTCGGCGAGCGTCCGCGACTTGATCCCACCCGGGTAGCCGCTGTGGCGCCAGTAGCGCTTCTGGTTCAGCTTGTCGCCGGTGACGCGGATCTTCTCCGCGTTGACGACGACGATGAAGTCGCCGGTGTCGATGTGGGGCGTGTACTCGGGCTTGCGCTTGCCGCGCAGGGCGTCGGCGATGCGGGTCGCCAGGCGGCCCAGGGTCTGGCCCTCGGCATCGACTACATACCAGTCGCGCTGGCGGTCGGCGGGTGTTGCGACATAGGTCTTCATCAGCGAAAAGCCGCGGGCGGTGCCCAGCGGCCACGGCATGATAGCCGCGATGCCGCATCGGCGTACCCGGCCGCAACGGCGTCTATACTGCCGCGCCAACAGTGCCTAATCCCAGCCGCACATGTGGGTGGGAGCGGAGGAACCGAAGGATCCGTTGCAGGTTCCCGGGGCGAATCGGCCGAAAAGGTCGTAGCGCATCTCTTTCAGCGCGAGCCCGACAGCTAACTCCGTAGGCGGACGAAAGAGAGGGCATGTGGCAGTAAAGAGCGCCCGGCCTGGGTTGGCGGGAATTTGGATCGCGAGCGCAGCGGCGGCGCTGCTGCTCAGTCTCGCCGCAAACGCCGCGGCGTCGACCGGAGGCGCGCCCACCGCGGCCGGCAGTCCTCCCCCACCGGGCAGCCCGAGCGGCTCCCCCGCGAGCGGCACGGCCAGCGCCGGCGCCCTGCGGCTGATCTCGGCCGAAACCACGCCGCACAAGTCCTTCTACTACGGCTACCGGTACCCGAGGCTCTCCTTCGCGATAGCCAGCACCCAGGCCGAAAACGACCTCCGGGTCGACGTCGTCGACGTCGCCGGGGAAAGCGTTCGCACCTTCTTCCGCAACGACGTCGCGCCCAAATCCGAAGTCCGGATCCGCTGGGACGGGACCACGAACGAAGGCCGCCCGGCAGCCAACGGCCACTACAGCTTCCAGGTCTCCTCGCAGGCGGGGACGGCCGCGGCAAGGCCGTCCAGCGCCTCGGAAGCGATCGACCTCAGCTTCAGCTTCTTCGGCTACTCCTTCCCGGTGCTCGGCACACACGACTTTGGTGGTCCCGAGGGCCGCTTCGGCGCAGCCCGCTCCGGCCACACTCACCAGGGCCAGGACGTGATGGCCGCCTGCGGAACGCCGCTGGTCGCCGCCCGCGGCGGCACCGTCCAGTACTCCGGATACGAGGGCAACGCCGGCAACTACGTCGTGATCGACGGCAAGGGCACCGGCAACGACTTCATGTACGCCCACCTGGCCGAACCGTCGCCGCTGCAGACGGGCGACCCGGTCCGCACCGGCCAGCCGATCGGCGTGGTGGGCGAGACCGGCGACGCGACCGCCTGCCACCTCCACTTCGAGATCTGGACCGCCCCCGGCTGGTACCAGGGAGGCAGCCCTATAGACCCGCTGCCCTACCTCGAAAAGTGGGACCGCTACAGCTGAGGGCCGGCTCGGACCCGGTAGGGGTTCCGCTTAACTTTTTCGGTGTGACGGGATTTGGCTTGGCGCCTCGGTGCGGTCGACGAAAAAGTACAAGACGCTCCACCCCTACCGGGTCCGAGCCTTCGTCGAGCTTCGACAGGTCATAAGCGCCAAGGCCACTGCAACCGGCACAGTCGCCGGCAACGTGTCGACCGCGAAGAACAGCAGGTCGAACCCGAGCGCCAACCCACCCACCAACCCGGCCCCGACCCACTGCCGATGGGCCGATTTCACGCCATATAGGCGTATCTTCGACCCGTCGGCGGAGTTTGCGAGAAGGCAGCCCACTACTGCCGCTATGAAGAGGTCGCCGAAGCCCATTTGGGCCGAGCCAAAGTGGACTGCCTGTAGGCGGGGTAGGCCAGCTCCCGGGGTGGCAGTGGTGAGGACGGCGTTGGGGCCCTGGAGCAGGTCTGCGGTGACGAACCAGGTGTCGATCGCCGCCATCGCGTAGACACCGAGGCGCAGCCAGTAGGCAGGGACGACCGAGACCAGCAGCCAGCCCAAGACGATGCAGGCGAGGCCGGAGAGCGCCAGCGCGGCGGTCTCTCCGACCAGCGAGCCCTTCGCCGCCCAGGCGAGGACGAAAAGCGGGATCGCGGCCAACGCCCAGCCCGGGCGCGCCCCGTGCACCAGCCATCCGAGTGCCGCGGCCGCCAGAGGCGGTACCGCAACAAGAGCCAGATAGGTAAGGGCCGTCGCGGAGTCCGCGTAGAAGTTGACGACCCCGATCACGACGACGATCGAGAGAGCGGGTATCAGCGCCCACCAACGACTCCCGAACCCGGCAAGCCAGCCGGGCCGGGGCCGCGCCGCAGGCAGCGCCACAAGCACTGCCTGCACTAGGCCGAGAATCGAGATTGAGAGGGCAAACGGCATTGAGTCAGCGGGACTTGTCCTTGCTCAGAGCCCCATCCCGGCAGGGGTGGAGCGTCTTGTACTTTTTCGTCGGCCGCTGCGGGCGCCAGCCCAACCCCGTCACACCGAAAAAGTTAAGCGGAACCCCTGCCGGGACAGGCCCCACCGCCCAGGGCTACTCCCACTCGATCGTTGCCGGGGGCTTCGAAGAAATATCGAGCGCCACGCGGTTCACATCGGTTATCTCGTTGATGATCCGGTTCGAGACCCGCTCCAGAAGGTCATAGGGAAGCCTGGCCCAATCGGCGGTCATCGCGTCGTCGGAGGTGACGGCGCGGATCACGATCGGGTAGGCGTAGGTGCGACCGTCTCCTTGCACTCCTACCGAGCGCACAACCGGCAGCACGCAGAAGGACTGCCAGAGCTGGCGGTAGAGGTCGGCGGCGCGGATCTCCTCCTGCAGGATCGCGTCGGCCGCACGAAGGATGTCGAGGCGCTCCTTGTTCACCTCGCCGCCGACGATGCGAATCGCCAGGCCCGGCCCCGGGAACGGCTGGCGCCAGACCATCCGCTCGGGCAAACCCAGCTCGGCGCCGACCGCGCGGACCTCGTCCTTGAACAGCATCCGCAGCGGCTCGACCAGCTCGAACTCGAGGTCCTCGGGCAGCCCACCGACGTTGTGGTGCGACTTGATCGTCGCCGCCCCATCGCTGCCGCCGGACTCGATCACATCGGAGTAGAGCGTTCCCTGGACGAGGTAGGAAGCGTCCTCGAGCTTCGCCGCCTCCTCCTCGAAGACGCGGATGAACTCCTCGCCGATGATCTTGCGCTTGCGCTCGGGCTCGTCGTGCCCGGCCAGCTTGTCGAGGAAGCGCTGCTCGGCTTCGACATGGACGAGGGGGATGCCAAACTGCTCGAAGGCGGCGACGACCTGCTCGGCCTCGTTCAGCCGCATCAGGCCGTGGTCGACGAAGACGCAGGTCAGCTGCTCGCCGATCGCCCGGTGGACGAGCAGCGCCGCGACCGAGGAGTCGACGCCGCCGGAGAGGCCGCAGATCACTCGCCCCTCCCCCACCTGGGTTCGGATCTTCGCCACCTGCTCTTCGATCACCGATTGCGGCGACCACTGCTGCTCGCAGCCGGCGACATCGCGCAGGAACCGCGTCAGGATCTCGGTCCCGTAAGGGGTGTGGACGACCTCGGGATGGAACTGGATCCCGTACAGCCCCCGGTCGGGGTACTCGCACGCCGCCACGGGCGAGCCGGGGCTGGACGCCAGCGCCGTGAACCCCTCCGGTGGCTCGAAGACCGCGTCACGATGGCTCATCCAGCAGTGCTGCCCCTCCGGCATCCCGCCGAGCAACCGCCCACCCCCGTCACGCAGGGTGAGGTCGGTCCGCCCGAACTCCCCCGCCTCGGCAGCCTCGACCCGTCCCCCCAACGCCTGGACCATCGCCTGCATCCCGTAACAGATCCCCAGCATCGGGATCTCCAGATCGAGCAGCTCGGTAGGAAACACCGGCGCCCCCTCCTCATAGACAGAAGCGGGCCCTCCCGAAAGCACCAGCCCCTTGGGAGCCCGCTCCCGAATGGCGTCGATGGACGTCGAAGACGGCAGCAGCTCCGCAAACACGCCGCACTCCCGAATCCGCCTCGCGATCAGCTGCGAGTACTGCCCCCCGAAATCGAGGACCAATACCTCCTCCACCGCATGCGCGTCAGCGGGCATCTCTCCGGGAGGCCCTCCCGGCTCGGACTCGAGCGCAGCCTCACTCACGATCCTGCCGGAGGGTGGCACGGATTTGGGGGACCACCCCGAGGAGGCGGCGCAGCCGCCCCCGCAGCGGGTGGTGGTTCCAAATCCGTGACAGGACCCGCCGGCCCGACCGCGTCAGTCATCTGAGACCGCCACCCCTGCCGAAACAGCCGCCCGCCCGTTCGACCCCATGCCGACAGCCTGCTCGTTCTGGAGCTTCTTCCCCTCACTCATCAACGCCGGAGCGACCATCACCTCGGCCCGCTGGAAGGAGCGGATGTCCTCGTAACCGCAGGTTGCCATCGAGGTTTTCAACGCGCCCATCAGGTTGAAGGTGCCGTCGTTCTCCTGGGCCGGCCCGAGCAGGATCTCCTCCATCGTGCCGTCCTGGCGGGTCGAGACCCGGGTGCCACGCGGCAGCGAGGGGTGAAAGGTCGCCATCCCCCAGTGGAAGCCGCGGCCAGGCGCCTCCTTGGCACGGGCCAAGGGAGAGCCGACCATCACCGAGTCCGCCCCGCAGGCGATCGCCTTGGAGACGTCGCCGCCGGTGCGCATGCCGCCGTCGGCGATCACGTTGACGTACTCGCCGGTCTCGAGCATGTGCTGGGAACGGGCCGCCGCGACGTCGGCGATCGCCGTAGCCTGCGGCACCCCGACGCCGAGCACACCGCGGGTCGTGCAGGCGGCACCTGGGCCAACCCCGACCAGGACGCCGACCGCGCCGGTCCGCATCAGGTGCAGGCCGGTCGAGTAGGAGGCGCAACCGCCGACCACCGTCGGCACCGGCACCTCGGCGATGAACTCCTTCAGGTTGAGCGGCTCGACCGTGGTAGAAACGTGTTCGGCCGAGATCACCGTGCCCTGGATGACGAGGATGTCGATGCCGGCCTCGACCGCGATCTCGTAGTGGTCGCGGACCTTCTGCGGCGTAAGTGAGCCGCAGGCGACCGCGCCGCGCTCCTTGATCTCCGCGATCCGCTGGCCGATCAGCTCAGGCTTGACCGGCTCGGTGTAGATCTCCTGCATCAGCCTGGTCGCTTCGTGCTTGGGCGCCGCGGCGATCTGCTCGAGGCGCTCCTCGGCGTTCTCGAAGCGGGCCCAGATCCCCTCCAGGTTGAGCACGCCGAGGCCGCCGAGCTCGTGGACGAGCACCGCGGTATCGGGGCTCACCACTCCGTCCATCGCCGAGGCGACGAGCGGCAGCTCGAAGCGGTAGGGGCCGAGCGTCCAGCTGATGTCAATGTCGTCGGGATCGCGGGTGCGGCGCGACGGGACGATCGCGATGTCGTCGAATCCGTAAGCGCGCCGCCCCTTCTTGCCTCGACCGATGTCGATCTCCAATTAGTCCTCCAGGGTGGCGTTGAGGACCCAGCCTACACTTCCGCGGGGACCTCCAAATCCTGGACATGGACCTCGCCGAGGAGGCGCTCGACCTGGTTGCGGTCGACCATGCCGGCGCCGAAGTGCTGGGTCGACTCGGCGCCGCAGGCGACACCGTAGGCAAGGCACTCGTCGCCGGGTCGGCCGTCGTAGCGGGCGGCGACGTAGCCGGCCACGAAGGCATCGCCGGAGCCGACCGTCGACACCGCGTCGAGCGGCTCCGTCCGGACCTCCAGAAAGCGGCGATCGGAGCCCTCGCCGAGCGCGGCGACGCAGCCCTCGGGCCGGGTGATCGCCGCCTCGCCGGCGCCGAGCCGGATCAGCTCGGAGAGCCCGTGGACGAGGTCGTGGCGATCGGAGAACTCCTGGCCGACCAGCTCCTCGGCCTCGCGCTCGTTCGGGGTGACGATCGCGGCGCCGGCGCGCAGCCCGCCGAGCATCGCCTCGCCCTCGGCGTCGAGCACGACCGGGACGCCGCGCTCGCCCAGGTCCTTGACCAGGCGCGCGTACAGGTCGGGGCCCGCGCCCGGGGGCAGGGTGCCGGCGATCACGCAGAGCTTGGCCCCGTCGGCGAGGTAGCCGAGCCTTGCGACGAAGGTCTCGACCTCCTCCGGGCTGACCGCGGGGCCGCGCTCGTTGATCTCGGTCTGCTCGCCGGAGGTGGGGTCGATCACGGCCATGTTGATCCGCGTCTCGCCGGCGATCCGGGTGAAGTCCGTCAACACCGCTTCCTCACGCAGCTGCTCCAGCACCCTGAGGCCGGTCGGCCCGCCGGCAAAGCCGGTGGCTATCACCGGCCGTCCCAGACGGTTGAGCGCGCGGGCGACGTTGATCCCCTTCCCGCCCGCGACCGTGCGGCTCTCGACCGCGCGATGGCGGTGGCCGAGGCGGAAGTTCGGGACTGCGACCGTACGGTCGATCGCTGCGTTGAGGGTGACGGTCAGGATCATCGGAATAGGCGCCTGAAGAGGAATACTCCCGCGATCAGTATCGCGGACAGCGCCAGCGCAAGCCAGATCAGGTTCTCTTCGGCGAAGTTCCGCGCCCGGTAGAGGGCGCTCGCCTCGGACACGGCGCGCCCGGCCCGGAGGGCCACGGTGGCCGTTCGCCGCCCGTCGACGTAGACACTCGCCGTGCCCAGCGCAGCGTCACGCCGGATCGGACCCTCGACTTCCCCCGGCGCACGCACGGTGACGCTCAAGTGCTGATCCCGTCGCAAGCCGACCGCGACGGTGCGTGCGGCGCGCAGGGGCAGCGTGCCGCCGGAGTAGCGGATCGGCGGTTCGGCAAGGACCCGGCCGGCCCGCACCGGGACGCGCCGGCGGTATTGCGAGAAGCCGTACTCGAGCAGGTCGAGGTTGTCGCGAAAGCGGTCTTCGTCCGTCGGCGCGCCGATCGCGACGGAGATCAGCTCGACACCCCCGCGGCGTCCGGACCCAACCAGGACGTAGAGGGCGCCGAATGTGTGACCGGTCTTGACCCCGGTCACCCAGGGCGCCATCTGCAGCAGCTCGTTGATCGACTCGATCCTGCGGCGGGGCCTGACGCTGCGCAGGACGGCGCTGCGGGAATCGGCGATCCGGGCAAAGGCGGGGATCGCCAGCAGGCGCCGCGTCAGCGTCGCCAGGTCGCGGGCGCTGGAGTGGTTGCCGCGCTGGTCGAGGCCGATCGGGTTGGCGTAGTGGGTGTCGGCGAGGCCGAGCGCCGCCGCGTAGCGGTTCATCTGCGCGACGAAGCGGGGCTCGGAACCGGCGGCCGCCCGGGCGAGGTCGTAGGCGGCGTCGTTGCCGCTGCGCAGGATCAACCCGTAGAGGAGGTCGCGCACGCTGATCCGCTGCCCCGGGCGAAGGCCCAACAGCGACTCCCCGTATTCGGGGTGATACGGAGCAGCACGCACGATTCGGTCGAGCGGCAACTCGTGCAGGACGACGTAGGCCGTCATCAACTTGGTCGTGCTGGCGATCGGCAGCTTGTGTGAAACCGCATGGGAGACCAGCGTCTCGCCGGTCCGCGCGTCGACCAACGTCCAGGCCCGGGCCTCGATACTGGGCAGCTTGGCCGCCGCCCCCGTGGGCGCTGCCAGGGCAAGCGCCACGAACAGGACACCCAGGACCGCCCCGGGCCGGCACC
>DASSMU010000177.1:0-4086 GCA_035701465.1 Solirubrobacterales bacterium
CCTCCTGACTCCGCGTTTTAGAACCACGCAGAGCCTTCTGAGGGCAGCGGATGTCTTCTATCCGGGTCTCATTCCCCGGTTATTTCGCAAGACCCAAAAAGTTAAGCGGAACCCCTGCCGGGATGGTCTCTACGCCGGGAAGCCATCGGAGACCTGTGTAATCGCCCAATCAGCGCCGGCTTGTTTGAGTTGATCGAGTTCGTAGCTGCCAGTAGCTACTCCGACCACTTTGATCCCGGCGCCATGACCGGCCTTTACGTCGCGGGGAGTGTCGCCCACGGCGATGCAAGCGCCACCCTGCAGGGTGCCACCGGAGATCAGGGCGCCGCGTTGCAGGGCCGTCTTGGTTACCTCGGTGCGGTCGGCGGAGTCGGAGCCGTAGCCGCCGAAGCTGAAGAAGCGGTTGAGCCGGCCGCGGGAAAGCTTGATGTGAGCGGCCGCCTCGATGTTGCCGGTGACGAGGCCGAGGAGGAGGCCGTCGTCGATCAGTCGCTCCAGGAGATTCTCGATCCCGGGCATAACGCGATAACCCGCGGACTCCGCGACGGCGTCGGGCAGGTGCTTGAGGTAGCAGCCGATCGCTTTCGAGCGCTCTTCCTGCGTGCCCTCGCGGCCGATCACCTCGCGGAAGACGATCGCCGCGATCTCGGGGTCGGTCATGCCGGCGTCGGTGTGCTCGGCGATGTCGGCCTCTACCCCGTGCAGCTCCTCGAAGGCGCGCTGCCAGGCAACCGCGCCGGCGCCGCCGGTGACCAGGAGCGTCCCGTCGATGTCGAAGAGCACGGCGCGGATGGACGTGTCGCGCGCAGGCATGGTCATCGCTCCTCCGGCAGGAGCAGGACTGCCGCCACCAACTTCGTGCACCACCCGTCTTGAGGTTCGGCAAGGCTCACAGTCAAGAGCACATCGGTGTCGGCACGCAGGCCTAGATCCTCGAGCCCGTGGGTGCCGATACCGGCCGCAACCAGCCTCGGCGCCACCAGGTAGTCGGTGAGCGCCAGGTTGTAGTGCTGGCTGCCGAGCTCGAAACCGACTCGCGGCCGAGGACGACTGGCGCCGGGCCACGGTTGCTCCAGGCAGAACTCCGTACTCCGGGGTCGCACCAACGCCAGCGACGCCTCCATCCCCCCATCGCCTCCTCCTCCGGCACCGCCGCACCGCGGTTGCCGAGAAGGACGGGGCCCTCGACGAGGTGAGAGGAGAGAACCCGGGCCGCATCGGCTGGATCGACCCTCCCGGTCACCTGCCATCGCCCGGCACCCACCTCGACGTTCTCGGGCTGCGAAGGATCGTCCAAGTTGTCGCCGTACTCGATTCGAGCGATGTCGAGGGGCTCGATGTCACGTCCGTTGACCCGGTAGTGACCGGAGGCAAGCTCTCTGTGGGGCCTGCGGGATACCGGCCTCAGCCAACCTCCGGTTCGCTTCGAGATCCCAGCCACGCATCGACCGCCCCACTTCTTCGAGCACGCGAGAACCAGCAGCTCGTCCGTCGGCATGCCGCGCCCTACAGGTGCATCGCAGTCAGGGCGGGCCAGTGGCTGGAGAGGTACTCGACCACGAGCCTGCGATGGCAGTTCTCGGGGGTGGCCTCGCTGCAGAGCAGGACCGTCCGCGCCTCGAACTCGGCGGGGTCGAGCTCATGCTCGATTCGGCGGTCGCGCATCAGCGCCAGAAAGCGCTCCTCGTATTCCGGCCAGGAGATGCTCTTCCGCTTCTTGTAAGCATCGAGGATCTCTTGGCTCGGGGCCAGCAGCGGAGAGTGCTCGTAATCGGCGTCCACCAGCTCACGCAGAAAATAGGCAAGGTCATCCCGCTTGGCGAAGCCGGCCAGCTGCGACCTGTTGTTGAGCCGAACGTCGAGCAGCCGCTCGATCCGGTGCGCTTTCAGGCGGCCGAAGAAATCTTTGGCGGTTGTCTGCGTGAAACCGATAGTGAAGATCTCCATAGGCTCTCCTCGTCGTCGAAAAGCGACCCCTCCGAAAGGGTTATCGGCTCCGACTCCACTTCGCAGCGGCCGTCGCCCCGGATATGGCCGATCGTCAGACCCTCCTCGAGCAGAACCTTGGCGACGAGTAGGCGACGATGGCAGGTGGCCGGATTCTCCTCGCTGCACATGACCGCGACCCGGTAGCGCCCTGCCCCCCGGCGCAACCTCTCGATCCCGGCACGGAACTCGACGCTCTTCGCAACCTCTCCGTAGAGAACATGCCCCGTCGCGTCATAGAACTCGGCAGATTCCGGGCGTCCACCCAGCTCCTTGCCGAGGAACAGGTACTGGGCGCCGGCCGCCTTGGCGACGTCTGCGATCCGCGATCGATCAACCCACTCCACGTAACGCGAGTGAGGCCAGGATCGAACGTCCACCAGTACCTCGATGCCATTGTCGGACAGCAGCCGCTGAAAGCAGTCGGCAGAGTGGTTCGAGTGGCCGATGGTGAAGAGTCGCATCGGTTGCCAGCCTATGGGGCGGCCGCCCGTTCGCCAACCGCCTGGCGAATGGTCGCGCCAAAATCAGGGTCGGAGAGCACCGCGTGCAGCCGGCTGCCGCACTCCTCGGAATCCCCACAGGAGATCACTCGCGCGCGCTCGTAACCCTCCAGCATCGCCTGAACCTCAGAGGCAATCGAGCCTTTCCGAGCGGATCGCAGGCCGATTATCGGGCGACGGTGGCTGTACGCCAGAGCAAGCTCCGCATCCGCGGTCTCGTCGAGATCGCCAAGCAATGCGATCACGCAATCAGCGTGCTCAACCGCGTGTCGAACGTCTTCGAAGAGGTCCCCCGGATCGCGGTGGCGATCCGGATCTTCGCTGGGCCACCCGACAGTCGGCCATCCACCCTTCTCGCAAACCTCCACGACACGCTCGTGAACGGAGCCCCCGGCCAAACGACCCGCCGCGGGTGAGATCAGGTAGATCCAGGCGGCCCCGTCGACGACTTCCGGCTCGGCTGCTGAGCGCTCATCGATCATCCAATCGGAGTCTAGGTCGGCCGGCGGCCGGCACTTCTCACTCACCGAGCAGCTCCTTCTGGCTGAGCCAGTAGAGCAGGCCGAGGGCCGGGAGGACGAGGATCGCGGCGGCGATGAAGACGACGACCACGGTGGCGAGGGTGTCGGGCGGGGCGGCCGCTTCGGAGATCTTCAGCGAGGTCGGCAGCAGGTAGGGGAACTGGGCCACGCCCCAGCCCCAGATCACCGCGACCACGGCGCCGGCGGCCAGCGGGCGCAGCAGGCGGGACGAGGAGGCAGCAGGACGCCGGGCGGAGGAAAGAAGGGCGACGAGCACGCCGATGCCACACAGGGCCGAGATGACGACCAGCGGCAGGCCCTCGTGGGTGAGGCGGTCGAAGACATAGCGCGATTCGGCGTGCAGCTCGACCAAGCCGAAGGCGGCGGCGATGCCGGCGACCGCCGCGGTGGCGAGGGCACGGCGGGCGAAGTAGCGCTCCAGCTCCTCGTCGCCGGCGCGGCGCGCGTCGCCGATCAGGAAGACGGCGGCGAGGTAGGCGCCGCTGGCGACGAACATCGCCCCGGTCAGCAATGGCAGCGGCTGCAGCCAGCTGGAAAACGGGGCGCCGTCGCCGCCCGCCGGGACGTTGCCGGCAGCGATCGCGCCGACCACGGCGCCCATGAAGAAGGGCGTCAGCAGCGAGGAGATCGCGAAGGTGGCGCCGGCGGCACGGCGCCTCGAGAGGCCCTCGATCGACTTGCGGAAGGCAAAGCCCGAGCCGCGCAGGACGATCCCGATCGCGGCCAGGGCGATCGGCACGTAGAGGGTCGTCATCACCGCGCTGAAGGCGGGTGGGAAGGCGGTCCAGAGGACGACGAGGATGAAGATCAGCCAGACGTGGTTGGCCTCCCAGACCGGGGTGAGCGAGCGCTGGATCAACGCCCGAGGCCGCTCCCCCCTCTCCGCGCCGCCGGCGACCAGGTCCCAGAACCCTCCGCCGAAGTCGGCTCCGCCGAACAACGCGTAGGCGGTAGCCCCCGCCCAGAGGATCCCCGCGCAAACATCGGCCCGCGTCAAGGCCCCAGCTCCCCGCCGACGGGACGAAATCCGGAACTATGTTCCGGATTTCGTCCCG
>DASSMU010000178.1:0-5223 GCA_035701465.1 Solirubrobacterales bacterium
GTACCTGCGCACGCTCTTCCTCGAGCTCAACCGGATCCACTCGCACCTGGTCTGGCTCGGCACCACCGCGCTCGACCTCGGCGCGATCTCGATGCTCTGGTACTGCTTCCGCGAGCGCGACAAGATCCTCGACCTCTTCGAGATGGCGACCGGGCAGCGGATGCACACCCGCTACTTCCAGGTCGGCGGCGTGATCGAGGACATCCCGCGCGGCTTCGAGGCGAAGCTGCGCTCCTTCATCGCCGACATGCCGGTGCGCGTTGGCCAATACCAGGCCCTGCTCGACCGCAACGAGGTCTTCCTCTCCCGCACCAAGGGGACCGGGATCGTCCCGCGCGAGCGGCTGCTGGAACTGGGCGTGACCGGGCCGCTGCTGCGCGCCGCCGGCGAGCCCTGGGACCTGCGCAAGGCCTTCGACTACCTCGCCTACCCGCAGATGGACTTCAAGATCCCGGTCGGCACGGTCGGCGACAACTACGACCGCTACCGGGTGCGGGTGGCGGAGATGGTCGAGTCGACGCGGATCATCGAGCAGGCGCTCGACGCCCTGCCGGAGGGCCCCTTCATCGCCGACGACCGCAAGTACGTGCTGCCGCCGCGCTCGGAGCTCTCTACCTCTCTGGAGTCGCTGATCCACCACTTCAAGCTGGTCACCGAGGGCTACCGGGTGGGACCGGGAGAGCTGTATTACGCGATCGAGAGCCCCCGTGGCGAGCTCGGCTGCTTCGTGCTGGCGGACGGCTCGGCGAAGCCGGCCCGCGTCCACTTCCGCGACCCCTCCTTCGTCAACCTGCAGGCCTTCAAGGACATGTCGACCGGCAGCTACATCGCCGACATGATCTGCAGCCTCGGCATGCTCGACCCGATCTTGGGTGGGGTCGACCGGTGAGGGTCGGGACCATGCGAACCGGCCAGCGGGTCCTGTCGCCGCAGGGGACCCACCGCCCCTTCCGGTCGCTAAAGCGTCCTCAGGGGCGGTTCCCCCTACGGCGCCACCCGCTGGAGGTGCGCTGTGGCTGAGCTTCCGGTGGATCAGGCGCTTACTGAAGGACGCGTGCCGGATCGAGCTCCGGAGCGGGTTCCTGAGCTTCATGAGGTCGACTGCCCGGACGAGCTGCGCAAGCGGATCGAAGAACTGATGTCGCGCTACCCGGATCGGAAATCGGCTTCGATTCCGGCGCTTTGGGCTGTGCAGCGGCTTTATGGCTGGTGCACGCCGGAGGGGATTCGGCAGGCTGCTGCGGTTATGCGGGTTACGCCCGCTTACTTGGAGTCTGTGGCGAGCTTCTACGACCTGTTGCATACGGATCCGGTTGGGACTCACAAGGTGGCTGTGTGCACCAATATCTCGTGTTGGATGCGGGGTGGGGACGAGTTGCTGGAGGCTTTCCGGGCAGCGGCCGGCGAGGACCCCGACTTCTTCGTCACCGGGTTCGAGTGCCTGGGGGCCTGCGACATCGCGCCGATGGCTTCGATCGACGAGCGCTACTTCGGGCCGCTGGAGGCGGCCGAGGCCGGGACCGCGATCGAGCAGCTGCGTGCTGGTGCCGAGGTGCTGCCGGAGAAGGCGCTGGAGAAGCGGCCGTTGCCGGGAGGGCCCGATGCCTGAGACGCGGATGCTCTTGAAGAACGCCGAAGACCCGGCGCTGCGCACGCTCGCCGGCTACAAGGGCTACGGCGGCTACGCGACCCTGGAGAAGGCCTACCGCGAGCTGGAGGCCGACGAGGTGCTGCAGGAGCTCGAAGACTCCGGCCTGCGCGGGCGCGGCGGCGCCGGCTTCTCGATGGGCAAGAAGGCCTCCTTCCTGCCACGCGGCGGCAGCGTCGACAAGTACCTCTGCTGCAACGCCGACGAGTCCGAGCCGGGCGCCTTCAAGGACCGCGAGCTGATGCAGCGCAACCCGCACCAGCTGATCGAGGGGATCGCGATCGCCGCCCTCGCCGCCGGCATCGGCCACGCCTTCGTCTTCATCCGCGGTGAGTACGACTCGCAGGCCGACGTCCTCGACGCCGCTGTCGCCGAAGCCTATGAGGCCGGTTACCTGGGCACCGACATCCTCGGCACCCGGCGCAACCTGGAGCTGGTCGTCCACCGCGGCGCCGGCGCCTACATCTGCGGAGAGGAGACGGCACTGCTCGACGCGCTCGAGGGCAAGCGCGGCAACCCGCGGCTGAAGCCACCCTTCCCGGCCGTGCAGGGCCTCTACGGCGGACCGACCCTGATCAACAACGTCGAGACGCTCTCCAACGTGCCGCACATCGTCGCCCATGGGGCGGAGTGGTTCAAAGGCTTCGGCACGGAGCAATCGCCGGGCACGAAGGTCGTCTCGGTCTCCGGCTGCGTGCAGCGTCCCGGCAACTACGAGGTCGAGCTGGGGATCCCGACGCGCGAGCTGATCTACGGCCTCGCCGGCGGCCCGGCCGAGGGCCGCGAGGTGAAGGCCTTCTATCCCGGCGGCTCCTCCTCCCCGGTCCTCACCGCCGAGGAGGGCCTCGACCTCCCCTACAGCTTCGAGGCGATGGCGGAGGCCGGCTCGATGCTCGGCTCCGGCTCGGTGATCGTCGCCGACGACAGCGTCTCGATCCCGCACATGGCCCTGCGCACGGCACGCTTCTACCACCACGAGTCCTGCGGCAAGTGCACCCCCTGCCGCGAGGGGACGAACTGGACGGTGAAGATGCTGGAAAGGGTGGTGCGCGGCGAGGCGACCCCGATGGACCTCGACATCGTCGCCTCGGTCCAGGAGAACATCATCGGCCACTGCCTCTGCGTGCTCGGCGACTCGATGGCGATGCCGGTGGGGGCGATGGTGCGCAAGTTCCGCCCCGAGTTCGAGCGCGTGATCGCCGAAGCGGGCCATGCCGAGGCGGTGGCAGCGTGACCCACCAGCAGCGGTCGCACTTTCCGCCGCATAGCGAAGGGAACTGCGACCCGACCCCGACCTGCGGCCCGACACCACACATTCGGTCGCACTTCTCCTCGCATAGCGGCAACAACTGCGACATCAGGGGCTGGGCGTGAGCGGCAAAGAGATCACGCTGATCATCGACGGCCGCGAGGTGAACGCGAGCGAGGGCGAGATGCTGCACGACGCCGCCAAGCGGGGCGATGTCGAGATCCCGGTCTTCTGTTACGAGCCGAAGCTGGGCGAGCCGGTCGGCGCCTGCCGCATGTGCCTGGTCGAGATCGAGGGGATTCCGAAGCTGCAGACCTCCTGCTCGACCCCGGTCCGCGACGGCATGGTCGTCCACACGCGGACGGACCAGGTGAAGCACGCGCAGAGCGCCGTGGTCGAGTTCCTGCTTATCAACCACCCGCTCGACTGCCCCGTCTGCGACAAGGGCGGCGAGTGCCCGCTGCAGGACATCTCGATGGGCTGGGGGCCGGGCAAGAGCCGGATGACCGACGACAAGCGCCATTTCGAGAAGCCGATCGAGCTCTCGCCGCTGGTCGCGATCGACCGCGAGCGCTGCATCCTCTGCTACCGCTGCGTGCGCTTCAGCCAGGAGGTCGCCGAGGACGAGCAGCTGCAGCTGCTGGAGCGGGGAGACCGCACCTTCGTCGGCACCTTCGACGACCGTCCCTACGTCGCGCCCTTCCACGGCAACATCACCGACCTCTGCCCGGTCGGGGCGCTGACCAGCTACACCTACCGCTTCCGCGCCCGGCCCTGGGACATCGAGCAGGCGGGCTCGGTCTGCACGCTCTGCCCGAGCCAGTGCAACGTCAGCTTCACCGTCCGCGACGAGCAGGTGAAGCGGGTGGTGGCTCGCGACAACCCCGATGTCGACGACGGCTGGCTCTGCGACCGCGGCCGCTACGGCTTCGAGATGTTCGGTGCCGAGGAGCGCATCCGCGCCCCCCGCCTCCGCGGCGGTGCCGAGGCAACCTGGGACGAAGCCATCGCCAAAGCCGCCGAAGCGCTGCGCGCTGCGAGCGTTGACCACACTGGGGTGGGGACAAACCTCGCAGCGGCCAGCGGGAACGGCGGCGCGGCAATTGTCGGCGATGCGTCCAATGAGGAGGGGTACCTGATTCAGCGGATCATGCGCGAGGCGGTCGGCTCACCGAATATTGATTCCCGCCCCTCGCGTGGGCCGTCCCGGGAGGCGCTGGTCCGCCTCGCCCAGCCCGAGATCACCGCCAGGGTCCGCGACATAGACGACGCCGACGCGATCCTCGTCGTCGGCACCGATCCCCTCCACGCCAGCCCCATCCTCGACCTGCGCATCCGCAAGGCGATCCGCCGCAACGGCGCCAAGCTGGCTGTGGCGACAGAGGGCCCAACCACCCTCGACGGCGGCGCAACCGCGGCCACCCGCTACGCCCCAGGCAACGCCGGCCCCTTCCTCGCGGAGCTGGCCGCAGCCCTCGAGGCCGATGGGCCGATAAGTCAAGGTGACCTCGACGTATCGGCCCGTCGGCCCCAGGAGGTGGCGGGGGCGCTGCGGGGGGCCGGGAGCATCGTGGTCGTTTGGGGCGACCGGATCGGTCGCGAGGGAGACGGTGCCGTCACCGCCCTCCTCGACGTCACCGCGGCCCTCGACCTGGCCGGCAAGAACGGCTCGGGCCTGCTCGAAGTCCCAGAGTTGACCAACGCCCGCGGCCTCCGAGAGGCCGGCTGCCTCCCAGACGCCGGCCCGGGCCTGACGCGTGCTCCCTTTGGGTCGCATACGAGCCCAAACGGAGCAAGCAATGGCAAGGCGACCGAGGAGATCCGCGTCGCGCTCGAGTCGGGAGAGCTGAAGACAATCCTGCTCTTCGGCGTCGACCCGCTGCGCGACTTCCCGGACACCCAAGCTTGGAGGAACGCGCTGGCGAAAGCGGATCACGTCGTCTGCTTCTCCATGTTCGAGAACGCGACCACGGCAATGGCCGACGTCGTCTTCCCCCTGGAGACCCACGCGGAGAAAGACGGCACGGTCACCCACCCCGACGGCCGTCTCCAGCGCGTGAGGCCAAGCGCCTCTCGTCCGGGAGACATCCGCCCGAACTGGGGAGTGCTTGCAGAGCTATCCCTGGCCCTGGGCCACGACACCGGCGTCGACTCCCAGCCCTCCGCCTTCGCAGCCCTCGCCGAAGCCGTCCCGTTCTACGCCGGCATCACCGACGCCGACATCGGCGGACGAGGCATCCGCTGGCAGGACGTCGGACCGGAGAAGGCGACCGGGACCGGTTCGCCGGACACTCAGCCCGAGGCGCCAACCCCGCCAGCTGAAAAC
>DASSMU010000179.1:0-8717 GCA_035701465.1 Solirubrobacterales bacterium
TCGGGGTCTTCAGGGATGCAGAAACGCAGGTTGTCGTGGCTCGGGGCCATCGGCAGTCCCCAGACGTGGGCGACGATCCGCTGCAGTTCGATCACCGTCGGCAGTGTCGTGTCGGCCACCGTCACCCCGTAGTCGGAGCCGCTCCTCACCGATGCATCCTGGATCGCGTTGTGGATGTCGACGTGGGTGCCGAGCGTCGCCGCCGCCCCGGGGGAGGGCGTCAGGTTGTAGAGGGCGACCGTGGGGGCGATGGAGCCTCCGTCGAATTCGACTTCGAGGTAGCCCACCTGCGTGTCTCCGGGGCAGATGGTGACGAAGCCGACGACGAAGGCCGCCCTGCTGCAGCGCGGCAGCGCCGTCGTGTCGCCGACCAGGCCCGGCGGCAGGTCGACGAAGAGTTCTGAGAGCGTGCCTTCGACCTTGCCTTCGGAGTCCTGGTTCATCGCGAAGGCGACTTCGTATTCGTAGGGGTGTGAGCCGGCCAGGGTGTCGGCTGAGCCGTCTTCGTTTCGGGCCGTGGTCGAGAACGATTCGATCCCGAAGTCGGCCCGGGCTGCGGGTGCGAGCAGAAGGATGCAGAGAGCCACCGTCACGCCAATGCAGGCGATCGTTCGCTTTCGCGCTTTCATCGGTTGCCTCCCCGCTTGCGGTGTGCGTGCCTATGGCGCCGCGGCCGTTTCAGGCATTTGCCGTGCCTCCTGACCTTGCCTTTGGCGCAGGGCCTCGGCGGCGGCGGTTCTTCCACCTGCAGCGTCGAGCTGCCCGCGTCGGGCTCTTCGGGAGTGACCGGTGCCGGCCCCTTGCAGCCCTCTCCTTCGCAGGGCGTCGGCAGCGGCGGTTCTTCGATCCCGCCCCCGGCGCGAGCGTCGTAGAGGTCCATGAAGTCGTTTTGGTCCGCGGGCAGGAGCTGGTCGTGGGTGGCGAAGAAAGCGTCGTCGCCCGTCGCCGAGGCGTCGATGAACCAGGAGTCTTTGGGGCCTTTGCCCGAGGAGATCAAGGAGAGGCAGCCCTTGGCCCGTGCGCAGCCGCCGACTCCCTCCGGCTCGTACTCGTAGACGTCCTGGACACGGCCGTTGGTGTCGGCTGGGGTGAGCGTGTCGCGGCTTTCGAAGAAGAGTCGTCCTTCGCCTTTGGGCGACAGGTTGCGCGGCTGGGGGAGGAACTCGAAGGCGGTTTCGATCAGCGAGAGGTTCGAGCCCCCCCGCGGGCGTTGGCCGCTGGGGTTGCAAGAGGCGCAGACGAGGCTTTCCCCGAGCGCGTCGTAGAGGAAGACCTCATAGCACACCGGCGATCCCTCAGTGCCGCTGCCGAGGCAGGTTTTCGTTCCCTGCACCAGGTTGTCGTAGCCGCTCAGCGACTGTGTCGACTCAAAGGCGAGATAGCGCCCATCGGCCGTCACCTGGGCGAGGCGATTGCCCGGCGCCGCCCGCCAAACACCCACCTGATCCCCAGTTTCGCCGTCCGCCGCCGCCAGCTTGGCGATGAAGACGAGTGCCCCTTCTTCGGAGAGGTAGAGGTTGAATTTGCCGGCTTCCGCGTGTTCTTCGTTTGCGTTTTCCGCTTCGGGCGGCGTCAGCGCTTTGCTGTCGACGAAGTAAACCCGCGAGAGGTCCTCGCTCGCCCCTGCCATTCCTTCGAAGCCACCCGCCCCACCGGTCAGGTCAGTGAGGGTTTTGCTTTCGAGGTCGTAGAGCTTGCCGTCTGAGAGCAGGGCCTTCGAGCCCGAGGGCGTGGCGGTGAGGAACTTGCCGGGGTCGGGGACTTTGAGGGTTTCTTTGTTGTCGACGCGCACGTAGACCTGCCCGGAGGAGCTTTCGGACCAGAAGACGCGGCTGCCGTCGCCCGAGATCGCGTGGTCGAAGTCGAAGTTATCCGACCCCCCTTTCGACAGCAGCAGGCCGGAGCCGATCACGGCGTTCGGCGCGGCTTTTTCGTTGCCGGGCAGGACGTTTACCAAGTGCAGCTGGCCGTTCGACCATTCGTAGAGGTCGGTTTCTTCTGCTTTCACCGTCGGCGCTTTCGGGGCGATCCCCGCAGCCGCTTCGGTCAGCGCGTCGTTTGCCTGGAAGACGATGTGGCTGAACGCGGGTACCGCTTTCGTTCCCGCGTTCCCCCCGGCGTAGTCGACCTGGAAGGGGTTCGAGCCAGTGGTCCCCGTCGTGCGGCTGGGCGGTTTGGTCTTGATCAGGGTCGTCAGGCCGCCGCCTTCTTCGCGCAGGTACAGGTCGTCGTAGCCGGCTGGCGCTTCTGGAGTGAGCGGCGGTTCGGCCTGCTCGATCACCGCCTTGGAGAGGTCGGGCGAGAAGCCTTTGAAGTCCTGGGCTTCGAATTGCGGTTCGCTCAGCGCCGCCGTCTGCCAGCCAGCTTCGCCGTGGCGGGAGACGTAGGAGTTGGCCTCCGCAGCCAGGCCGGTGTGGAAGGGGTCACCCTCGTAGGCGACGGCGTCGCCGTCGGGGGAGCTTTGCATCGGCGCCTTTCGGTTGTTCCAGCCCGGGGTGCAGACCTTGCAGGAGCCGCCCAGGCCCCCTCGCGGCCCCGCTTCCTGCGTGAACACCTCCCCCGTCGGCCTTGCCGCCGGGTTGACCAGCTCACGGGCGCGCCCGTCGAGCAGGCCTTCGGGCGGGGCGAAGCTGGCGAAGGTCCCTTCTTTGCCGAGCGTCGTGCCGTCGGCGTTGGTGGCTGCGATCCGGAAGCGGTAGGCGGTGTGGGGGGCGAGGCCCGCGAGCTGCGCGGAGACTTCGAGGAAGCTCGCGCCGGAGCCGATCGCTTCGGCGGGCTCGGGAGCGCTTAGGGCGTTGTTGTAGCCGGAGGCTTTGAAGTCGGCTTCGCTTACGTATTGCACCGCGAAGCTGGTCGCCTGCCCGCCGGGGTTGACTTCGCCCGAGATCTTGGCGCTGGTGGTGGTGGCTTCTGAGACCGAGCCGCCTTTGACCTTCGGCCTGCCGAAGGTTTCGAAGAAGGGCGGGTTGCCTTCACTAGGGTTTTGGCCGTTGGCGTTCACGCCGACAAGGCGGAAGCGGTAGGCGGTTTCGTGGGCGAGGCCTTCGAGGTTGGCGCTGACCGCGTTGAGGCCACTCCCCGTGAACGGCCCCGCCGGGGAGCAGGAGGCGCTCTGGGCGCCGGCGAAGGCAGCGTCGGCGACTTCGGCGTCGGTCTTCGGTTCGACTTTGCTCGCTTCCTGGGCGGCTTTCAGCTGTGCCTGGTAGGTCGCCTCGGTCAGGTACTGGAAGTGGCAGTGGGCTTCGGGGCCTTCGGCGGCGCTTATTGTCCCGTGCAGGGTCGCTGCATCCGGGCCGATCCCGCTCGCCGCTTCGATGGTCACGTCGGGGACGGTCACGAGCGGGCCGTAGACGTCGAGGTGGGAGGAGCCGGAGCTGGAGAGGTAGAGATCGCCGCTGGCCCCGTCGAGCGCCATCCCCAGAAGCGGACGGGCAAGCGGCAGCCTGGCGCTCGGCAGGGGGGCGCCGGCGCCGGAGGCGTCGTACTCGTAGATTCCTCTAGGTTCTAGACTGACGCTAGCGAGAACGCGCCCGGTCGCCGGGTCGACCATCACTCCCGTGGCCCCTTGCAGGTTTTTGCTTGCGCTCAGCGCCAGCGCGTACTGCTTGGCGCCGCTCGCGGCGTCGAGCTTGAGGACTTCGGGCTCGCCGCCTTCTCCCGTGGTGCCGAGGGAGAAGATGTAGCCGTTGGTCGGCCCGGCGCCGGCCGCGAGCCTGCAGCTGGTCGTGTTGAGCGCGCCGGCGGCGAAGTTGGCGACGTTGTCGGCGTTGGCCGGCGGGTTGGCGGTGGGGTCGTACTTGTGGATCGTGAGATGAGCCAGGCCGCCACTGATCGTGTTGTCGCCGACGTAGAGGTCGCCGGCGCCGTCGACTGCGAGCCCGCAGGGGGGGTTCAGGGGCTTGAGTGGCCCGCTCGCGGTCGGCCCTTCCTCGTATTCGGTCAACTGCCCCAGGTATTTGCCGCTGGGGGCGAAAGCGTAGACCACGTGGAGGGCGGGGCTGTTGTCTTCGTGGAAGCTCCCCTCCGCCACGTAGACGTCGCCGTCGGTGGCGCCGCCGGAGTTGTCCACCGCCACCCCGTTGATCTGCTGAAGGTGGTTGGTCGGGACCTGGTCTTCGCCGGGGCCGACGCCGTCGATCGCGTTCGAGCCCAGGGCGGAGAATTCCGAGGGGGTGCCGTCGGCGTTCCAGCGGCTGAGCGTCGCGGGGGCTCCGTTTTCGATGGTCGTCACCGCGCAGCCGCTGCCGCCGCTGAGCGGCGTGGCGCCGTTCAGGCATTCGAGCTGTTCGACGTCAGTCCCTTCGAGGAGACTCTGGAACAAGATCACGTAGGGTTTCGAGCCGGGCCCGTCTCCGGGGCCGCCTGTGACTTCAACGCTGTCGGGGGCGAGCGAGGGCAAGGCGCGCAGGGCGCTCCGCACCGAGCCGGACCCCGCGTTGAAGGCGAGTTCGGCCGTGGTTTCGCCTTTGAACTTGAGCTTGAATTTGCCCGCGGTGGCGCTGACCGTCACCGTCTGGCGCTCGCTTTTGCCAAATCCAGCGACGTAGAGGTCGTGGGTGGACTGGTCGACGGCGATCGAGCGGGAGTTGTTGAAGCTGGGCTGGGCGGCCGAGCCGAAGGTGCCGAGCGAAACCCGGACTTCTTTCGCCACGGCGGGTGCGGCGAGGAACATGGCACAGAGGACGAGGGCGAGCAGGAGGGTCGCTCCTCCAACCCTCGCCCCGATCCCTCTCACGTCCCTGTCCCCGCGCTTCGTCTGTCCCATCTCAAACGTGTCCCGTGTGTCGTGTGTTTGGCCGCCGCCGCGGGGACCCCTGGCGCCCCCGCGGCTTTGGCTTGCTTCTCGTTACTCGTGGTTCAGTCGTTCGCCCCTATTCGATTTCGTCGAAGGTGGCGGTGACTTCCTCTGCTTCTTCCATCACGACCGAGCATTCGGTCGGGGTCGGTTCGCTGAGGCAACCGGACCATTCGACCTGTTTGGATCCCGGAGCCGCCAGCGCTTTGAGGATCACGGTTTTGCCCGGTTTGGCTTTCGGTCCGACCCCGGTCGGGCCCTGGTAGAGGGAGACCGTCGAGGTGCAGAGCACTTCGCAGGTCAGCCCGGTGGCTTTGATCGTGCCGTAGCCCGATCCCGCCTTGGTCAGGGTCAGTTCCTGGGCGTTTGCGATCGGTTTCGGGGAGCCGCCGAATTTGGCGTGGACCGTGCCGGCTTCGCTAAGCGAGACCGTGCAGGTTTCCCCGGCCCCGACGCATGCACCCGTCCAGCCTTCGAACGTCATCCCGGTGGCGGGCTTCTCTTTGAGGATCACCGCTTCGCCGGTGGGAACAGTCGCGTCCTGGGTGGTGCAGGTGGAGGCGCAGCTGATCGCTTTCGGTTTGGAGGTGACCGTGCCGACGCCGGTGCCGAGCTTGTCGACGGTCAGGGTGGCGGTCGGTTTGGCGGCGAATTCAGCCGTGACTTCAGCCGCTTCTTCCATCGTCACCGAGCATTCGGAGGGAGTCGGGTTGCTTTCGCAGCCGGTCCAGCCGCTGAGCGTGGAGCCGTAGGCCGCGAGGGCTTTGAGGACCACGGTTTTGCCCGGTTTGGCTTTCGGTCCCACTCCGGTCGGGCCCTGGTAGAGGGCGGTCTCGGAGCTGCAATCGAGTTCGCAGGTGAGGCCGGTCGCTTTGACCGTGCCCTGTCCTGAGCTTTCGCCCTTGCTCAGGGTGAGAGCCTGCGGGTTGAGGATTTCTTTGGAGACGCCGCCGAAGACGGCTTCCACCGATTCGGCTTCTGCCATCGGCACCGTGCAGGTGGTGCTTGCGCTTCCGTCGCAGGCCCCGCCTTCTTTGGCGTTCTCCCATTTGACGAAGGTGGATCCCGTCGATGCTTTGGCGGTCAGCACGACCGGGGTGTTCTTGTACATGGAGGCTGCGGCTTCGTTGCAGGTCGAGGCGCAGTTGACGCCTTTGGCTTTGGAGGTGACCGAGCCGATGCCGCCTGTGCCGCCGGCCGACTTGGTGAGGGTCAGCAGGGCGCGGTTGGTGGGGCCGCCGGTGAAACCTTCGCAGCTAGGGATGCCCGAGCCGATTTCGATCGAGGCTTCGGCGCAGGGTTGGAAGGCGACTTTGAGGTTGGTCGGTTTTTCGAGGAACCATTCTTCGTTTTCAGGAGTCGCTTGGCAGGGCTGGCCGCCCTGGAGACTGCCGGGGCTTTCTTCTTCGAAGCCTTCTTCTGCCGCGGTCTCGGGCCCTGCGGTTTCGCGGCAGAGCCTGATGTCACTTCTTACCGTTCCCGCACCCAGCGTCCAGCCGGCGAATTCGGAGCCTTTGGCCGCGTGGGCGACGAGGAAGGAGCCTTCTGCGAATTCGAAGAGTTCGCCGGATTCGGCCGAACAGACGCCCGTGGCGGGACCGGGCGATTTGTAGGCGCATTCGATCGGCGGGCTCGTTTCGAAGGCCGGCGAGCCGAATTCTGTGGTGAGGAACAAATTGCCGCCGTTCCCGGTGACCGAGCCGTTGCCGGCGCCGCCGATTTCGACAGTCGTGGTTCCCAGCCCCGCTTTGGCCTGGGCGGCCGCGGCCGGCACGAGCAGCAAGGCTCCCAGCGCGGCGAGCAAGATGGTAAGTCGTCTCACGTATCTCTCCTTGTGCGTCGAGCCCCTGCCGGGCCGCTTCCGGCGGCACCTCGGTGACTCGGTTTTCCCTGTGGATTCCCGATGTTCGATCAAGACTTCTAGACCGACACTGGTGTTTCTCGTTACGTGGCCACAGGGTAGACACTGGTGTTCCCTGTGTCAAGGAAGCCAGGTCTTACCTGCAAATCAGCGACCTTTGTGAACTCTTGCAGACATACTTGTTTGCAAAAAGAGAGCTCGAGGCGGCGCCCGACAACCTGACGTGCGAAGGCGGTTCAAGTGGCTCGGCGATCAGGTCCAGATCAGCGGAGCGCTGGACAGAGGCGCAGGCCGGCCGGGCGGAGGGCGCGGCGCACGCGCTTGTCGAAGGATGCGAGATGCGCGCCGGAGCGCTCGGCGGTGGCGAGAGCGAAGCCGTCGGCGAGGCTGATCCCCCGGCTACGCTGGCGCGCGGCGTTGCGGGCGAGCGCGGCGTCCGGCGCGAGTAGGCGAATGCCGAGACCGGCGATCGCATCGACGGCAGCTCGCAGACTGCGCTCGTCCTCAGCGGGACGAACCAGCGCCTCGGCGTAATTGACCGTGCAGAGCAGCAACTCCACCTCGTCGCCGGCCCAGTGCTCAAAGGCCCTGGCCGCCGCGGCGTGGTGGGCGTCGGCGCGATCGAGCGCCGCGATCACCACGTCGGTGTCGAGGACGCAGCGGTCAGGCACGCTCTTCGGCGCGCAGCCGCTCGAGATAGCCGGGCTCGTAGAGGCCATCGAAAACGCCGAGCGCTCCCGCCAGGTCGGGCGCGGCGCGGTGGACGACGATGCGGTCGGCCCCCTCGGCCTCGATCACGACCTCGTCCCCGGGCCGCAGGCCGGCCGCCTCGAGACTCTCGACCGGCAGGGTGACCTGATGCTTGCTGGAGATGCGAGGCATGGCCTTTACCGTAGCGTAAAGGGTTGATGCCAGCTTCGCAGCGGCGGGGGTCATCGAACCCGACTGGCCCGAGGTGTGCGACGAGCACTGGAGGAAGGGCCGCTGTGGTCTACGAGACCGCTGTCGCAAACGGGTCGACGAATTTCACGCCGGTGTGCTCGATGTCGCCGACGTTTCGCGTGGCGAGGGTCAAGCCCGTCACCTTTGCCGTCGCGGCAAGCAGTCCGTCTACGACGGGGAGAGGGTCGGGAACGTTCATCCGCCCCCACTCCTCGGCGATCGATCGGTCGATGGGGAGGACGCGATCGCGATGCGCCTCGGAGACTCGACCCAGCCAACTCTCCAGCGCCCCCGCCGCCTTGGGATCCCGGCGGCGGATGCTCTCGATGCCCCTGCGAATCTCACCCAGCGTGAGGACGCTGAGGAAGATTTCCTCGTCTGACAGACCCTCGAACCAGGAAGCCACACCGGGATCCGCGCGATCGTCCTTGCGCAGCTCGGAGATGACGTTCGTATCGATCAGGTAACTCAAAGCTCAACCGCGCGACCGCGATCGGGGGGCCGTTCGAAATCCCCGTCCTCGCCGACGTCCGGAATCTCGAGCAGCAGCTCCTTCAAGGAGACCGCCGGCCCGGGCCGGCGCAGCGCCCCACGGAGAATCTCCCGGTGCTCCTCCTCGGCGGAGCGGCCGTTGCCGGCAGCGCGAATCTTCAACTCGCGGACCACCTCGTTCTCTATGTCGCGTACGAGAAGCTGCGCCACAGTGATATCAATGATAGCATCTTCTTCTTATCCTTGTAATTCTCAATAAGCAATATAGAATTACATGGATGATTAACCGGAGGATTGCCTCGGAGGTCGCCACGCTGTTGGAGCACTCGCCCGCGGTGGTGTTGACCGGCCCACGGCAGACGGGCAAGACGACGCTGGCTCTGGCGGTGGCCGAAGGGCGTGAGGCGACCTACCTAGACCTCGAGTCCGAGGCCGACCGGGCGCGGCTGGCCGAGCCCGAGCTCTACTTCGCCGACCACGCCGAGGAACTGGTCATCCTCGACGAGATCCACCGCGCTCCCGGCATCTTCGAAGTGCTGCGCGGCACGATCGACCGGGGTAGGCGAGAAGGGAGGGGGGCAGGCCGGTTCCTGCTTCTCGGCTCGGCCGCGATCGACCTGCTGGCCC
>DASSMU010000180.1:0-7240 GCA_035701465.1 Solirubrobacterales bacterium
TCGCTTCTTCTTTTCCATTGGGAATCAAGTAGGCGACGAAGACAAGCGAGGGCAGTTCTCCGGGCTTCACCGATTCGCCCCCGAGAATCAAAGGGATCCTGCCTGCATCTTCGGCGGCCACACTCGAAGGCCAAACAACAAGGCCGCAGGCGCAAACGAGCAGAGTCGCGAAGATAAGAATCAGCCGGGACAAGCGCGAGATGTTGACCCCAATCATCACGGCGATCCTAGAAGAGCGCGCCTGACAGGATTCGAACCTGTGACCTTCGGTTTCGTAGACCGACGCTCTATCCAACTGAGCTACAGGCGCGGGTTGCCGGGGGAGAGCCCGGGGGGGCGATTCTAGGGACTTGGCGGCTTCGTTAGGCCGCTTCGGGCTCGGCGGGCTGGTTCAGCCGGACGTGCCACTGGACCGTGGCGGCCGCTACTCGCCGGCCGGAGGCGTCGGTCAGCTCTATCTCGCAGGGGAAGACGACCTTGCCCTCCGCCTCGAGGGTGGAGAGGGCCTCGGCGGCCGGGACGGCCAGCTTGGCTCGGGCCTCGATCGGGCCCTTGGCGATCTTCTCGTAGGAGATCTCGGCGCCGCGGGCGAGCGGGGTGACGTCGCCCAGCCGCTCGGCGAAGGCACCGACGAAGGCGGCTCCCGAGGCCGTCTCAGCCACGGTGAAGAGGGCGCCGGCGTGCTGGGAGCCGACGTGGTTGGTCAACTCGGGGCGCTCGGGTAGAACCACCGTCGCCTCGCCCTCGGCGATGCTGGCGATCTCCAGACTCAGGTGACCGGCGAAGGGCACTGCCTGGGTCATCCCCTGGGCGATCGCGTCGAAGTCGGTCATCGCCGCAACCTTATTCTGTTCCGGTGCGCTTTATGTCCGAATAGGTGGCATAAAGCGCACCGGAAGGCTCAGCGGCCCTCGAACGTCGCATGCCCGGGTCCGCCGTACTCGAGGAAGGTCTTGACCGCGCGCTGCAGGTCCTCGGTCGCGAACAGCTCCCCCGCCTCGGTGCGGATCGCCTCGTCGGCGGCCGGGATGCCGCCCTCGCGAAAGCGGCGCAGGACGTGCTTGGTCATCGCGTGTGCCTTGGTCGGCCCGGCGGCCAACTCGGCGGCGAAGGCGCGGGCCCGCTGATCGAAGCCCTCGTCGTCGAAGACGCGGTTGACGACGTTCCAGCGCTCCAGCTCCTCGGCCCCGAAGAGCTCGCCGGTGATGACCAGCTCGCGTGCCCGGCCGCTGCCGGCGCGCTCGGCGAGCCGCTGCGTGCCGCCCATCGACGGGGTCAGCCCGACCACTTTCTCGACCAGGCCGAACTTGGCCGAGCGGGCGGCGAGGATCAGGTCGCAACCGAGCGCGAGCTCGAAGGCCGCGGTCAGGGTCAGCGCGTGGGCGGCGAAGACGACCGGCAGCGGCAGCGCTTCGACCCGCTCGACGGCGCCGATCAACTCGTCCCAGAGCCCACTCGCGCGCTCCGGCGTCAGCCCCTCGAACTCGGCGACGTTGACGCCGCCGGAGACGGCACGTCCCTCGGCGCGGATCAGCAGCGCCCGCGGCGGGTCGGCCTCGACCACCGCGATCCCGGCCAGCAGGCCCTCGAACATACGGCTGTCGAAGAGGTTCAACGGCGGGCTGTCGAGCGTCAGCACCGCCAGGCCGGCGGCGTCGCGCTCCACGCGAACGACTGTCCCCTCGCTGTCCATTCCAGGACGGGACAATAGAAGGACCGACGAAAGGAGACCTGATGAGGATCGGAGTGCTGGGCACAGGCGCGGTAGGACGGCGGATCGCCGGCAAGCTGGTCGAGCTTGGGCACGAGGTGACGATGGACTCGCGCTCCGCCGAGAGCGAGGCGCTGCAGGGGTGGGTACGGGAGGCCGGCGAAGGTGCCCGCGGCGGGACCTTCGCCGAGGCGGCCTCCGCCGCCGAGCTGGTCTTCAACTGCACCTCCGGGGAGGCGTCGCTGGAGGCGTTCGCAGCGGCCGGCGCCGAGAACCTCGCCGGCAAGGTGCTGATCGACGTCGCCAACCCGCTCGACTTCTCGCAGGGGATGCCACCGACCCTCACGGTCTGCAACGACGACAGCCTCGGCGAGCGCATCCAGGCCGCCTTCCCCGAGACAAAGGTCGTCAAGGCGCTGAACACGATGAACAACCAGGTGATGACCGAGCCCGGCCGCCTGCCCGGCGCTCACAACGTCTTCGTCTGCGGCGAGGACGAGGCCGCCAAGGCCGCCGTCGGTGAGCTGCTGCAGGAGTTCGGCTGGGCGCCAGAGCAGATCGTCGATCTGGGCGGGATCGCCGCCGCCCGCGGCGCCGAGATGTACCTGCCGCTCTGGCTCTGCCTGATGGGCTCGCTCGGAACGGCCGACTTCAATATTCAAGTCCGCGTGCCCTGAGGCGTTCCAGGGCCAAGCGGGACAAGGAGGAGGGAGTCGGAAGGCAATCGCCTTTCGACGACCGAGGACGCAGTAGCGCGCCGGCACTGGGGTGCCTCAGGGCACGCGGTGGACCTCGAAGAGGTTCGTCCCCAACTCCTGCTCCGGCAGGCCGGCCGTGATCGCGATCAGGTCGCCCGAGGCGGCGATGCCGTGCTCGCCCGCGAGCCTGGCGCAGTCGTGGAGCAGGCCGCGCACGTCCTCCTCGTGCTCGCTCAGCACCGCGGTCACGCCGAAGAGCAGGCCGAGGCGGCGCACGGTCTCGATCCGCGGCGAGACCGCCAGCACCGGCACCTTGGGACGGTGGGCGGAGACCAGGCGCGCCGTGCGACCGCTCGTCGTCGGCACCACCAGCGCCGCCAGGCCTAGCCGGTAGACCGCCCCGACCGCCCCCTGGGCGACCGAGTCGGCGACGTCCTGCGTCGCCTGGTCGGTGCGACCGAAGAGCCACTCGCCGTAGGGCAGGTCGGGCTCGGTGGCACGCGCGATCCGGTCCATCACCCGCACCGCCTCGACCGGGTTCTGGCCGACCGCGGTCTCCTCGGAGAGCATCACCGCGTCGGTGCCGTCGTAGATCGCGTTGGCGACGTCGGTCACCTCGGCCCGTGTCGGCCGGCGCGCGGTCACCATCGAGGCCAGCATCTGGGTCGCCGTTATCGTCGGCTTGGAGCGCTTGCCGGCGGCGCGGATCAGGCGCTTCTGCACCACCGGCACCTCGGCCAGCGGCAGCTCGATCCCGAGGTCGCCGCGGGCGACCATGATCCCGCCGGTCGCCGCCGCGACGATCTCCTCGGCGTTCTCGGCCGCCTGCTGCTTCTCGATCTTGGCGATCAGGGGGATGTCGGAGCCGAGCCCGCGCAGCCGCTCGCTCACCGGCTCGAGGTCGGCGGCGCTGGAGACGAAGGAGACGGCGAGCAGGTCGGCCCCGTGCTCGACCGCGAACTCGACCCAGCCGAGGTCGCCGTCGGTGGCCGCCGGAGTGCTCAGGCCGGGGACGTTCATCCCCTTGTGCGAGGAGAGGGTGCCGCCGACCTCGACCTCGCAGTCGACGCCGCCGTCTTCCTCCCCGCGCACCCGCAGGCGGATCGAGCCGTCGGCCAGATAGACCGGCTCGTCCTCGCGCAGCGAGGTGACCCCCGACCAGGCAACCGGGATCGTCTCCTCGTCGCCCTCGACCTGCTCGGGGGTCAGCTTCACGTGCATTCCCGTCTCCAGCTCGGCGACGTCGCCGCGCAGCTCGCCAATCCGCAGCTTCGGTCCGGGCAGGTCGCCGAGCACCGCCACCTCGCGCCCGGCCTTCGCGGCGGCGGCGCGGATCGCCTCGATCGTGCGCGCGTGCCGGTCGCGGTCGGCGTGGGAGAAGTTGAGGCGGAGAACGTCGGCACCGGCCTCGATCAGGCGCGGCAGGACGTCTTCGCCCCAGCTTGCCGGCCCGACCGTAGCGATGATCTTGGTGCGCCTCTCGTGCTGCATTCGTATGACTGTAGAGAGTGACCGCGTTACGACCCCGAGGCCGTAAACGTTGACATCGATCTGTGTAACACTGTCCTCGTGAGCAGCACCGTCGCCGAGGCCGCCGACCGCGCCGAGGAGCCCCTCGGCCCCGGGCTCGTCGGCGAGGCGGCGCCTTCGCCGGCCGGCCCGATCGAGGCTGCCGAGGCCGCGGCGCTCGCCAAGCCGCCCGTCGTCCCGCTGCCGCGCGCCGCGCAGATGCTGCGCTTCAACCAGCGCCAGATCGAGTACGTCTTCGGCGCCCGCCGCCGCCTCGGCGACGTCTTCCGCATGCGCACGTCGATGCCCGGCGGGCCCGTCGTCACCAGCCATCCCGACCACGTGCGCTCGCTCTTCACCGCCAAGCCTGAGCAGGCCCCCTCGCTGACCGGCGAGTCGCCGCTGCGGCCGATCCTCGGCACCGGCTCGGTCCTGACCGCGGTCGGCCCACGCCACATGCGCCAGCGCAAGCTGCTGCTGCCCCCCTTCCACGGCGAGGCGATCGAGCGCTACACGGTGATGATCGCCGAGGCCGCCGAACGCGAGATCGACAGCTGGCCGCTGAACCGGCCGTTCGCCCTGGCGCCGCGGATGCAGGCGATCACGCTCGACGTGATCATGGCCGGCATCTTCGGCATCGAGGGACGGCCCGAGCGCGGCACCCCCGAGCACCGGATGCGGACCACGATCAAGTACCTGGTCGCCGCCTCGACCTCCCCCCTGGCCCAGGTAGGCGAACTGATGAACATGGCGCGGGAAGACGCGGTCGGGCTGACCCGCCTCGGGGTCGAGCTGCTCGACCGCCCCACCTACGCCACGATCGAGGCGCGCCGCCGCGACGCGCACCTCGGAGAGCGGCGCGACATCCTCTCCCTGCTCCTGCAGGCACGGACCGAGGACGGCGAGGCGATGGACGACAAAGAAATCCGCGACGAGCTGCTCACCCTGGTCCTCGCCGGCCACGAGACGACCGCCAACTCGCTCTCGTGGGCGTGGGAGCGGCTGGTCCGCAACCCGGTCGCCCACGAGGCGCTGCGCGAGGCCGTCCGCTCCGGCGAGGGCGGCGAGGAGCAGGTCGAGGCGACGATCGTGGAGACGATGCGCTCCCGGCCGGTCGTGCCGTTCATCGGCCGGCGGGTGACGGTCCCGTGGCAGCTCGGCCCCTACGGCCTCTCCGCCGACACCCCGGTCGGGATGAGCATCCTCCTCGTCCACCACCGCGAGGACCTCTACCCGGAGCCCTTCGAGTTCCGCCCCGAGCGCTGGCTCCGCCGCAAACCGGGAACCTACGAGTGGATCCCCTTCGGTGGCGGCATCCGCCGCTGCCTAGGCGCCGCCCTGGCGATGGCCGAGATGCGCGTGGTCCTCGAGGCGATGGCGAGGCGACTCGACCTCGAGGCCGCCGAGCCCGAGCCCGAGCGAGCCCTGCACCGCAACGTGACGATGATCCCCGCCCGCGGCGGCCGGGTGGTCCTGCGCTCGCGCCACTGAGCGCCTGACATTCGTCTGCCAACGTTGTCAGGAGGCCCGTTGGGCCCTGGGGTCCAAATCGACGAGCCCCGAGCTGAAGTACTTCAGCATCTTGGTCGCGGCTTGCCGACCATGACCGCCACCGCGCATCTGGTCAAGGACACCGGCGATAGGTGCAACGAACGACACCTGCCTATGGTCACCGCAATCGCTGACGAACATCTCAACCGTCGCAAGAGACGTGGCGGCGATTTCGAAGTCGCATCGCTTTTCGTGCTCAGCGAACAATCCACCGGTGCCGCCATCGGATGGCTTCGAAAAGCTGACCGGATACTTCCTGGCGAGAACCGCCCTCGCGGGTCCCCTTCCGAACCAACCATGACTCTGCGCGGTTCCCTTGAACCAACGTGCAAGCTCACCGACATCTGGCGCCGCAGTCCACTGCTCGGTGAGCTCCTTCACCTTGCTCCACACTCTCGCTTCATTCCCATACGGACGAGAGAATATCCAGCTCCCCACTCAACGACAGCCGTTACGACTGATCGCACAGATTTCGATAAGAGTTCGCATAGTCGACATTCCCTGCATTTTGCAGAGGAGGTGGGATTCGAACCCATGAGCACCCTCCGGGGCACTACAGAGCCAAATCTTATTCATGAATCTGGAGGGAACGTCGGAGGCAACCGGTGCATCCCCCATCGCAGCATCCTCGCTACCGAAAGTTCCAGAAAGGATCTTTTCCCTCCCACCAAAGAAAACCAAGGTTTTTGAAGCCGAGACCCTGCTCGGCCGAGACCTGGACGTTTCCGGGACGATCGAGAAGTTGTCTGAACCGCATCGATCTGTCGATGAAGCTCAACACCGAGTTGCCCAGCTCTATCGGTACAACCGAGAGATGGGCAATCTTGACCCCCTTTGAGGTCTGCCGGGAATAGATATCGAAGGCCTCTCGAAGCGCAAGGGTGTACCGCACATCGAAGTCGCCGGAACGCGCAGTCTTGACCTCGAAGAGCCAGTCAGGCTCAGGGCCAGACGACGTGAAGAGACCGCCTTCAAGCCTTTGGATTCGATACCTATTTTCCTCGACCTCCCCCTCAACCGTAAAGGCGGGATTGAAGCCGTAGGGACCGAGGTCAGCTTCCTCGACGATTCGATGAATCGTCGAGCAGATACGGTTCTGGGCACTCTGGTCGATACCGGCCCGAGCGCGGAGGCTGGTGAGCAGATGGCCGACTCCCTCGATCCAGCTCGGGAAGAGGTCGATTCGCTGGATCTCATCGAGGAATTCGAAATGCATGTCGCACTCCTCTAGGCGCAACGGGATGACGTAGGTCTCATCCTCGGGCAAGGTTTCGAGTACCTCCAACGCCTCGCGGATCTCGCGTTGCACGTAGCCAGCCTTGGTCGTCGAGGCCCGCGAGAGAAGGAGGAGAAAGACATCTGCCTGCTGGATCGCCCGTCGGATCGCCCCCTTCCACCGCTCGCCACCTCTCAGCGATCGGCGGTCGAACCAAATCTCCATCGGAAAACCCTGGTTGACGGATAGTTCCCTGTCCAGCCGCTGAGCGTGCTCGTAGTCCTCGCTTGCATAGCTCAGGAATATCTGTAGAGGCCTCACTTAGCGAACGCTATCCAGATTGGCCGCGAACACACCGCGAGTCAGACGGCCTCAAGCGACGTTTTGGAATCAGGTGCTCTCAGCGGAGAGGGTGGTGTCGGGTGTCAGCACATAGGCGACACCTGTGTCGAGACATAGGAGACACCCAACGAAGGGAGATCTCCTGTGGCGAAGGCGCGGTACCTAGTCGAGGCGCATCTACTGGAGGGTCGCTCGGTCAGAGAGCTGGCAGCG
>DASSMU010000181.1:0-2064 GCA_035701465.1 Solirubrobacterales bacterium
CGCCGAGCCGGCTGACGGCAATGGCGCCGAGCCCGGCAACGGCTCCGTCGAGGCAGTCGCCGGCGATGACGGAGAGGTCGACGAGGACGAGGAGCTGGCTCCCGACGAGGAGCCACAGGACTGGGTCGACACGGCGATCGAGGACGACGAGGAGGTCGTCGAGGAGGCCCCCGAGGACCCCGGCGCCGAGCGACGCTTCTGGTTCGAGCACGCGACCGGGGCCGGCAAGACCGTCGCCGCGGTCGGCTTCATCGAGGCGACCCGGACCGGCGGGGTGCTGATCCTCACCCACCGCCGCAACCTCGTCGACCAGTTCATCGGCGAGATCTCCGAGCGTGGCTACAAGGAGCGGCTGCGCCCGCCGCTGCTCGACGGCCGCGACGATCCCGACGGGCCGGTCACGGTCGAGACCTACCAGTGGTTCGTCCGCAACCACAAGAAAATCTCCGACGCCTACTCGATCGTGATCGGCGACGAGGCGCACACGGCGCTGGGCGAGAAGACCAGCGCCTGCATCCGCGCCTGGGTCGGCCCTGTCTTCATCGGCATGACCGCGACCGGCGCGCTGATCGCCCGCCACGTCACCGACCTCTTCCCGACCCAGACCTCGCGCTTCGACCTGATCCAGGCGGCCCGCCGCGGCGTGATCTCGCCGCTGCGCTGCATGCGGATCCCGCCCGGACCCGGGGTGCGGACGATCGCCAAAGTGCCGCTGCGAAAGGGTGAGGTCGACCAGGACTTCGACCAGGAGGAGCTGGCGGCACTGCTCGACCAGGAGCCCTTCAACGTCGCGATCGCCGACCTCTACAAGACCCGCTTCGCGGGGATGCCCGGGGTTCTCTACACGGCCGGCGTGCAGCACGCCAAGAACGTCGCCCGGGCGCTGCAGAGCGTCGGCATCGCGGCCCGCGCGGTCTCCGGCGAGACGCCGAAGCGCGAACTGGCCGAGATCCTCGCCGGCTTCGAGCGCGGCGAGGTCGACGTGCTCTGCAACGCGATGCTGCTCGCCGAGGGCTGGAACTCGCCGCGGGCGACTCTCTGCATGCACCTCGCGCCGACCGCCTCGCGTCGCATCTACCAGCAGCGAGTCGGCCGCGTGACCCGGCGCGCCCCCGGCAAGGAGGCCGGCCTGGTGATCGACTTCGTCCACCCGGCGACGACCCACGACGAGGCGATCGTCACCCTGCACAGCCTGCTCGACCGCGACGTCTACCGCGGCGGCGCGATCGTGATCGGCCCGGTGCGCCGATCGCGCGGCCGGCGGATCCGGGTCGAGCGGCGGATCGTCCCCGTCTCCGACAACGAGGAACGCCGCATGCACGTGCTCGAACGCGAGATGTGGCGGATCGCCGTGGACAACCTTGACTATCCCGAGCAGCACGCCTGGGCCGCGCTGGCCGGGGCGCGGGTCAACCCGCAGGGCTGGCGCCGGGCGAGGGCGATCCTGCAGGGTTCCGGCTCGCAGGAGCTGAAGCGCCGCTTCTTGCTTACCTGCGTCCAGCGCAACCGCAACTCGCAGCTGAAACTGAAAGCGCTGAGCGAGATCGCCGACCTGGGCGACCCCGAGGCCTTCGACGACGCGATCGACATCGTCGGCACCTGGACTCGCGACGACCGCCGGGCCGGGACGAAAACGCTGCTGCAGGCCCTGGTCGACAAGCGGATCGGCCGCCGCGACCAGGCCCAGGCCTGGGTCTGGCGGCTCGCCTCCTACACCCGCGAGCTGCACGAAGAGTACGCCGTGCAGCGCTGGCCGGAGACAAAGCGGCTGCTGGGCCTGCTGGTCAACTCGTCAGGGCGGGCGCACGGCCGCAACGCGCGGCGGCTGGTGCACGCGTCGCGCAAACAAGACCGGCGGCTGGCGACGGCCCTGCTGGCCGGCGCCGTCTCCCACACGCCCGAGGGCGAAGAGGTGCTGCGCGGGGCGCGGATGCGGATGGCGCGCAAGCCCTCGGCGATCGCCCGCGAGTTGCTGCGCAACTTCCCCAAGGGCGGCAAGCGGCGCAAGCGCAACAAGCGCAAGGGCGAGCAGGGGGCGGGCCAGGCCGAGAAGTCGGGTCAGGG
>DASSMU010000182.1:0-9571 GCA_035701465.1 Solirubrobacterales bacterium
CGAACTGCGTAAACAGATGCTCGCCTCCATTGGAAGGTCGCCTGCCCTTGAATCGCTGACTACGCTCAACTCTGGCTGGCGCGATCAGATCCTGGAGTCTGCCAAGGCCGCGGGCATCTTCGACTCTCTCACGGTGGGACACCAGGAGCGGTATGCCCAGCTTCTAGCGTCCATTGGTAAGTCGCCTGTGATGGAGCAGGCGTTCAAGGATTGGAAGCTGAAGTTGCCGGAAGGCCTGGTCGAGCAGATGGCGGCTTACCAGGCTGGGTTGCTTGCGGACCTTGCATCTGCGGTTCCGGTTGAGGCTGACGACGAGGAGAGCGACGTTTGGTTCGGCGCGGAGTCGTGGTCCCGCCTCGTCTGGGAGATGGTCACGATCTTGAAGTGCGCCGAGTTGATGACGGCGGGGATGGTGACCGCGAAGTACGGCATGGACGCGCCGATCCCTAGCATGGTCCTCTACTTGCTCGGCATGGTCATCGCGGCGGGTGAGCTGGCCGCGCACTTTGCCGAAGATGCCTTCGACGGCGACGACTGAGCGGAGAACCAAGAAGTCCCGCCCCAGGGTCAGCCTGGCGACGGGACTCTTCGAAGCTCTTGGGAGCGACCCTTGGAACGTTCCTTCATGCGCCGTGCGGCGCTGAAGACCTGTCGTCTGGCGCCGAGTCGCCCGGCGGGCCAGCTTCCAGTGGCGGCGGCTGGTTCAGCGCTCGGCTGAGTGCTCGCACCGTATGGCCAAGTAGAGCAGGCCAAGCGGCGGAAACTCTGCCGCGCTACCTCGGGCCAAGATTCTTGATCGCAGCCAGGATTTCGTCGGCCAGGTCGGCCCGCTCCACTCGGAACTTGCTCCATTGATCTTTAGACCCGTCTTTCGTGGAGGCGCTGAAGACTCGGCGACCTCGACCATTTACGGGGCGGCGACCGAACTGCTTGCTCGGTACGAACCACACGAATGGAAAGGTGCCGTCTTCGGCGTCAACGGGGACAAACAGCAGATAGAGGTCCGCTCGTGGCCGGAACGTGGCCGCCCGGACGGTTGCGTAGAAGCGATTCCGTTGGCTGATGCCCTTCGTCGCCGTGGTGCGGCTCTTTACCTGCACCGCCAAAGTTGTTGACTTTTCGCGGCGGTGAAAAACGAGATCTACGCCCTCGTCATCAACCAGGCTGGTCGAGGCGTTCAGCTTGAGACCGCTCATGAGGATGCATGTGGCCGCAACCAGGTGCTCAACGGCCTTCCCCTTGCGTGCCGAATCTTGATCCTCAGCCACGACATCACCCTAACCGCCATCCGCCGATGCGAAGCGATACGGCTCTCTCGGGCTTGACGATCTTCTCGCCTGCTACCCACAGCGTTACCCCGGACCATATGCCCGATCCAGGCTCAAGTCCCGATTTGAGGCTAGACCTAGGATTGAGCGAATGGGCCTGACCGGACGTATTTGAATCAGGAGACAGCAAGGGCCATATGGGCCTGCCCCATGAGCCGCCGCCGTATCGCAGCGCTGAGGTCTAAGTCCGTCGTCATCGCAGCGAACGCCGACCCCTTCTACGATGCAGCGCGTCAAGGCACTATGTCTTCCCCTGACTTGAACGGAGTCCAGCAGGAGCCACGGCCGAGATGACCGAGGAGAGCAGCGGTCGTGAGAAAGCGCTGGAGATATTGAGACGCTGGCAGGAGAAGTGGGACGAAGTGCCAACAGAGGAGGTGGATCTTTACGGGAAGGTCTACGCCCCAAAGTCCGTGGACCAGCTAATGCTTTTGTTTAGCCAGCTGGCGATGCTAGATATTGGCGGGTGGCGAGGACAGGCAGACGTAGGCTGGCGACTCGATCCGTCTCTTGTGCGGCGCTGGAGAGCACAGGGCATTTATGGGTCCTGCGTATCCGCTCGACGAGAATCGACTGCGCGGACACGAGAAGGACCTGATTGAGCAAACTCGTGAGGCGGGCTTCTTGGAGCCAGGGGCAGAACTCGAACTACTGGCAAAGCTCCAACACCACGGAGGCGCTACTCGCCTGCTTGATTGCACGCGCAATGCGTTTGTGGCCCTCTGGTTCGCAAGCCAGGGTCCTCTTGATCGTGACGGGGTACTGGTGGGATTTCGCCTGGGGTCCGGCAGCGCTATGAAGCTAGACACCCTCCAGCTTGAAAAGAGCATAGGCGAACTCCTCAAGGAGGCCGAGGGACGACTGCTGTGGTGGCAACCTCGACAATCAAATCCTCGAATCGCAGCTCAGCAAGCTCTCTTCGTTTTCAGCGAATACGTTGACCGAGATTGGGGATCAGTGAATTTGACCGGAGAGCCGGAGATGTCTGGGATCGGGGATGTTCCAGGGGCTGCGTCCGTCTTGATATCGAGAGAGCTCAAGCAAGCGATGGAGCCCCTTTGGGAGCCTCTCTTTGGATTTACAGAGGCCTCTCTCTTTCCCGACTTCGATGGTTTCGCAGCCTCGCAGGGAGTAGACAAGCCGTTTCGACATGGTGCTTCCATTTAGCGTTTTGCTCATGCACCCTGAATGGTGCGTACCCCGCCTATCCTGCCTTCGTTGAAATCGCCGTCTGGGCGAGGAGCTGTAATCGATGGATTGCCTTTTGCAGTCAGAAGATTTAGGCTGCGGGTGCTTTCGATTTGATTGTTTTGAGTTATGCAAAGGAGGAGCAAATGAAAGCGCCAGGAGATGAGTTCCGGGTGGAAATCGCTCGGGACCTCGACCGCTTGACCGAGGAAGTCGCCGCACAAGGTGACGATGCGTCCGGCGAGGAGCAACTTGATGAGATCCTCTTGCGAATTCAACGTGAGGTCGAGGTCGCAGCAGAGTCGGGTTTTCAAGATAATGAGCATTCCGAAATGGCCGCTGTTGACGCATGGGCGGGTCTAGCGTCATATGCCGTTGCACGGTTCTACGCCCCGACCAGCCCTTGGCCTTGGAAAATGGGAGGATGGAAAAAGAACGCTCCAGAGCGTCTGAGACGCATTGCCAGTAGCCTGCGGCCCGCGCTTGAGAGGGCGGCTACGGCACTTGGCGCGGTGTCGTGGTCGGTTAGCGTCGGATTTCCGTGGGGCGTTTCGATCTCTGTTACTTGGCCATAACACGTCCAGTGCACGACCTGAGGTGAATCCAATCTACGCGACGGGAGGCCCTGCACTATGCGCGATGCCTCCCCGCCAATCTCAAACGAGGCCAACCGGGGAAACCCCCTCTCGGGGGTGGCCTGTCGCTTCCCCGGTCGGCCCCGCTTCTCTCCGCGCCGTGCCCTAGAGGGCGTAGGCACGAGGAGATCGTTTGGCCTGGCGGACCTTGCCGTCTTCAGCCAGGCGCGAAAGACAGTTGGCGACAGCACCGGCAGACCGGCCGCCGAGACCCTTGGCAATGGAGGTGGCGGTCAGCGGCGCCTCCTTGCGGTGGACCTTCAGGTAGTCGAAGACGAGCGGCTCGAGCTGGCCGGGGCGCAGGCGCTTCAGCTTGGTGGGCATGGGCTCAGCCCCTCTCGCCATCGAGCCTGGCGAGCAGCTCCTCGCAGGTGTCCTTGGCCCCCTGGTAGAGCGCCCTGGCCCGTTCCTCTTCTTCGCGCTGCAGGTGCATGGAGGCCGTGCCGTCGAGGACACCTATGGCTTCGCCCCGTAGGCGGGTGAGCAGTTCGGCCAAGTCGTGGGGCTCCATCGTCAGGTCGACCAAGCTTCGTTTGTTCTCAGGCTGCCAGCCGATGTCGGCGAGCAAGCGGAAGTCTTCGCCGAACTCGATCCCCATTTGCTCGGCTAGCTCGTACTCGCCGTCTTGCTCCAGGGCGATCCAGATGTCACCGATCCCGCCCAGGTGATTTCGGACCAGCTCATAGAGGCCGTCGCGCTGCTCTTTGTCGATGGTCGTCGTGGTGCCGGGCACGGTGCCCCTCCTTTTCGATAGGGCACCGAAGGCCGCCGCGATGCCTCGCCTGGAGTACTTCGGCGAGTAGCGTTTCGCTTGCATCGAAGGTCAACTCTTCGGTGCCGGCCCCGGGGCGTGTCGAGCGCCGCCGGGGCATTTCGATTTTCGCGACTGTAGCTCGGCCGCCGAAGCAAAGCGAGTAGCCATTTTGCGCGGCGATATGCGGGGATGCGCGGCGATTACGGAGCCGTCGAAAGTCCGACTGGACTTCTGCGCGTGACGGAGCTATTGAAGATGGCATGAGCTTCGATCCGGCTTCTCCTCGCGCTTCCACCGGGCCTTCCAGTGGCCCTTCCCCAAGCCCTTCCAGCGGGCCTTCCGCTTCGAATCCGAGCCTGCGCGCGCGATCCCAAACACGGTGCCGCTTGCGGGCTTCGGGATTTGCCGACATCTCTGCGGATCGCCGTAGTCGGTCAGTCATTCCGGCGTTCGCCTCGCTCTCGATCATCTACGCGCCCTTCGCTCCCGGCGCCATCGCTATCGCCTTCGCGCTGGCTTCGCAGCGCTTCCTTGGCCAACCGCGCGGCCTCCGCCTCGACGCCGTGAAGGCGCGTCATGGGGTGTCGCACGCAGGCCACCCGTCAGGTCGCTTGGCGCTCTCGCCGAAGGCCGGGCTTTCGCGAGCGTGGTGCGGGTTTGCGGGCTTTCGGTTTTGCCGACATATCTATGTCGCAACAAGGTCGGTGCAGGAGTTGGATGCGCCATCGTCATCTGCGTGTGTTCTTCGCCGCCCGTCCCAGCGCCCGGCCATCGCCTCCGCGCTGGCTAAGCAGCGCTTCCTGGTCGAACCGCGCAGGCAGCGACTCGCGCCGATTGGGTGCGGCGCGGACGTAGGAGATGCCTATGCCGAGTAGACGCGGCAGCTGCCAGCAGATGCCACGTCCGTGCGGCAGGGCGCACTCGGCGCGGGTCGTGGCCCTCCACCGCGAGGAAGCCGACCTGGACCGCTTCGTCGCCGCGCTGCTGGCGCTGGCAACCGATCCCGGCTGCCCGCATTCGAGGCGGCGGCACAAGGCAACTGGAGAGTCGCGGGCGGCGGAGCGAACATGTCGGCGATGAAGCGAGCGGCGATCTATCTGCGGGTATCAACGGTCGCGCAGGCGACGCGGGGGCGTGAGCCGGAGGGCTACTCGATCCCGGCACAGCGCGAGGCCTGCCAATCGAAGGCCGCTGAGCTGGATGCCGAGGTCGTCGCCGAGTACGTCGACCGGGGCGAGTCGGCCAAGACCGCCGACCGGCCCGAACTGAAGGCGCTCCTGACTCGCCTTGATGAGAAGCGCGACCTCGACTTGGTCATCGTCCACAAGGTCGACCGTCTCGCCCGCAACCGCTACGACGACGCGACGATCACCTACGCCCTTCACGAAGCTGGGGTCGAGCTGGTCTCCGTCACCGAGAACATCGACCGCACCCCGGTCGGTTCCTTCATGCACGCCATCGTCGCCGCCAATGCGGAGTTCTACTCAGCCAACCTGGCGGCCGAGGCGAAGAAGGGATTGGTGCAGAAGGCGAAGATGGGAGGTACCCCGAGCAAAGCGCCACTGGGCTACCTGAACGTGCGCAAGATGATCGAGGGGCAGGAAATCCGCACGGTGGAAGTCGATCCCAAGCGCGCGCCTCATATCCGCTGGGCCTTTGCCGCCTACGCCTCCGGCGCCTACACGCTGGAAACGCTGCGTGCCGCTCTCACCGACCGAGGGCTACGCACCCGCCCGACACCGACCAAGCCCGAAAAGCCGCTCTCGCGCTCCCAGCTGGCGGCCCTGCTTCAGAACCCCTACTACGTGGGCGTCGTCCGCTACGCCGGGGTCGAGTACGAGGGGCGCCATGAGCACCTGATCGATTCCGCCACCTTCGCCAAGGCAAAGGCCGTGCTGACCGCCCATAGCCACGCGGCGGAGAAGGACCGAAAGCACCGCCACTACCTGAAGGGCTCGCTCTACTGCGGGCGCTGTGGCTCGCGGATGGGGCTGATCCATGCGAAAGGCAATGGCGGACGCTATCCGTACTTTTATTGCACCGGGCGAATGCGGGGAACGGGCTGCAAGCAGCCCTACGTCGCGGTCGACCTGATCGAGACGGCGGTAGAGCGCGCCTACGGCGAGGTGAAGCTGCCGCGCCGCCAGACCGAGTTGGTGCGGGAGAAACTGAGCCAGGCGATGGCCGGGATGCGCAAGCAGGCCGAAGCCGAGGCAACCCGTCAACGCAAGCGCCTCGCCAAGCTGAGCGAGGAGCGCGAGAAGCTGCTGCGCGCCTACTACGCCGGAGCGGTCCCCGTCGACCTGCTGGGCAAAGAGCAGGAGAGGCTCGCCGCCGAAACCGAGCAGGCCGAATGGCACGTCGAAGCGGCCGAGGCCTCCTTCGGCGACGTCGAGGACACGCTTGGCAAGGCACTCGACCTGCTGGCCGACTGCCAACATGCCTACCTCGCAGCGCCGGGGCACCTGCGGCGCCAGTGGAACCAGGCGCTCTTCGAGCGGCTTGTGGTCTACGACGACAAGATCGGCGAGGCCGAGGTCGCCGAGCCGTTCGCCACGCTGGTCGACCCGGAACTGCCCGAGTCCCTGGATGGCAAAGCGGCCACGCGCACCGCCGTTTCTTCTGGCGGTGGTTCAAATGAGACGCATTTTATGGAGGCGGCCGGAATTGAACCGGCGTCCGAGGTCGTAGTGCGATGGTGTCTACAGGTATAGCCGGCGCTTGATTCTCGTCTCCCGGGGTCCGCGCCGGCGGGCACTGCGGGAGATAGAGCCCTCTGAAATTTCCCCTGACAGACGGGGCGATCCGCCTGGGTAAGCCCGCGTTCTGAAGCCGGCTGCCCCCTCCGCGGGCGGGAGGGGACCGACTCTCATCACCTAGGTTCTAGCTAGGCAGCGAGGGCGAACTCATGGTCCGCACGTATTGGTTTTTGCCGGGGTTTAACGAGGCCTCCGGCAACCTCGACCTGCAACCGTTCGCACGGACCGACCACGTCGAAGCCTGTCGCCCCCATGCTATGTGCCGCTCGATTGTACGGTGTCCGGAGTGGCCGAGCGGCAATTCGACGCGATCGTGCTGGGCGCCGGGGCGCCGGGCGAGGTCTGCGCCGGCCGGCTCGCCGACGGCGGCATGTCGGTGGCGATCGTCGAGCAGCACCTGGTCGGCGGCGAGTGCTCCTACTACGCCTGCATGCCCTCGAAGGCGCTATTGCGGCCCGGGGACCTGCTTGGCGAGGCGCGCCGCGTGCCGGGCGTCGCCGAGGCGGTGAGCGGCGACCTCGACCCGCGGGCGGTCCTCGACCGCCGCGACGAGGTCGTCCACGACCTCGACGACTCGGGGCAGCTCCCCTGGCTCGAGCAACGCGGGATCGAGCTGTTCCGGGGCGAGGGAGAGCTGGACGGCGAGCGCCGGGTGCGTGTCGGCGAGGACCTGCTGACCGCGAGCCGCGCCGTCGTGATCGCCACTGGAAGCGGTGCCGCGATGCCGCCGATCGACGGGCTCGATTCGGTGAGGGTGTGGAACAACCGTGAGGGAACGACCTCGAAGCGGGTGCCGGAGAGCATGGTCGTGCTCGGCGGCGGCCCGGTCGGCTCCGAGCTGGCGCAGGCCTGGTCGACGCTCGGGACCCGGGTGACGCTGATCGAGGGCGCCGAGCGTCTGCTCTCGCGCGAGGAGCCCTTCGCCGGCGAGCAGGTCGCCACGGCCTTGCGCGAGCGCCACGGCGTCGGCGTGCGCACGGGGGCGCTGGCCAAGCACGTCGCGCAGGGCGACGGAGGCATCGGGCTGGACCTCGACGACGGCACCGCCGTCGAGGCCGCCGAGCTCCTCGTCGCCGTCGGGCGCAGGCCCCGCACCGACAGCATCGGCATCGAGTCCGCCGATGTGGAACCCGGCAAGGGCGGCTTCCTGGAAACCGACACGCGGATGCGGGTCGGCGGACGCGATTGGCTCTACGCCGTCGGCGACGTCAACGGCCGCGCCCTCTTCACCCACATGGGCAAGTACCAGGCCTGGATCGCCGCCGAGAACGCGCTCGGACGCCCGGTCGAGGCGATCGCCGAAGAGCTCGGCTCGCCCCGCGTCACCTTCACCGATCCCCAGGTAGCCGCCGCCGGGTTGACGCTTGACCAAGCGGAAGACGCCGGAATCGACGCCCGAGCGATCGACGTCCCTACCGACGGCACCGCCGGAGCCAGCTTCCAGGGCAAGGAAACCGGCGGCATCTCCCGCATAGTCGTAGACGAGTCCCGCCAGGTAATCGTAGGAGCCACCTTCACCGGCTTCGAGACAGCAGACTTCCTCCAAGCAGCAACCATCGCCATAGTCAGCGAGACCCCCCTCCCAAAGCTCCGCCACGCAGTAGCGGCCTACCCCACAAGAAGTGAGATCTGGCTGAAGCTGCTCGAGGCGTACGGGGTCTAGCTCAAACGCTCGAGCGGCTCTTCAGATCTTCCAGCAAGTCCTGAGGCAGGCCTGCGACTTCATCCAGCTCGTCTACCGAGCCGAAACGACCGAGCCTCTCGCGATGGGCAAGCAGGCGGGTGGCCTGGGTGACCGAGAGGTTCTCGGCGCGAAGCTGCTCGAAGGTGACCGAGTTGAGGTCGATCGAGCCCCCTGAAGGGGCTGCCGCCGGAGGCGGCGAAGGGGGTGCTGGTGCCGGTGGCGGCGGTCCCGGCATCGGCGGGGGGGTCGGCTGCGGATCCTGCGGAGGCTCCGGGGCCGGTGGCGGTGGCGTGGGCTCGGGGACAGGCGGCACAGGCTCTGGGGCGGGTGGAGGCGGAGGCGGCCCGGGTGCCGGAACCGGCGGCGTTGGCGGCGCCGGCGCGGGCTGGTGCCCGCCGCCCTGGACCGCCTGGATCACGGCCTGCTCCGCTTCGGCGGCACGGCGCTCGGCTTCGCGGGCGCGCTCCTCGGCCTGGGCGACGCTGTCGCGGACCTCCTGCAGGCGCCGCTCGCGCTCGTCCTCCTCGGCCTTCAGCTTTGCCAGCCGCTCGGCCTCGGCTGCACGCTGCTCCGCTTCCTTGGTGCGCTGCTCGATCTGGCGCAGGCGCTCCTGTGCCTCGACCATCGCCCGCTCCTGGGCTTCGCGCTCCTGCTGGAGCCGTTGCTCGGCGGTCTCGATGTCCCCCGCCGAGGAAGGCGGCACGGCCATCGGAGGCAGAGGCTGGACCGGGGGTGGAATCGCCTCCATGCCCTGCGTCGATTGCATGCCCTGGGCGCGCTCCGTCCGCTCGTCCGCCTCGCGTTGCAGACGCTCGGCCTCCGCGATGCGACGGTCGGCCTCGGCCCGAATCCGCTCCTCCTCCTGCTGGATCTCGCCCACCTTGGCGCGAACCCGCTCTTCTGCCGCCTCTGGACCGTCGTAACCGGGAGGCGCGCCGGGTGGCGGCACCGCGGCAGCAGGACCGGGTGGCGAAACCGGCTCTGCCGGCAGCGGGGGTGGAGGCGCCGCTGCCTGCACGGCGGGGGGTTGCGACCCGGGTGCCGGCGGCTGCGACGAAAGGGGGGGTGGTGCCGGCTGGGCCGCCTGTCCTCCAAGCTGCAGCTGTTCGCGCTCCTGGGCGGCGCGGGCCTCGGCGAGTTGACGCTCGGCCTTCGCCGCTTCCTTGCGCGCGCGCCGACCGTCGGCTCGCCCGCCTCCACTCCCGCGGCGCCCGGCGCGTTTT
>DASSMU010000183.1:0-10232 GCA_035701465.1 Solirubrobacterales bacterium
TGAGGCTGACGGTGCAGTCGACGTCTCTGGAATCCGCTCGTGCCGCCCCGAGAGCGCCGTGGCCTTCTCCTCCGGGCCCGTCAGCGGTCGGATTGCCCATGCCCGCTTGACGAGGTGCTCTCCATATGAGGACGCAGGGAGGCCGAATAGCAGCGCTATTCGGCCGACCGAGGACGCCGTACCGCGCAGTGTCCGCCGCCGCCAGGCGTGCGCGGGGGTTTCGCCAGTCCCTCCTAAGCCAGGGCGGGCGCCAGATCGCTCCCCCGCTGCCCGTCCTGTTCGGAGACGACGATGACGCGGCAGGGGCGCTCCCCGAGCACCGTCTGCAGCGTCTTGTCGTAGAGCGGACGGCCGTTGCGGTAGCGCAGGCCGACCACTACCGCCGCGGCGTCGATCAGCTTCGCCTCGTCGGCGATCTCATAGCCCGCCTGCCCGGGCCGAACCCGCTCGACGTGTCCGGTAACCCGCTGCCCGCCGATCAGCTTCGCCTGCTCGATCTTGCTCTGTGCCTCGGCTTCGGACTCGGGCAGCGCCGCGTCCAGCGGCAGGTGGGTGGGCACGGTCAGCATCGAGTGGACGTGGATGCCGCGGCGGCGCTTGGAGGCGAGCTTGACCGCGGTCGCCACCATGTCCTCGGAGAAGGGCTCGCCGTCCTCGAAGGCGACAAGGACGCTGCGATACTCGATCTCCTCGACCCCGAGCGGCTCCGGCAGCAGAACCTTCACCGTCTCGGTCAGCGGCAGCTTCTGGTTGCGGCGATAGAGGACGTAGACGCCGATCCCCAATGCCATCCAGGCAGTGCCTACCACCAGCGTGCGCGGGTTTAGAGCCATCACCACGATCCAAGCGGCGAAGGTGCCGAGGCCGCCGAGGACCGCCGTCAGCGGCACCTCGGTGCCGAAGGCGCGGATGTTGAGGGGTGGCTTCCAGGGCCGCTCGACGCCTGCATGGCGGCGGCGCAGCTGGATCACCGCGACGTGGGCGATCGTGAAGGAGAGCATCGCGCCGAACGAGTACAACGTCGCCAGGAAGTCGGTCTTGCCCGGCAGCAGGGTGACGATCGCGACCGCGGCAAAGATCAGGATCGCGATGTAGGGCGTGCGATAGCGGGGATGGACCTGGCGCAGGACCTCGGGCAGCTGGCGGTGCTGCCCCATCGAGTAGGTAAGGCGCGAGACCCCGATCAGTCCGGCGTTGGTTGCGATCAGCAGGATCACGGCGGCCAGCACGCCGACGTAGTAACGGAGGATTTCGGTCGGGCCCGAGGAGAGGCCGAGGTTCTCGACGATGCCGAGGATCGGATCGTCGGCGAACTTCGAGCCGAGCGCCGTCGCGTAGTGGCCGGCGGCGTCCTTGACCACCGGCATCGCCGAGAGGGCGACGACCGGGATCAGCAGGTAGAGACCGAGCACCGCCACCACGACCAAGCCGACGCTGCGGGGGATCGTCCTGGCGGCGTCCTTGGCCTCCTCAGCCATGTTGGAGATCGTCTCGATCCCGGTGTAGGCGATCATCCCAACCGCGATCCCGAGCGCGAAATCGCTCCAGGTCGGGGCGACGCCGAGGTGGACGTTGTCGACCAGGACCTGGGGGCTGAAAACGAGGACGAGGCCGATGCCCACCAGCACGACCTGGGTCGCGAGATCGGCAATGGCCAGAACCAGGTTCAGCCGCGCCGACTCCTCGGTGCCGCGAATGTTGATCAAGGCAAGGGCGACGATCAGGACCGCGCCGCCGACGATGTCGCCGGGACTGTTGCCGAGCCAGGGCCAGAAGACGGCAAGGTAGTGAGGCACGAAGAAGGCCGAGATCGCGACCGTGATCGTGTAGTTGAGCATCTGTCCCCAGGCGGCGACGAAGCTGACCAGCTCGTTGAAAGCGTGGCGGGCAAAGCTCGAGGAGCCGCCAGCCTCCGGGAACATCACGGTCGCCTCGGCGTACGTCGCCGCCGTCGCGGCAAAGATCAGGCCCGAGATGACAAAGGCGACCGGGGTCAGGCCGAGGGCGAAGGCGGCCGTGACGCCAAGCGCGTAGTAGATCGAGGAGCCGACGTTGCCGTAGGCGGCGGCGAACAGCGCGCCGACGCCATGGACGCGGCTCAGCGATTCGTCTCGGGGGATCCGCTGGGCCATCGGGTTCCTGTCGGGATGGGCATCTCAGCCCGAATATACGGACGGCGCCGGAATCCGCGCACCCCGCGGCTGCCCTTCGCTGGGGCTCAAAGCCGTGGGCGACTGGGATTGCCGCGAGGGTCCTGGCCAGGGAATACCAGGACTGGCACCGTGCGTGAAACGCATCTTCACTGGTACCTCATGTTGCGCGCCGCAAGGGAGAGAGCAACGCGTAACTTAATTCAGTATGGGGCTTCCGATCACATGGTCAAGGTAATCGACTCGATGTTTTCTAGCCAGTTTCAATTAAGTGTTTCTATTTGGCTTTCGATCAATGTCCGTTGCTCTTCCCGAATTGCTCGTGCCGCAGTGGGTGCGCCCACCGCGGGCGCGGTGGCAAGAAAGGAAAGGGACGCTGCGATGCTTGGTAGGCGGTGTGCCTGACCGTGAACCACCTGATGGTGCAGCACACCCCAAACGGCACCAACCGATGCTTCCGCCGTCAGGGAATTCGGCCGCTGATCGGGAGGAGCGCTTTCGCGGAGCAGCTCGGCAGCGGTGCTGACAAGCTGCGTCCGCCGCCGGATGGCGACGGGACCCGGAGCAAATGCGTCGATGAAGGCCAGCTTGGCGAAGGAAGCATCTTGTGCGATATGGGCGCAGAGTGCGGCAACAGCGCGGTAGACGCCTCCAGACCATGTCTTACCCGCAGTGTGTGCAGGCACCACCTTGGCGAGAGCTTCACCTGTGCGTAACTCCAGCGCTGCGAGGAGGCAATCGTCGACTCCGTCGTAGAGGGCATCGAACGCCCTCCGCGACACTCCTGCCGCGGCACGAATACGAGGCACGGTCAGAGCCTCGTAGCCGTCGGCGACGGTGAGCTTTGAGATTGCCGAGAGGATCAGCGCCCGATCGTCCATGGGCTCCGCCCCTTTCCCTGGATCGGCTGTCGCGTATTCGGCGGCAATGCTCCGCGCGGCTGGCCGACTATCAAGCCGATCGAGTATCCCGATCGACTCCCAGCGGTAGCTGAGTGCCCACTCCATCAGATCGCCGGCCAGGCTCGGCAGCTCCTCCTCTTGGCCGTCCAGCAGTCGATCGCGGACCACCCGAGCTGTGCCGGACACGATCCCCTGCAGCACCAGCGCCGGCATTTTTGCGCCTCCTGACGAGCGGGCAAAGCTTTCTCCGATCATCGCCTCGAAGATTCCTTCCACGCTCCGCATCTTCCTCAGCGCCGAAATCCCCCCCGCCAGAACCTCGACCAAGGCAACGCGCGCAGCCTGCGGCTCACGTTCTATTTCAGCCGCAAACTCCTCGAATCCGAGGCGAAGCCGCTCAAGCCAATCGCGCTCGCCTCTAACCGACTCGATGATCCGCATCGCCGTCCGCCTGGCCGCAAGCTCATAGGTGTGAAGGAAGCACTCTTCCTTCCCGCCGAAGTGCTCGTAGAAGGCTCGCGTCGACACGCCGGCCAGCTGGGCGAGCTCCCGCACGGTTGCCGCGCTGTAGCCACGCTCGGCGACGAGGACGATCATCGCGCTGTGGATCCGGGCGCGCTGGTGGGATGCGACCTGCTGCGGGGACATCCCCGGTCCAGGGCTCAGCTTGCCAAACAGCGGCCCGGTCTCGATCATCGCAGCGCGCCGCCCCTCGTTGCCGCACCGAGGCATCTCCATCTGCCTTGCAGGGCTGACGACCGCTGCATACCGGAGTAATACCCTTTGGATTTCTATTCAAACTGGCTAACTCATACATCCGTCTACCCGACGCAGGTGAGAAGCGCTCATGCCCTGTGGCGAAGCGCAGCCGCAGAGGGCGAGCGCAAGCTCCAGCTCGGATCGGAGCAGCTCGAGCACGCCCCGCGCACCGACCTCCCCTCCCACCGCGAGCCCCCAGAGAGCCGGCCTGCCCACGAGCACCGCGTCGGCGCCGAGCGCCAGGGCGATCGCCACGTCGGTGCCGCGCCGCAAGCCGCCGTCGACAAGCACGGCTCCCCGACCCTGGACCGCATCGGCGACCTCGGGCAGAGCATCGGCGGTGGCCACCGCGCAGTCGAGCTGGCGCCCCCCGTGATTGGAGACGACGACGCCGGCGGCGCCGTGCTCGACGGCCAGCGCCGCGTCCTCTCCCGTCAGCACTCCCTTGACGAGCACCGGCACGTCGCAATCCGATGCGATCTTTTCCAGGTCCGACCAGCTCAGGCCCGGATCCATCAGGGCAAAGGTCTCCTCGATCGTCACCGCGCGCTCGGAGCCCAGTGCGGCCTGGACGCTGGGCACGCCGAGGCCCTCGGGGATCCTGAAACCCGTCCGCAGGTCCCGTTCGCGACGGCCTCCGCGGGGCGCGTCGACGGTGACCACGATCGCCTCGAAACCCGACTCGATCGCCTCCTCCAGCAGGGCCCGTGTCACCCCTTCGTCGCGAAAGCAGTACAGCTGGAACCAGTGCCGCCCATCCGGTGCCGCCGCCGCAACCTCGGCCGGGCGGGTCGTGGCCAGGGTCGAGAGGCACATCACGGTCCCGGCTGCAGCGGCCGCCTGCGCCATCGCCTCCTCGCCCTCCGGGTCGACGAGGCGCTGGTAGGCGACCGGGGCAACCAGAATCGGCATCGAGGCCTCGGCCCCGAGAACCTCCACCCGGGTGCTCCACTCGCGAAGGCCGGCCAGCACTCGAGGTCGCAGCCGCCACCGCCTCCAGGCAGCGGCGTTCTCGGCAAGCGTCACCTCGTCGCCGGCCCCGCCGAAAAAGTAGCCGGCGACGCCGGGGTCGAGCTTCTCGGCGGCCGCTCGCTCGAAGTCGGCGACGCTGTTCAGACCCTCGATCACCGTGGTCGCGACCCTAGCGAGCCTCCCGCTGAGTTCGCCGTTTGGGGTGCATATGAGGGATTGGCGAAACGCTCCACGCCGCTCTGCGGGTGGGATCGCCGGGTCGGTGATTTCACGGATACCTCGCTTTCGGACGGGAACTACCCCACCTGAATGGAGCGTCCCTGGAGACTCTTCGCGGAAGGGCGCCGAAACTCGGGGTGGTCGACATCATGAAAGATTTGGCTGCTGACCTGATTTTCCAGGCTCCCAACACCATCTTTCACGGTCAAAGTGGCTGGTATCAATGGATCAAGGATTACCGTCAACGGCATGCAGATCACGGTCTCGCTGGCGTTGCCGGAAGTGGCCCTTGTCGTCAGCGGCGTGTCGGGATACCTCGCTCGTCGCCGGGTGCTGTCTGGTTCAACGTCGTCCGGCGACGCCGAGCCTCAAAAGCAAGGCCACTCAGAGTCGTGACGCGTTTCAGGGACTTGCCGTGGGACTTGTGCTGCCAAGTCCCTCTATGAGTTTCTTTAGCTCCCCAGTCCTATCGTCAATCTGACGCACAAGATCGGACTCGTACCCACCTGCCTCAAAGAACTCGCGGGTCGCCTCCTCTGGCACATTGCCAGCAAGCAAGCCAGCCGTTTCCTCGGCCCACGCCTCGGCTGCTTTCCAGTCGCGTTCTTGAGGCAGCTTCTCCTCCATACGAGCAGAGAGATCGCAGCCCTTGCGATAGGCATTCCAGAGCTTGACGACGACCCCGGTCTGGGCTACTGGGGCCTTCCAGGTTTTCCGTAGCTCGTTTCGCTGACGAACCGGAGCGGCAGCAATCTGGACGACCAAGACCACGATGAACGCGAAGGCAAGGGCCAAGGCTCCGCTGAGGATGGGCACGACAACCTGCCGCGCTGTGTCTTCATGACCAGCCGTCGCCAAGACGGCAGCCGGGATCGCAAGAAGCTCCATGATGGCGAGGGCAACTCCAAACGTCGCTGTCTTGTAGACGCCAGCGGCGTCGTTCTTCGCCCGCTGCCAGGCGCTCTCGGTGAGGTTGGGGTCGGCCATGCCGCGTCGAGCCTACCTGGGTGCTCAGTACTCTGAGACGGCCCCCGGCCGGGGCCACCGCGAAAGCGTTACCCACAGAAGTACCGCCCCGGCCGGTGGCGTCGTCGGTGAGGTACATACAGCGAAACGATGCCGTGAAGAAAAGTGCCCTATTTGCGGATGGGACGGAAATCTTGCCCTCCGAAATCCTCAACGAGAAGCCGGGCATGGAATTTGCTATCAGCGCTGTTCTCAGGCGTTCTGAGCGGGCGCGTCAGATTCATGAGGAGGGTCGGCCCCCTTTCGCGACGTTTAAGGGCCTTTTTCAGACTCTATCTGGCTCTAGAAAGCCCAATGCGAACCTGCCGTTTCGAATGGATTTTTGTCGTCCGCCCTCAGTGCAAACCTGCCGCTTGCTCATGCCATCGGCCTTCCTCTTGGAAGGACTTGGACAAGGAGCCGCCTCGGTGTCTGGCGGCTTCTTGTCGTTTTTGGGCTCCGAGACGCCTGGTAGTCGTACCGGCGTGATCGATATCTAAGACACACAGCCGATCCCGGCCACGTTAGGCCGGAGCCGACTGCGTGACGGCATGAGCACCCTCACGTCAGACACCAAGTTCTTCGCGGGACCCGTGGATCGGGAGGGATGCCTTCTGCCCGAGACGAAAGAAGAGGCGATGTCCATGTATTGAGCGTGCGGGTCGGGCTTCCCCTTGGACCAGAGACCCCGACCCGCCACTCCAATCAACAAGCAAGGACGGAGCGTTTGGACCGTTCCGTTCTCACTTATCACCTGCCCTCGTGGTGGAACTGGCAGACACAGCCGCCTCCAAAGCGGCCGCTTCACGGCATCTGGGTTCGACTCCCAGCGAGGGCACTTGCAGCCTATATCGGCTACCCGTATCTCCACGTTAGCCAACGGCGACGGCTTTGACGTTAAGCCGCATTTTCCTGCCTTTAGATCAAGCGTCCCTAAATCGGCAAGATTCGGACTCTTTTTCGCTTGTTAGAGCGGTTTTTACGTCCGATACGTTCCGTAGAGTTCGGTCCACGAAAGCAAGAAAGCGGCCCCCGCGAAGTTGTCGCTTCCGGGGGCCAGACCATCCGAGGTGTAGCTCGCATGGCAGTTCCCAAGGGTACAGCGCGGCCAAGCGCCGCAGTGGTTGCCGACCTTCTCGATTCTCCCGAGATTGGGCGGCTGATAGAAGAACTTCAGGCCACGCGCTGGACCGGGAGGCCCGGATACCCGATCCGCACGATGATCGGATTGGCGCTCGCCAAGAGCCTTTATGCGCTGCCGACCTGGACGAAAACCGTCGCCCTGGTCGGCGAGCACGTCGCGCTGCAACGGGCGCTCGGCTGCGAGGGCAAACCCCCGAGCGTTTGGTCTGCCTACCGTTTCGCTGAGAAGCTGCGAGATAACGGCGCGGCAGTCGAGCGCTGCATCGACGGCGTGATCGAAGGGCTGCGTAAGAAGCTGCCGACCTACGGCCGCGACCTAGCTATCGACGCCTCAGACATGCCCGCCTACGCCAACGGCTATACCCGCCTTCCCGACGGCTGCGAGCGCAAGCGCTTCTCCGACGAGGACGCCTCCTGGGGACGGCGCTCGGCCATCTCGGTCCGCAAAGGCGGGGCCTTCTACGGCTACAAGCTCCACCTCGCTGCCTGTGCCAATACGGGGCTGCCCATCTCCTGGCGAGTGGAGACAGCGGCGCAAGGCGAAAGCCCTCTCGCTCCCTCGCTGATTGACGAGGCGCGGAGGCGTGGCGCGATGGCCGATACGGCGGCGATGGACAAGGGCTATGACAGCGGCCCGCTCCACGGAGCCTGTGCCGAGCGGGACTGCCTCCCGGTGATTCCCCTAAGAGACACGGACAAGGTGAGGAAGGGCGAGCACCTGCCGCCGCTATGCGATCACGGCGAGTGGACGTTCGCCGGATCGGATCGAAAGCGGGGCGCGTCGAAGTGGCGCTGCCCGACCGGCGAGTGCAAGCCTGCCTCGACCTGGATCAAGGCCGACCGCCTGCATCCCCTGATCCCCTACAAGTCCAAGCGCTGGAAGGCGATCTACCGGAAGCGCGGGGCGGTCGAGCGCGAATTCGGCAACTTGAAGCATCAGTGGGGCCTCAAGCCGCTGCGGGTGCGCGGCCTTGAGCGCGTCCGGCTCCACGCCGACCTGACGATCTTGACGCGGTTGGCCTGCGCCCTCTCGCGGGCGCGGGCCGCTACGGCTCGCCCTCGCCAGCGGCGCGGAAGCCGCCATGCTTCATCTCGCCCGGCTCCCACGCGAGTCCGGCCAGCAACTCGGCGGGAGTGACTTCCAGCGACCCGGCCAGCTTCACGAGCGTGTCGATCCTCGCCAAGCGCAGGCCACGCTCAAGCTGAGAAATCTCCGTGCGGTGAAGCGAAGCCCGGACGCTCAACTCGTCTTGCGACAGGTCGGCGCTCCGCCGGATGCGGGCGAGGTTGTCTCCGAACCGGGCGGCTATGTCGATCACGGCAGCTCCAGCCGCTCGAAGTAAAGGGCTGCGGCACTCGCGTTGATCGCGCCCCCGTCGCGGCTGAGTAGACCCGCTGTGGCGAGGGCTGCCACGGCGCTCTCTACCTCCTGAGCGCCAAGCTCGCGGGCTAGGTCGGGGATCGTGAGGGACTTCGGGTGCGCTTCGAGTGCGAGAGCGAGAATCGCTCTCTGGATAGGCTGGGCCTGCATGGGAGCTGATACCTCCTGTGCCGGGCGGGCGGCCGTTAGCGCGGCGCGCCCGCCGTTTGATTTCGGCCAAGGTGACTCAGCTACCGATGCGGGTCAAGCGTTTCGCCAACGCTTTCGCCAATCCCTCATATGCACCGGAAAAGACGAAGTCAGCCTGGAGTCCTTGCGGTAGATGGCGACCGCGACGGCTGGGAGGATCGCGCCGTCCCGTCCTGTCAGCGAGCCCTCTGGGCTCCGCAACCCCGGAGGAAGCAAGTGGAAAACGAAAGCCGTCAGTCCTGGGTCCTGATCGCGATCGCCTCGCTCGGACTCGTCCTCGGCGTGATCGCCCTGATCGTCGCCTTTAACGCGAAGAGCACCAGCGACGACGCCGCCAGCCAGCAGTCCGTCGAAGAAGTCTCCTCAGAGCTCTCCAACCTGGTCGACCGGCTCGGCATCGCCGAGGCGAGCCTCACGGGCGAGCAGAGCGAACTCCAGGGCAAGGCGAAGCAGGCGGCGCGCGAATCCCGCAACGCCGTGGTAAACCTCTCCAACCGCCTCGACCGGCTGGAGCGCGAGACGGCCAAGCTCAACGCCACCTCCGAACAGACCGCCAAGCTGACGAAACAGGTCGGCTCGATGGAAAACCAGATCGCCACCCTCAACACTCAGGTCTCCGCCGTCAACCAGCGGGTGACCAAGCTCAGCAAGCGAGTGAACAGCGCCACCAGCAGCTCCAACGGCGGCGGCCAAACCGCCCCGTAGGGAAGAAGGATTCGCCAAGGGGGAGAGATTGGAGCGCCGCAGCCTTAACTCCTAGTGCTCTCCGGCCCTCCCATCGGAAGATCGCCCGACACCGAAGATCGGGCGATTCGTGTGGACGGAGCACGCTGAATTGCGGGCTATCCAGCGGGGCCTGTCCCAAAATGCAATCGAGATGCTGACCGCGCGCCAGCATGGAAAACGTGCGATCAATCGGGGACGAGCGCAATGGCGAATAACCGGCCAAATCAGCCGAAACCGCATTGTTGTTGTCTACGACCATCCCCACAACGGCGACTCGACTGCAGTGCGGATTGTCAGCGCATGGCCCCTCTAACCCGGTCGGACACTCCGCGCTACCCTCGAATGGCCATGCGCGTTCACTACGACCCCGAGGTCGACATAGCGCTGATCGTGCTCGAGCCCGGGAGCGCTGTCAGCGAAGAGCACGAGTGGGGCTTGATCGACCGCCACCCGGCCGATAATCACCTGATGGGCTTCGAGATCTGGGACGCCAGCCATCGCCTTCCCCCCGAGCTCGTCAAAGCGCTTCCCACTCCGGCATCCACCGCAGACGCCGCATAGCGGACAGAAGCTACGCCACGAGGAGCCTTCCGATCATCGCTCTCTGCGTCGCATCAAGGCGGCCGCAGGGAGGGGCCGGGGGGTCCCTCCCAAAACACTCTGTGAGGCTCGGCGCCGACATGAAAGGCGCCGCCACCCACCTGAGAGCTGACATCAGACACCACCCCCGCGGGGGTGGTGTCTGATGTCGCGGCCAGGGTGGGAACAGGCGGTGACGGCATGACT
>DASSMU010000184.1:0-12652 GCA_035701465.1 Solirubrobacterales bacterium
GCTCGACGTAGACGTCGTCGGGACCGTTGACCATCACCTCCTCGACCGTGGGGTCGGCGAGAAGTTCCTCGAGCGGGCCGAGGCCCACCGTGTCGCGCACGATCAGGGTCTCGACGGCGGCGCGATCCTCGGCGCCCAGCAGCGCCGCCTCCTCTTCGACGAGATCCCGAACCTCGTCGGGTAGCTCCGATGCCGGCATCCGGCCCGCCGCCGCCTCGACCCGGCGTCGCTCGATCAGGCGCACCCGCAGCGAGGCGGCGACCTCCTCGATGTGGCGCTCCCGAGCCGCCATGCTCAGCCCTCGGGCAGAAGCGTCAGCTTGCGGGCGAAGCTTTCGGCGGCAATCAATCGCAGGGCCTGTCGTTTGGTCAGCCCCAGGGTCGCGGCCGAGGCGCCGCCTGAGCCGGGGCCGTCGGCCCCCGGGCCCAGCGCAAGAAGCGGAACCCCGGCCGCGGCTACGTAGGTGCGCCCGGGACCGGGCCCGGAAGGTTCGGTCGTGACCACCACGTCGACCTTCGTCCCCACCGGCGCGGCGCCCGCTGCCAGCAGCGCTTCGGCGCCGCCGACGGAGATTTCCACCGGGCGGCGCCGGCTTCCCAGCAGCGGCCGGCGGCTATCCCGCCGGCGCGGCGGGCGCAGCTGGGCGGCGAGGAGGTAGGAGCCCGCCGGGATCGCCGCGGCCGGGGCAAGTCCAAGGGCGTCGCTCGGGGACACGAGCGCGCCCGGGGGGACGAAGCGCACCGGTACGCGGCGGACCTCCAGGGCGCCGGCAACCCCCTCGGGATCGAGCGGCCTCCCCGGGCGCAGCGGCCGCGCCAGCACCACGACCGGCCGCAGCGGCCCGTAGCCCCTGGCGACGCTGGAGCCGTATCCGTCGGCGATCGCCGCGGCCACCGCCGCCGCCAGCAGCGCGAGCAGGAGGAAGGCGACCGCGCGAGCCCGCCTGCTCATGCCGCCCAATCGGTGCCGTCGTCGGCAAGCGGCAGCTCAAGCGCGGCGAGCGATCCCTCCGCGGCGCGGTTGAGAACGAAGCGGCCATCGTGCATCGAGGCGACCCGGCGGACGACGTTGAGACCGTGGCCGCGCCGGTTCCGGCCCGCGAGACGGGCGATCGCCTCCGCCGGGCTGTTGCGGCGCGAGCGCGGGCGCGTGGCGCGGCCCGAGTCCACCACGGCGATCCGCAGGCGGCCGTTGCGCCGCCGCGCCGCGACCACGATCGTCGGGCCACCATGCTCGATCGCGTTGACGATCAGGTTGTCGAGCGCCTGGGCAAGCGCGCGGCGATCGCCGTTGACGATCGCCGCGCCGGCGTTCCAGCGCAGATCCAGGGCCGCGTCGCAGAGTCTCGCCCTCCCCTGCCAGCGCCCGACCGCGGCCTGGACCAGTGCACGCGCGTCGACGATTCCCCACACGGGCGCCGGCGGGGTCCCGTTGATCTCCCGGTCGAGCCTTTCCAGCGCCGCCGCGGCGAGACCGATCGGGTCGTCGCCCTCGCCCGTCGCCGCAACCCGCGGCCCGGCCGCCAGCGCCACAGCCTGCAGCGGCCTGCGCAACTCGTGCAGCGCCTCGTTGAGGGCCGAGCGCCGCCGGCCGTTGCGCAGACCCTGGGCGGCGACCGCGGTCGCCATCGAGAGGGCAAGCGGCCAGCCCGCGACTATCTGGGCCAGGTCGTTCATCCGTCGATCAGCCGGTAGCCGTATCCCCAGCAGTTGACCACGAAGCGGCCGTGCTCGGGGTCGAGTTTGCGCCGCAGACGGCTCGCGTGGGAGTCGAGCGTGCGGGTGCGAGCTGGGGTGCGGTACCCCCAGACCGCCTCGAGCAGCTCGCGCTTGGTGAAGACCCGGGAGGGGTCGCCGACCAGCACCTGCAGCAGGCTGAACTCCTTGTTGGAGAGTGCGACCTCGCGGTCCTCGACCCAGACCTTGCGCCGGGCCGGGTCGACGACGATGTCCCCGGCCCGGCAGGGCCCCTCGCTGCGTCCCGGTCCCCGCCTCAGCACGGCGCCGATCCGCGCCCGCAGCTCCTGGTAGTGAAACGGCTTCACCACGTAGTCGTCCGCGCCGAAGTCGAGTCCTCGCACCCGGTCGGCGTCCGCGCCCCGCCCGGTGAGGACGATCACCGGCAGGCCGGGGTCGAAGCGCGAGGTGACCCCGTCGGCGTCGCGAATCTCGCGCAGCACGTCGAGCCCGGACGCGTCGGGCAGGGTCAGGTCGAGCAGCAGCAGGTCGGGGTGGTTGTAGCGACAGAGCCGCAGTGCGTCGGAAGCGCTGGGGGCGGGCATCACCCCGAAGCGGTCCGCCACCAGGTTGTCGCAGAGCAGCTCCAGGGTCGCGCTGTCGTCCTCGCAGACGACCAAGCTCGCGGTCTCTCGTCGCTGGGGAAGCATGTGTCCCCTCTAAGACCGCGGAGACGAAAACTCTCCCCCCTCCACCGCGGGAATCTCCAAGACAGCGTCGGCGCCTCGGTGGGAAATAACGCGCCGTGCGGGGATTTCGCGGTGGACGGCAAGGAGCGAAAGTCGCCCGTCGAGGAAGTAGAGGTCGAGGGCGAAGCGCATGCCGAAGGTGTGCACGCTCCAACAGCGGGGGATGAGAAGGCCCGAGCCTGCCTCCACTCGGTCGAGAAAGGCGAGGCCAAGCAGGCGAGCCTGGAGGCCCGCGGCGACGGGGACTTCCCGGCCGAGCGCGGTCGCAACCCCGAGACGGCGCAAGCGCAGGGCACGAGGACGGGACACCATGCCGGGTTAAGGATCGACGCGACGAATCTCTCCCCCACCACCATGCGGTCGTAGTTGTCTCCGGGCAGCGGCGGAAAGTACGACCGCAAACCGTCGCTAGCCTCTGACGATGGCCCCGAAGGCAAAGGTCGCGGTATTCGGCCCGCACCCGATGCTCTCGGTGACGATCGAGTCGCTGACCGCCGACGGCGGCGACGACATTCACGTCCACGCCGCCGGGCAGGGGGTCTGGGTGGCGCGGATGGCCGCCGAGCTGGGCGCCGCGCCCGTCCTCTGCGGCTTCATCGGCGGCGAGACGGGAACGGTGCTGCGGCCGCTGCTGGAGCAGATGGACGTCGATCTGCGGCTGGTCGAGACCGCCGAGGCCAGCGGCTGCTACCTGCACGATCGCCGCAGCGGGGAGCGCGAACCGATCGCCCAGAGCGCCGCCATGCCTCCCTCCCGACACGAGATCGACGAGCTCTTCTCGAGCACCGTCGCCGCCGCGCTCGACTCCGGCGTGCTTGCCATCTGCGGCCCCTACCCGAGCGAGGCGCTGCCGCTGGAGATCTACGGCAACCTGGTCGCCGACGTGAAGGCGAACGGGACGCCGGTCCTGGTCGACCTCTCGCCACCGCGCCTCGACAGCGCCCTCGAGGGCGGCCCCGACCTGGTCAAGATCAACGACTGGGAACTGGCCAAGTACATCACCGGCCCGGTCGACACCGAGGAGCGGATGCGCGCCGCGGCGCAGCGGCTGCTCGGCGCGGGCGCCGGCGCCGCGATCGTCACCCGCGCCGAGGAGCCGGCGATGGTCTTGCGCGGGGACGAGGCCTGGGAGCTGATCCCGCCGCGCTTCGAGCGCGGCTCGCGCGAGGGCTGCGGCGACTCGATGATGGGCGCCCTCTCCGCCTGCATGGCGGCGGATGCCGAGTGGGAGGAGACGCTGCGCACCGGCGCCGCCGCGGGCGCCGCCAACTTCCTCCGCCACGGCCTCGGCAGCGGCTCGCGCTCGGTGGTCGAGGACCTTGCGCAGCGGGTCGAGCTGCGGGCGCTCTGAGGGTCCATCCCGGTTAGGGGTTCCGCTTAACTTTTTCGGTGGGGCGGGGAAATGCTTGGCGCTCGAAGGCGGCTGACGAAAAAGTACAAGACGCTCCACCCCTACCGGGATGGACCCTCGAACGGGACTGAGAGCTCTTGTCCGGTGACGATTGCTTTCGGGGCCACGTCTCGCATCCACTCGAGGTGGGGAGCAATCCGCTTGACCCCGGCAAGGCGCTCGAAAGCTTGGCGCATGTGGACCGGCCGGCCGCCGTGGGAGGAGTGCGCATCGCTGCTCAGCACGTGGACCAGGCCTGCCTCGGCCAGCGTCAACATCCCGTCGGCGGTCCGCTCGCGCAGGAAGAAGTCGGCCGTCGCCTGGACCAGGGCGCCGGCGGTGACCAGAGCCGCGATCCGCTCGTACATGTCGGCGGAGAGGTGGCGCTCGGGGTGGGCGATCAGCGCCCGGTGGCCGCACTCGGCGAGGTGCTCGACCCGCCGCTCGAGGCTGTCGCCGAGCGGCCCGGGCGCGGGCTCCAGGAGGATCCACCTGCCCTCCCCCAGCGCGACCCGGCCGAGCTCCTCCTCACTCAGCCCCTCGACTGCGGTCTCGGCCACCTCGCCGCCCTGGAGCACCGCGACCGGGACCCCCTCCGCTCCCAGCCGCTCGTTCAACACCCCGACCCGGTGGGCGATCTCCTCGATCCGCACGTCGTGGTCGTGGCGGATGTGCGGCGTGGCGCAGACCGCCTCGATCCCGTCGCCTGCGGCCTGCCGGGCCATGCCGAGGCTGTCGGCGAGGTCGAGCGAGCCGTCGTCGACTCCGGGAAGGATGTGGCAGTGCAGATCGATCAAGGTGCAAACGCTATTTCAGCGGCAGGCGCTTGCAGGCATGGGGCTACGATGATCGGCATGATCCGGCACCTGCTCTCACCGGGCTAGTGAGAGTGGATCGGCTTCAACTCATGGACAAGAAAACGACCCGCAGAGGGAACTACGAGTCTGGCTCCGACTACGTACTCGAGTACGGGGAGCTCCGCTTCGCCTTCAACGAGGAGGACTTCGGCCAGCGGGTCGAGCAGGCCGCGGTCAAGCTCGGCTTCGTCGACCAGGGCCTCAGCCCCGAGGAGCTCGACGACCTGCTCGACCTCGCGGTCAGCGGCGAGATCGCCGAGCCCAGCTCGCGCCTCGGCGAGCACATCAACGAGAACTGGGACGACCTGGTCGGCCCCGCCAACCGCAGCCTCGTCCACTGGCTGCGTCGCCTCGTCTTCCGCGGCGCCTGGCTCGACCAGCGGGTCAAGGAGGGCGAGTTGGACGTCGTCTTCGACGGGCGGACGCAGACCTTCGGGTATGTGCAGCCGGATCGCAGCTCTGACTTGATCGAGCTGTCTAAAGAGCCGTCGTGGCGGCGTATTGCCTATAGGCGATAGTCGGACCCGGGGCAGGGGTTCCGCTTAACTTTTTTGGTGATCGGTTGGGGCCTTGCGAGGGCGGGGCTGGCAAAAAAGTACAAGACGCTCCACCCCTGCCCCGGGTCCGACTTCTAAGCCTGGCGCTCTAGGGCCGCGACTACGGTGAGGGAGCCATTGGCTTGGTTCAAGCCACCGTCGAAGATTTGTTTTGCTGCTTCGGTGTCCTCGAGGCGACTTAGTGAGTCGACTAGGAGGATTACGTCTTCGCCGCTCTCGGCGCGGCGCTTGGCTTGGGCGAGGGCGTCGTTTGCGTGGCGGTCCCTGCTGGCGGCGACTATCTCTGCGTCGGGGGCCTCTCGCCTCCAGTCGGCCAGTTCCTCGGGAGTGGGGTCGATCAGGAGGGCGATCGGGTCGGGGCCGTTCGAGGCTCCCGAGAGTTCGCTTGCCACTTCGCGCAGCAGGGCCGTGCAGGTAGCTCGGGTCTCGCCGTAAACGAGCGCCTGGCGGCCGGGGGGCGGCTGCAACAGGTCATGGACGCTGAGGCCCTTGCTCTTGCGGCCGAAGCGGCGGCGGCGTTTGCGGCGCGGCCGGTCGGATCCAGCGGCAGCAGCAGGGACGACGGGCTCCGGCGCGGGTGAGGCCGGCTCGGGCTCTGTGGGCGCGGGGACCGCAACCTCTTTCGCAGGACGTTCCCTCGGTGGACGATCCCTAGGCGGGCGATCTCCCGAGGTGCGCTCGCGACCGCGTCGCGGCGGGCGCTGCCGGCCCTCTCGCGGCTGCGACCTCTCTCCCCCGCCCGACCTCTCCCGGGCGGGCGGCCTTCCGCCCTGCGCGGGCTTGCCGTCGAGCAGCTTCTCGATCAGCTCCTCGCGGCGCAGCATCCGGTATTTGGGCACGCCCGCCTCCGCGGCGAGAGCGTGCAGCTCAGCGATGTGCTTGGAGTCCAGCTCGGCTTTGGTCATCGGTGCGGCAGGTTATTGCAGGGGCTCGACGGCTGACTTCACGGCCCCGCGGGGTCGGCGCCGGCCTCGGCCAGCGCCGCGGGCCATGCCTCCGCGGCCTGCTTGACCTGGCGCCGCGACCAGCCCAGCTCATCGCCGATCGCGGCCGCAACGGCCCGCGCCGGGCCTGCGTCGCGCAGCTGCGGGGCGGCGAGAAGACCGAGGCGGGTGCGGCGCAACAGCACGTCGGCGACGCTGCGCGCCTGCTCGTGGCGGGCGGCAATCACGGCCTCGGCAAGAAGATCGGGACGGCCAGGGACGATCGGCGCCGCCAGCTTCGGGTCTTCCCGCACCAGGGCGAGCACGTTTCGTGCCGCGTGCCCGTAGCGGAAGGCGAGCTGGGCGATCGCCTCCTCCCCCACGCCGGCAGGCGCCTCCAGGTCCTCCGGCCTCGCCTCCATCCCGAGCGGGATCTCCGCGGTGTGGCAGGCGGCCTCTCGCCCCTCGCGCTCGACCAGACGGTCGACCGTCTGCTTGGCCATTCGCCGCCAGGTGGTCAGCTTGCCGCCGGTGATCGTCAGCATTCCGGAGGACGTCTCGTAGAGCTCGGCCTTGCGCGAGATGTCGACCGACTTCTTCGGGTCGCCGGTGGCGATCAGCGGGCGAACGCCGGCATAGGCGCCGACGAGATCTCGCTCGCCGAGCGAGACGCCGAAGAACTCGTTGACCGCATTGAGCAGGTAGGCGATGTCGGTGGTGGCCGGGCGGGGGTGGTCGACGTCACCGTCGAAGTCGTTGTCGGTGGTGCCGATCAGGGTGCGGCCGTACCAGGGCAGGGCGAAGATTGCCCGTCCCTCGCCGGCGGGGACGATGCAGGCGGCCTCGCCGGTGGAGAGATCGTCGCGGTCTACCAGCACGTGGGTGCCGCGGCTGGGAGAGATCCGCGGCACGTCCTCCTCCTCGACCACCTCCTCGGGGCGGATGCGATCGGCGAAGACCCCGGTCGCGTTGACCACGTTGTCGGCCCCGACCTCGATTCGCTCGCCCGACTCGGCCTCGACGAAAGCGACCCCCCTCGCGCGGCCGTCCCGCCCCAGCGTCACCTCGGTCACCTCGGCGCCGTTCAGCATCGTCGCGCCGAAGCGCTCGGCCTCACCGAGCACGGTCAGGACCAGGCGCACGTCGTCGGTCTGGCAGTCGTAGAAGAGGTAGGCGTTCTTCGGGTCGCGCGGGCCCAGCGCGGGCATCAGCTCGAGCACCTCGTCGCGGTCGATCGTGCGGTGGCGGTCGGGGGACCAGTAGTAGTCCTCGTCCGCCTGCTTGGCGGAGCGCATCTCGCGGCGGCTGCGACCGACCCGGGTCGTCGCCATCACGTCGTACATGTTGAGGCCGAGGCCGAGGCCGCGCTGGCGGCGCTCGTCGGGGAAGGCGGGGACCAGGAACGGGGTCGGGTAGACGAGGTGCGGCGCCAGCTGGACGAGCAGCTGACGCTCGAGCAGCGCCTCGCGGACCAGCCCGAGGTCGAGGTTCTGCAGGTAGCGCAGGCCGCCGTGGACCATCTTCGAGGAGCGGCTCGAGGTGCCCTCGGCGTAGTCGCCGCGCTCGAGCAGCGCCACCGAGTACCCGCGCGAGGCCGCGTCCAGGGCCACCCCGGCGCCGGTTATGCCGCCGCCGATGACGACGACCTCGAAGTGCCCGCCGGCTATCTCCTCGATTGCGGTCGCGCGGGAGAGCATCAGTCGAGGAAGACGGTCGACTGCTCGACGGGGGGGCGCTCGGGGGGCTCCTTCTCCTGGCGTGCCCGTCCCAGGTGCAGGAGGCCGACGAAGCGCTCGTTGTCGGGCAGCCCCACAGCCGTGCGACCGCCGGTCGAGCGCAGCAGGCCGGGGGTGCGCCAGTAGCCGGCGAGCCCGCGGGCGTGGGCTCCCAGCAGGACGATGTAGGAGGCGACCGCGGTCGCGTGCAGGTCCTCCTCGTTGCGGATCGGGTCGGGGCCGAGCGCGCAGGAGACGACGATCAGGGTCGGGGCGCGGTCGAGCTTCGTCGCGCCCTCGGGTCCAGCGGCCTGCTTCAGCCTCGCCAGAGCCTCCGGCCCGACGACGCGAAAGCGCCAGGGCGCGGTCAGGTGATGGTTCGGCGCCCAGCGAGCGAGCTCGAGCAACTCGAGGATCTCCTCGCGGGCGAGCGGCTCCGGCCCGAAGGCCTTGTGCGTGCGACGCGTCCTGATCGCGGTCTCGACCTCCATGCCTGCAACATAGCCGCGCGCGATGTGGCGCAGCGTCTTATCCACGCATCGGGGGGCGGGTGTGTCGCCCGGTTACCAGCCGTAGCGACGGCCGAGCCAGCACGGGACGGCTATCGCGAGGGAGGCGACGGCCAGGCCGATGCCGATGGGAATCCACGGCGATGGGGCCGTGCCGGTCGCGGCTACCGGCTCCGACGCGAGCACGCCCGAAACCTGCCCGCCCGTCCCGGCCTTGCCCGCGGGCGGTCCGCCGGCTTTCGCCCCCGGCGCCGGGATCGCCCCACTCGTTGCCGGCGGCAGGGCCGGGGTGCCACCGGAGGGGGTGGCGCCGCCGACAGCGCCTTCTTCCGCCTTCTGCAGCGATTCGGCCGGCGACAGGGAGCCCCCTGAGCCGGCCTGCCCGTTCGTCGAGGACTTGGGCGCCGGGGTCTTTTTGCGCGGCGGCGGCGAGATCGGCAGCGCATCGCCGGCCGCGGCCACGAGAGCCTCGGCTGTCACCCAGACCGGTGTCTGGTCGCTGGAGGCCGAGTAGCGGAAGTGACCGTCGCTCTCCTGCCGGGCGGTCAGGTAGTCGAGCGGGCTGTTGCCGCCGGACGTGACCCCGGCGGGGTCGGTGCCGACCGCGATCATCCCCTGGACCGCCCAGCCGGTCGATTGCGAGTTGACCCCACCCGAGCCGCCGAGGGCAAAACCGCCGTTGGAGTGCTGGTGCTTGCGCAGGTAGGAGAGGCCGCGTGCGCCTGCGGCGGTGTCCGGGATCGCCTGCATCACCGCGGCGGTGACGTCGGCGTTGCTCGGCTGACCCGGCTCGTCACCCCAGCCGCCGTCGCCGTTCTGGACGTTGCCCAGCCAGGACAGCGTCTTGTCCAGCCCACCGGTCGCCCCCGCGGTCCGTAGAGCGATCGCGCTGTAGGCCGTCGTCCCGGGCCAGCCCTCGAAGGAGCCGTTGTCGGCGCGGCGCCCCCGCAGCTCGTCGACCAGGTCCTGGCCGGCGAAGGAGCGCGGATCCACGCCCGCGCCCTCGAGGGCGACGATCGTGCGGGCGAGGTCGCCGCTGCTGCTCATTTCGTCGATGTGCGAGCGCAGGAAGTCGACCGGGGTCGTGCCGGCGCGGGATACGTCGAGTGGGTTGCGCCCCGCCGCCTCCAGCCCCAGCATCGCCCAGCCGGTGATCGCGGCGCCGGAGGGGTCGCCGGGAGAGGAGCCGAAGCCGCCGTCGGAGTTCTGCACCGATTCGAGCCAGTCGGCGGCGCGGCCGGCGCTCGCGGCCCGAGCCGAACCGGGGACGATCGCCGGCAGCAGCAGCGCCACCAGCACCGTCGTCGCCACTGCCGGCGTGCGCCACTCGAAGCGCTCGCGGAAGCGGACCAGCATCCGCACCATCGCCGGCCCGGCAAGCAGGGCGAAGGCGACGTTGCCGATCGCGTGCGCCAGGTCAAACGGGATGGCGCGGGCCTCCAGCGCGAGGAAGCGCTGGATCGAGAGGTCTCCGCCGTAGGTCGCCATCAGAGAGAAGTTCAGCAGCAAACCGTAGGCGATCCCGGCGAAACCGCAAACCGCGGCGAGGGTGAGGCGGCTCGCGTTGCGGGCGCCGAGCGCCAGCGCCGCCCCCATCACGCCGCAGAGTCCCCACCCCGCCATCTGCCACGGCGTCCAGGGGCCCTGGCCGAACCAGAAGTTGGAGACGAGGCCCGTGAGCGCACCGACCGCGAAGCCGGGCGCAGGCCCGAGCGCGTAGCCGGCGAAGACGACGATGTCGGTGGTCGGCTTGACGTTGGGAAAGGCGGCGAAGGCGACGCGGCCGGCGATCGCCAGGGCCGCCAGCGCCGCGACCAGCGCCACCACCTGCGACGGCGGCCGGGAGCGCTCGTACCAGGCGAAACCGCCGATCAAGACCGCGCCGACGATCAGAAAGCTGGTCAGCTGCCAGGACATCAGCCCTCCTCCGGACGGTGAGTTCGTGCTTTCGCGTCCATATGCACCGTAAAAGGCGAACTCACCGAGGCCTGGAGGGCAGCGGCGCCCTGCTCCGGGGTGATGATGCCCGGCAGGTCGAGGACGCGGGCCACCTCGGTGGCGAAGTACCAACCGCCGGAGAGGACCTCTGTTGCCGGGCCGTCGGCGATCGCGACCCCGTCCCCGAGCAGGACGACCCGCTCGGCGAAGGCGGCGGCGAACTCGACGTCGTGGGTGGCGACGAGGAGGCCGGCGCCGCGGCCGGCGAGATCTTCGATCAATTCCCCGAGGGCATGCTTTCGCGCTCGGTCCATACCTCGCGTTGGCTCGTCAAGCGCCACAGCTCCCGGAAGCTCTCCGCCGTCGACTCGCCCTGCCAGCGCTATCGCCAGGGCCAGTCGCTGCCGCTCACCGCCTGAAAGGTCACGCGGATCGGCATCGATCGCGTGCACAAGCCCGACGAGCCGCAGGGCCACCTGCCCGTCCTCCCCGGGCAGTTCGTCCCCGACGCGCTCCCGCACCAGGTAGTCGCTGGGGTTCTGCGTCAGCAATGCGACACCGGCCGGTGCCTCGGCCTTGCCGCGGACTGAATCGATCAGTCCCGCGACGGTCCTCAGCAGTGTGCTCTTGCCGGCGCCGTTACGCCCCATGAGCGCAACTCGTTCGCCCCGGTGCACGTCCAGGTCGATGCCCTTGAGGACATCGCGGGGCGCATCGCCGGAGGTGAGCTCGACCCACAAGTCCCGAACTTCGACCACTGTGGCTGAAGACGAGCCGGACCCCCTCCGAACGGCTTGTACTTTTTCGTCGATCCGTGCAGGACTCGCCGACTCCGCCCCACCGAAAAAGTTGAGAGAGGAGGGGGTCCGGCTCGTCTCCCCCCCACGCCCGGCCGAAGCGAGTGCCTGGCGCGCATCGCGGACGCCGACGGGCAGGGGTTCGATTTCGGCAAGAGAGAAGAGGCGAGCGGCGGGAGTCTCCAGAGCTGCGTCGGACTCCTGCGCCCAGGTGAGGAAGTCGCGGGGTCGACCGTCGAATGCGATCGAGCCCGAATCCATCGCGACGACGCGGTCGGCTGCGGCCAGGCAGCGCTCGAGACGGTGCTCGGCCAGAAGGATCGTTACTCCCCACTCCTCGTTGAGGCGACGGAGGAGCCAGATCAGCTCGTCGCCGGCTACGGGGTCCAGTTGAGATGTGGGCTCGTCCAGAAGTACCAGCGTCGGGCGGGTTACGAGAGCCGCGGCGAGGGCTACGCGCTGGAGCTCCCCGCCCGAGAGTGTGTCCACGGCTCGGTCGAGGAGGTGCGGAATTGCCAGGGCTAGAGCCACCTCCTCGACGGCTCTTGCGCGGGAGCCTGGTGGGTCTCCGCGCATCTCTAGGGGGAGCTCTATCTCTGCCGCTACCGTGGTCGAGACGACTTGGGTCTCGGGGTCTTGGGCGACGTAGCCGACGGCGGCGGCCAGCTCTCCCGGGCCGTTGGCTATCGCGTCGATTCCCGCTACCTCTATGCGGCCCTCGATCTCGCCGCCGTGGAAGTGCGGGACGAGGCCGCAGGCGGCGCGGAGGAGGGTCGACTTGCCGCAGGCGGAGCGGCCCGCCAAGAGCGTGAACTCTCCCGGGGCCAGGTAGAGGTCGATGTTGCGCAGGGCTGGCCGGCCGGCGTTGGGGTAGGCGTAGGTGAGGCCGTCGATCGCGAGAGCCGGGGCGCGCGTGGAGGTCGCGAGGTCAGGCACGAGAGCCACCTCCTGCGTGCACCGTTTCGGTTCCCTGAGCGCCGAAACGGAGCGCGCTTCCAGACCGACGCGGGTTTCGGCGCAAAGGGGCCAGCCCGCTGAGGGCGATTGCGGCCGAGACGGCGAGGACGGTCGGGTCGGTACCGACCTCGACCGCCGGGTATTCGGCGAAGGCGTCGGCGCCGAGCAGCTTGCCTGCGATCGCGACGCCCAGTATCGCGGCGCCCGTCGCGTAGAAGCGGCGGTCGTAGCGGGACCGCCGCGCGAAGGATTTTCGGCGCCATGGACCCGAAAAACCTTCGCGGAGCCGTCCTGGGGTGCGCGGGGCGTCCAGGGAGTAGCCGCGCAGCTCCAACGTTGCGGCGACGTCGACCGCGCGGTCGAGCGAGCCGGCGAGCAGGCGCCTGGCCAGGGGCGCGCGCCCGACCGGGGCCGCGCCGGGGCCGCGCAGGCGGGCGGCGTCGCGCAGGCGGGCGGCGTCCGCCGCGGCCACCGGGACGAGCCGGGAGACCAGCGACGCGGTCAGCGCCGAGCGCCGCGCCAGCGGGCGCAGGGCGCGCAGCACGCGGTCGGGGTCGACGCAGGCCGAGTAGACCGCGAAGGCG
>DASSMU010000185.1:0-2608 GCA_035701465.1 Solirubrobacterales bacterium
GGTACGTGGCGCGGCAACTGTTCCGGCTGTTGGAGACAGAGGCGAAGATGGCCTGACGCTCCCCGTTCGGTCTTCGCTACGAGCGGGACTTGACAAACATAGAAGCATCAAGCGCGGCTCCTGCCGCGCGTTTTGGGAGGGACCCCCCGGCCCCTCCCGCGCAAAACCTAGAAGTGGACGATCGGGATGATCAGGATCGCGACGATGTTGGCGACCTTGATCATCGGGTTGATCGCCGGTCCCGCCGTGTCCTTGTATGGGTCGCCAACGGTGTCGCCGGTTACCGACGCGGCATGGGCTTCGGAGCCCTTGCCGCCATGGGCGCCGTCCTCGATCAACTTCTTGGCGTTGTCCCAGGCGCCGCCGCCGGCGGTCATCGAGACCGCGGCGAAGAGGCCGACGACGATGACGCCGATCAGCAGCCCACCGAGCGCGTCGACGCTGAGCACGCCAACGATCACGGGGACGACGATCGGGATCAGCGACGGCAGGATCATCTCCTTTTGGGCCGCCAGGGTGACGATGCTCACCGTTTTGGCGTAGTCGGGCTTTTCCGTGCCCTCCATGATCCCCGGGTGTTCGCGGAACTGCTCGCGGACCTGTTCGACCACCTGGCCGCCGGCGCGGCCGACCGCCTCGATCGCCAGGGCGGCGAAGAGGTAGACCATCATGCCGCCGATGATCAGCCCGATCAGCACGTCGGGGCTGGAGAGGTTGAAGAGGCTGTTGAGGTCGAACCCGGCCGGTGCTTCGTCGGCGAGTTCGCTCTTGAAGGCCGCGAACAGCACCAGCGCGGCCAGCGCCGCGGAGCCGATCGCGTAGCCCTTGGTGACAGCCTTGGTCGTGTTGCCGACCGCGTCGAGCGGGTCGGTGACGTTGCGCACGCTCTCCGGCAGGTCCGCCATCTCCGCGATGCCACCCGCGTTGTCCGTGATCGGGCCGAAGGCGTCGAGGGCGACGATCAGCCCGCAGAGCGAGAGCTGCGCCATCACGGCGATGCCGATGCCGTAGATGCCGGCCAGCTCGTTGGCGCCGAGGATCGCCAGCGCCAGCACGAGCGCGGGAGCAGCGGTCGACTGGAAGCCCTGGGCGAGGCCCTGAATGATGTTGGTCGCGTGACCGGTCTCCGATGCCTGGGCGATCGTCTTCACCGGTCGGAAGCGGGTCGACGTATAAAATTCGGTGATCGCGAAGAGCAGTGCGGTGACCGCGACACCGATCACGGCGCAGAGCCAGAGATCGGTGGTGGTGACCGTCTTGGCGGCGGTGCTGAGGCCGAGCCGGACCGGGTCCGCCATCAGCCACTTGGTGATCGGGAAGAAGGCCGCGATCGAGATGATCCCGGAGATAACCAGGCCCTGATAGAGGGCCCCCTCGACTCGGTCGGTCTTAGTCCGCACCGAGAGCGCCCCGATGATCGAGGCGATGATCGCGACGCCGCCGATGACCAGCGGGAAGATCGCAACCTCGCGCGAGAATTCCCCGCCCGAGCCGGTGAAGGTGAGCACGCCGAGCAGCATCACGGCGACCGAGGTGACCGCGTAGGTCTCGAAGAGGTCGGCGGCCATGCCGGCGCAGTCGCCGACGTTGTCGCCAACGTTGTCGGCAATCACGGCCGGGTTGCGCGGATCGTCCTCCGGGATACCCGCCTCGACCTTGCCGACCAGGTCGGCGCCGACGTCGGCGGCCTTGGTGAAGATGCCGCCGCCGAGCCGGGCGAAGACCGAGATCAGCGAGCCGCCGAAGCCGAGGCCGACGAGCGCGTCGACCGCGTCCTTGTCGGAGCTGCCAGTGAGGACGAGGATGCCGTAGTAGCCGGCGACGCCGAGCAGGGCGAGGCCAACGACCAAGAGGCCGGTAACCGAGCCACCCTTGAAGGCAACGTCGAGCGCCGGCGGCACGCCGCCACGGGCGGCCTCGGCGACACGGGCGTTGGCGCGAACCGAGACGTTCATGCCGATGAAGCCGGCCGAACCCGAGAGGATGCCGCCGAAGACGAATCCGATCGCGGTCTTGTAGTCCTGCAGCAGCCAGAGCACGATCGCGATCGGCACGGCGACTGCGGCGATGATCGTGTACTGGCGGTTGAGGTAGGCCTTGGCGCCTTCCTGGACCGCACCGGAGATTTCCTGCATGCGGTCATTGCCTGGCGACTTCGCCAGTAGGCGCTGGGTGATGATGATTCCGTATAGGACGGCCGCAGCAGCGCAGGCAAGCGCGACGACGACCCCGTAATCGGTCAAGAAGCTGGTCAAGTTAGGTTCCTCCGGCTGGGTTCTAAGCGGCGCGGGAGTCTATCTACGCGCGCCGACATCGGCGGTGTAGGTGCGTTTGGTCTCCGCCACAGCATCCCTGTAGACGTCCTCTATCGACACTCCGGCGTCGATCGCCTGACGAGCCCGCTGGGCGCCGTTCATCGCCGGCAGCTCGACCTCGATGCCAAGCCGAGAGCGCGCCGGCTCGGTCCAGGCGAGTAGCGCATCGCGCGCCTCGGTCGCGTCGACCTCCACCCCGCGGCGGAAATCGATCAGGCGACCGTCCATCCCGTAGCGGATCGCCCGCCAGAGGTTCTCCTCGATCTCGCGGTCGGCGAGCGGGCTGCCGGCGC
>DASSMU010000186.1:0-3023 GCA_035701465.1 Solirubrobacterales bacterium
CGGATCGGGTTGCGCTTGTGCGGCATCGCCGAGGAGCCCTTCTGCTGGCCGGAGGCGAACGGCTCCTCGACCTCACGCACCTCCGTGCGCTGCAGGTTGCGCACCTCGGTCGCGAAGCGCTCCAGGCCCGCCCCGGCAACGGCGACCTGGGAGAGGAGGACGGCGTGGCGGTCGCGCGGGATCACCTGGGTCGCCACGTCCTCGCGTCCCAGCCCCAACCGCTCCATGACGCGCGCCTCCACCGCGGGTGGAACCGAGGCGTAGGTGCCGACCGCGCCGGAGAGCTTGCCGTAGGCGAGCTGCGCGAAGGCGCCGCGCAGCCGCGCCAGGTTGCGGTCGGCCTCGAAGGCGAAGCCGGCGAGGCGCAGACCGAAAGTCGTCGGCTCCGCGTGCACTCCGTGGGTGCGGCCGACGCAGAGCGTGTCGCGGTGCTCCAGCGCCCGCTCGATCAGCGCGTCGCGATAGCCCCGAGCGCTCGCGAGCACGACCTCTCCCGCTTCGCGCAGCTGCAGCGCCAGCGCTGTGTCGAGCACGTCGGACGAGGTCAGCCCATAGTGGATCCACCGCCCGTGCTCGCCGACCGAGGCTGCGACCACGTCGACGAAGGCGGCAACGTCGTGGTCGGTCACCTTCTCCCGCTCGTCGACCGCCTCGACCGTGAACGCCGCCTTCGCCCGTGCCGCCTCGGCCGCCTCGCACGGCACGACGCCCTCCTCGGCCCAGGCCTCGGTCGCGGCCAGCTCGACCTCCAGCCAGCACTCCAGCTTCCGCTGCGGCGACCAGACCGCGCCGATCTCAGGACGGGTGTAGCGGGGGATCACGCGTTGATTATCCGCGCCGCGAGGATCCCGGCGTTCTTCGCGCCGTCGATGGCCACACACGCCACCGGGATCCCCGGCGGCATCTGCACCGCCGAGAGCAGGGCGTCGAGGCCCCCCAGGCTTTTGCCGAGGATCGGCACGCCGATCACGGGCAGGTCGCTGTGGGCGGCAGCGACGCCGGGCAGCGCCGCCGACATCCCGGCCCCGGCGATGATCACCTTCAGCCCCCGCATGCGCGCGTTGGTGCAGTACTCGCTGACCAGCTCCGGGTCGCGGTGGGCGCTCATCACCCGCACCTCGTAGCGGATGCCGGCATCGTGCAGGGCCGCGCCGGCCGGCTGCATCTTCGGCTTGTCGTTCTTCGAGCCCATGATGATCCCGACCAGGGGCTCGTCGACGTCGATCTCCTCGAAGGCCTCCTCGACCGCGGGCATCGTCAGCGCTCCGCCCACCTGCGGCTCGTCGGCTTCTCCTCCTGTGGGCTGGGGGTCCTCTGAGATCTCGCTCATCTCGTCCTCTCTGGGTGGGCTGGTTGGCTGGCGACGCGGTCGACCGCTCGGGCGGCGATGTCGGAGCGCATCTGCATTCCCTCGAAATCGATCCGCCTGGCGGCATCGTATGCACGATCGCGGGCGTCGGCTGGTGTCTCACCGAGCGCGGTCACGTTGAGCACGCGCCCGCCGGCGGTGACGATCTCCCCGTCGCGCTCGGCGGTGCCCGCGTGGGTGATCTCGGCAAGCTCCGCGGCCGCCTCGAGGCCGCGGATCGCGTCGCCCTTGGACGAGGAGGCCGGGTACCCGGCGGAGGCGAGCACCAGCGTCACCGCCCAGTCTTCGTCGAACTCCGCTTCGGTTCCGGCCAGCCCGCCCGGCTCGCGCGCCGCCAGGCAGAGGTCGACTAGGTCGGAGCGCAGGCGCGGCAGCACCGCCTGGGTCTCGGGGTCACCGAAGCGGGTGTTGAACTCGAGCACCTTGGGCCCGTCGGCGCCGATCATCAGTCCGGCGTAGAGGACACCGTGGAAGGGACGACCGCGCCGCGACATCGCCGCGACGACCGGCCGGTGCACCGCGTCGACGATCTCCTCCACCTCGGCGCGCTCGAAGCCCGGCACCGGCGAGTAGCTGCCCATGCCGCCGGTGTTGGCCCCCTCGTCGCCGTCGAAGATCCGCTTGTAGTCCTGGGCCGGGGCGAGAGGCACGACGTTCTCCCCGTCGCAGAGCGCCAGCAGCGAGAGCTCTTCGCCCTTGAGGAACTCCTCCAGCACCACGGCCGTCTCGCCGAAGCGCCGCTCGGTGAAGAAGACATCAGCCATTGCGCGGGCATCCGACTCTCCCTCGCAGATGACCACACCCTTTCCCGCCGCCAGGCCGTCGGCCTTCAGCACCGCCGGGTAGGAGGCACAGGCGATCTGCTCCAGCGCCTCCTCGCGGTTCCGCAGCAGCGTGTGAGCGGCGGTCGGCACTCCCGCCTCCTTCATCAACTCCTTGGCGAAGGCCTTCGAGCCCTCCAACTCCGCTGCCGCCGCGCTCGGCCCGAACGCCGGAACGCCCGCGTCCTCCAAAGCATCGACGACCCCCGCCACCAGCGCCGCCTCGGGCCCGACGACGACGAGGTCGACGCTGTGCTCTGTCGCCGCGGTGACGATTGCCCCCACGTCGTCGGCCGCCACCCCCGGCAGGCACTCGGCATCGGCCGTGATCCCTGCATTGCCGGGTGCACAGAGGACCTCCGGCGCGTGAGCGGAACGCGCCAGCGCCCGCACGATCGCGTGCTCGCGCCCACCTCCTCCGACGACCAGGATCTTCAAGTCCGCCTCTTAGAGCGAGCCGGCCAGCTCATCAGCCGGCATAGCCGCAAGCGTCTGGCTGGTCATCGTCCCGCGCGACCCAAGCTCGACCGAGACCTTGGCCATCGTCTTCTCGTCGGGAGCCTCGACGATCGTGACGAAGTCGTACTGCCCCAACGTCGCGTACTGCGCCACAACCTTCGCCCCAATCTGCTCGACCTCCTTGTTCACCTCAGCAACCCGACCAGGATTGTTCTTAAGCGTCCGAACACCCTCGGAAGTCAGATTCGTAAGCATCACGTAAGTAGGCATCTCAAAGCTCCTCTCGGACGGGGAATCGAGCCTACGTTAACCAAGCAGTTCGAGAAAGGGGTCCGGGGGAGGTTCCCCGGAACTTGTGAGTGAGCGAAGCGAAC
>DASSMU010000187.1:0-15384 GCA_035701465.1 Solirubrobacterales bacterium
GAGCACTTCCTCTACAACGGCAAGGCCGCGCTCTGCGTCTACGACGACCTCACCAAGCACGCCTACGCCTACCGCCAGATGTCGCTGCTGCTGCGGCGCCCGCCGGGTCGCGAGGCCTACCCCGGCGACGTCTTCTACCTGCACTCGCGCCTGCTGGAGCGGGCGGTGAAGCTGAACGACGACCTCGGCGGCGGCTCGCTGACGGCGCTGCCGATCATCGAGACCCAGGCCTCCGACGTCTCCGCCTACATCCCGACCAACGTGATCTCGATTACCGACGGCCAGATCTTCCTCGAGTCCGACCTCTTCTACTCCGGCGTCCGCCCGGCGATCAACGTCGGCATCTCGGTCTCGCGGGTGGGCGGCAACGCGCAGACCAAGGCGATGAAGAAGGTTGCCGGCAAGCTCCGCCTCGACCTCTCCCAGTACCGCGACCTCGAGGCCTTCGCCCAGTTCGGCTCCGAGCTCGATCCCGAGACCCAGAAGACGCTGAACCGCGGCGAACGGCTGGTCGAGCTGCTCAAGCAGAAGGAGCGCGAGCCGCTCGAGGTCGCCGACCAGGTGGCGGCGATCTACTCGGGCACCGGCGGCTACCTGGACCGGATCAAGACCGAGCGGGTGGGCGAGTTCCTCGGTGACCTGAAGATCCGTCTGCACTCTGAGAAGGCCGACCTGCTGGCCCGGATCTCGGAGTCCGGCAAGCTCGAGGAGGCCGACGAGGAGGAGCTGGGCAAGGCGATCGCCGACTTCGTCGACGACTTCGGCCCCGACTTCGACCAGCACGGCGACCCGGTCGAGGCGGGGGAGTCGGATCGGATCAAGTCCGAGGAGGAGCGGAGCAAGCCCAGTCGCACCGCTGAAGCCGAAGAGTCTGAGAAGGAGGCTTCGGTCGCATGAGGCCCAGCGGGTCCTGTCACCGTTTTGGTACCACCACCCGCTGCGGGGGCGGCTGGCGCCGCCTCCTCGGGGTGGTCCCCCAAAACGGCGCCACCCGCTGGGAGAGGCGCTCCCGGTTGACCTTCTCCGCTCCCGCCAGGTGCGCGGTCGCCCCCCGCCTGGTCCCGCAATGTGGACTTCGAACCCCAGCCCCCGCCGCGACCTAGGGAAGAGCTTTTATGGCTACGCAGAAGGACGTCAAGAATCGGATCGCGTCGATCAAGAACATCAACAAGATCACGCGGGCGATGGAGATGGTCGCCGCGGCGCGCCTGCGCCGGGCCGAGCAGCGGATCGACCAGCTGCGTCCCTACGCGCAGTCGATGCGCAAGCTCACCCGCCGCGCCGCCGAACAGGCGGGCGGCCTTCCCCGCGTGCCCGTGCTGGTCGAGCGCGAGGAGGAGAAGCGGGTCGGCGTCGTCCTGATCACGGGCGATCGCGGTCTCGCCGGTGCCTTCAACACCAACATCATCCGTGACGGCCTGAGGCTCCGCAACGACCTTCGCGAGGAGGGCAAGGAGGCGGTTTTCTCCGCCGTCGGGCGTAAGGGCGTCTCGGCGCTGACCTTTCGCAAAGAGGATCCCCGCACCTCCTACACCGGCTTCACCGACCGGCCCGGCTTCGCCAACGCCCGTGAGATCGGCGAGGAGCTCACCGGCCGCTACGTCGACGAGGAACTCGACCGGGTCGAGCTGGTCTACAACCGCTACGTCTCGCCGCTGACCCAGCACGTCTGGCGGCAGACGCTTCTCCCTCTGCAGCAGGCCGACGTGATCGGCGAGGGCGTCGCCGAGGAGGAAGAGGAGGGCGAGGAGACCGAGATCGAGAAGGCGCACAGCAGCTCGATCTGGGAGTACGAGCCCGAGGCCGAGGAGCTGCTCGGCCAGCTGATTCCGGAGTACGTGAACATCTCGGTCTACCGGGCGCTGCTCGAGTCCGCCGCCTCCGAGCTGGGGGCGCGGATGACCGCGATGCGCAGTGCCGCGGAGAACGCGGAGGAAATGATGGGGGATCTGACCCTGGAAATGAACCGGGTCCGCCAAGCAGAGATCACCCAGGAGATCCTCGAGGTCGTCGCCGGCGCCGAGGCGCTGGGCTAAACAGCTTTCGATCGGAAGAAAAGGAACCAATGTCTGAGAGCAACGGAGCAAACGTAGGACGCGTCGAGCAGGTCACCGGCGTGGTCGTCGACGCGGTCTTCCCCGACAAGCTGCCGGAGATCTACTCGGCGGTGAAGATCGAGATGGCCGGCGACGAGGATCGCGAGGCGACCGAGCTTGTCTGCGAGGTGCAGCAGCACCTCGGCGACGACCGGGTGCGTACGGTGGCGATGGACGCCACCGACGGCCTGCAGCGCGGCGACAAGGTGATCGACACCGGCGGGCCGATCTCGGTCCCGGTGGGAGACGCCACCCTGGGCCGCATCTTCAACCTGCTGGGCGAGCCGATCGACCTCGGCGAGCCGGTGCAGGCCGAGGAGCGCTGGCCGATCCACCGCCCGGCCCCCGCGGCCTCCGACCTCGCTCCCACCCAGGAGATCCTCGAGACCGGGATCAAGGTGATCGACCTGCTCGCGCCCTACGCCAAGGGCGGCAAGGTCGGGCTCTTCGGCGGTGCCGGCGTCGGCAAGACCGTGCTGATCCAGGAGCTGATCCGCTCGATCGGCGAGGAGCACGAAGGCCTCTCGGCCTTCTGCGGCGTCGGCGAGCGCTCGCGCGAGGGCAACGACCTCTGGCTCGAGATGAAGGAGTCGGGCGTCATCGACAAGACGATGCTCGTCTTCGGTCAGATGAACGAGCCCCCCGGGGCGCGTCTCCGCGTCGCCCTCTCGGGGCTGACGATGGCCGAATACTTCCGCGAGCAGGGCGGCCAGGACGTGCTGCTCTTCATCGACAACATCTTCCGCTTCGTCCAGGCGGGCTCCGAGGTCTCGGCCCTGCTCGGGCGGATGCCCTCCGCCGTCGGCTACCAGCCGACGCTGGAGACTGAGATGGGCGAACTGCAGGAGCGGATCACCTCGACCGAGCGCGGCTCGGTGACCTCGGTGCAGGCGATCTACGTCCCCGCCGACGACCTCACCGACCCGGCCCCGGCCTCGGTCTTCGCCCACCTCAACGCCACCACGACCCTGTCCCGTGCGATCTCGGAGAAGGGGATCTACCCGGCCGTCGACCCGCTCGACTCGACCTCGACGATCCTCAAGCCCGACGTCGTCGGCGAGGAGCACTACCGCACCGCGACCGAAGTGCAGCAGGTGCTGCAGCGCTACAAGGAGCTGCAGGACATCATCGCCATCCTCGGCATCGACGAGCTCTCCGACGAGGACAAGCAGACGGTCTCGCGCGCGCGCAAGATCGAGCGCTTCCTCTCGCAGCCGTTCTTCGTCGCCGAGCAGTTCACCGGCCGCAGTGGCGAGTACGTGCCGGTCAACGAGACGGTGCGCGGCTTCCGCGAGATCCTCGACGGCGAGCACGACGAGCTCTCCGAGGGCGCCTTCTACATGAAGGGCGGCATCGACCAGGTCACCGCCGACGCCGGAGCGGCCGCGGCCGCCTAGGGGGGACGATGGCTGCCGAGCACATGGTCGACGTCGAGGTCCTCACCCCGGAGGGTGAGGTCTTCAGCGGCGAAGTGCGCCAGGTCTCGACTCGCACCGCGGTCGGCGAGGTCGGCATCCTCGCCAACCACACGCCGCTGCTGGCGTCGCTGAAGCCGACCGAGCTGCGCCTGCACGTAAGCGACTCCGAGACGGTCCGCTACGCCCAGGCTCACGGCTGGCTGCAGGTCTTCGGCAACCACGCCAAGCTCCTCCTCGAGGAGGCGATCACCCCCGACGAGCTCGACCAGGCAACGCTCAAAGAGCAACTGGCCGACGCCGAACAGCGCCTCGCCGAGGCCGGGGGAGACGGCGCCGAGGCCCGCGCCCAGAAAGACCGCGAACGGGCTGAAGCGTTCCTGGCGATCGCCCAGGGCTGATTACACCGAGGAAGCCGCGACGACCGATACGTCGTCGTGAGCGATCGCCCCGCGCCTCTGCGCACGGGCGGTCACCAGCGTCGGCTTCTGGTTCGCGGGAGCAACGTCGAGCACGAACTCGATCCCAAGCCGCCTCACGGCGTTGATGATCGTGTCGACCTCGGGGTTGTGCTCCCCGGACTCGAGCTTGACCACACGCGGCTGAGAGACACCGAGCTCCTTTGCCAGCGCCCGCTGGCTCAGCTTGTGCTCAGCCCGATAGCGCAGCAGGGTCGCCGCAAACTCCCGAGCAGGAGCGAGCCTCTGCCACTCGGCTCGGAAACTGGGATCGGCAAGCTGCTCCTCGGCCACAAGCGCATCGAAGGTCTTCTTTGAAGCGGTCATCGCTACCGCCATGATAATAGGTTTATTATCAATGTCAACAATGACGGTTGAGGCGATCGCTTGCAGCCACAACCGCTCGCTCGAAGTCCTTCTTCTTCGCCGCAACCGCAAGGATCATGAATCTCTGTCCGAGTCTCGCGTAGATCGGCCGAACCTCGCAAGCACCCTGCTTGGGACGAAGCTCGAACAGATCCGCCTCGCCCTTGAGCGACTTCATGTGTGGCGAGGGCAACTCCGGCCCGACGTCCTTCAGCTTCTGGACCACGTTGAAGACCGCCTTGCGGTCTCCTCGAGCCTTTACGTCCTCGAAGTCGATAACCGCGTCGCTGTCGAAGTCCACAACCCAGGTTTTCGGTTGCATCGCCATCTCCGCGACATTAGCCGTGCCTGCGGACTAAACTTATTGTCGTCATTTATTCCCGCTGTGGATTCCATCCGAGCGCGGAATAGACTGCCGCGCATGCCTATAACCCGCTCCCGGCTCGGCCGGTTCACGTTCCTGCTCTCCGTCTTCGTGTTCGCACTGGGCCTCCTCGCGGCGCCCGCGCTCGCGAGCAAGGCCTACACGCTGAACTACAAAGCCGGCACCTTCTCCGTGATCGACACGGCGACGAACCAGGTCGTCGGCACGCCGGTCGAAGTCGGCTCGGGCCCTTACAGCAACGCGATCACCCCGAATGGCAAGTTCATGTATGTGGCGAATAGAAACGACGAAGACGTCGTGATCGTCGACCTACAGACGGGGCAAGTGGTTGGCTCGCCGATTCCGCTGGGCGGGTTTCCCGGCGTGCTCGCGGTCAGCCCCGACGGGACGACCGTCTACGTCACCAACGAAACCAGTGAAGAAGTTGACGTGATCAGCACGCAGACCAATCAGCTGGTGGCTCCGTCGATCCCGCTCGGCGGGGAACCGTGGGGGGTCGCCTTCGCGCCCGACGGCAAGACCGCCTACGTGACCGACATGACCAATGAAACCGTCCACGTGATCGACACCCAGACCAAGCAGGTCGTCGGCACCCCGATCCCGGTTGGCGAAACTCCGATCAGCATCTCCTTCACGCCGAACGGCGCCTTCGCCTACGTCACCAACGAAGGCTCGAACAACGTTTCCGTGATCGACACCCAGACCCGCCAAGTGGTTGCCACGATCCCGGTTGGGGAAGAACCGTGGGAGGTGGCGATCTCACCGAACGGCGCCAAGGCCTATGTCACCAACTATGAATCGGACAGCGTCTCCGTGATCGACACCCAGACCAAGCAGGTCGTCGGCACCCCGATCCCCACCGGCGAAGAACCGTATGAGGTTGCGTTTACCCCGGACGGCAAGGCCGCCTACGTGACCAACTATGGCGGCCAGAGCGTCACCGTGATCGACGCCCAGACCAACCAGGTGAAGGCGACGATCCCGGTCGAAGGCGGGCCCTGGCAGATCGCGATCACCCCCGACCAGTCGCCGGTTGCCTCCTTCACGGTCGGCGCCGCGACGGCAGGCAAGGCCGTCAGCTTCAACGGCAGCGCCTCGAGCGACCCCGATGGCCTCATCTCCTCCTTCAGCTGGAGCTTCGGAGATGGCAAGACCGCAACCTCGACGACGTCCAGCGTCTCGCACAAGTACACGAAGGCGAAGACCTACTCGCCCACCCTCGCCGTCACCGACAACGAAGGCTGCTCGGGCTCGCTCGTCTTCACCGGGCGCACCGCCTATTGCAACAGTGGCGCCGGCACGGCAAGCCAGACGGTCAGGGTCAAAGCCCCGAACAACTTCAAATTCGGCAAGCTGACCAAGAACCCCGGCAACGGCACCGCCAAGCTGAAGGTCAAGGTCCCCTACGCCGGCAAGCTCAGCCTCTCCGGCAAGACGGTGCACAGCGCCAAGCTCAAAGCCGGCAAGGCAAAGACGCTGACGCTGAAGATCAAGCCCAAGGCGAAGCTGAAGAAGAAGCTCGCAAGCGCTCACAGCGCCAAGACGAAGATCCGCGTCAAGTTCAGCCCGACCGGCGGCAAGGCCCGCACCAAGGGCAAGTCGCTGACGCTGATCCTTCGCTAGCGATCGAGCGTCCACTCTGAACCTTGAAAGAGCCCCGCGGAATGCGGGGCTCTTTCAAGCTCTCCGATGTGATCCCCGACCCAGTCCATCTTCCTCCCAAGGTGGACGCAAGGGCAGTCACCGCATCGGCGTGCGGCTGCACACGCTGAACCGCCCACCGGAGAAAGCCGAAGTCCGACCGGTGACGAGGCCGTAGCGCACACCGGACGCACCGCGTTTGTCAGGCGCTCGAGCAGCGCCTGAAGGCCCGGGGCTGATGGTTACTCGCCACGCTCACGACACAAAAACTACGCCGTAAGGCATCGCTCTATTCCGGATCGGCGCGCGCGATGCGGACGAGGACGCGGTGGGTGCTTGCCTCTTCACGAGAGAGCTTCATGTGAACCGTCGCGGTTGCCCCTGGCCTGACCGATACCTCGCGACTGTGTAGTCGGGTGCCCTTGCCACTGCGCAGGATCAGACGGCCCTTGCAGCGGCTGTCGGCGTTGCAATGGACGGTGATGCCAACCGTGCGACCGTGGTGGCGGCTGCCGAGCGCACGGGGGCGGGGCGGCCAGACAACGCCTGGGTCGGCGCGGCGCGAAGGATCCACGCCGGCCCAGTCTTCGACTTCTCGCCAGACGTTGTATCCCTGCGCGAGTTCCTGCCGCACCAAACTCTTAGGCGAAGTGAGTTCCATCACTGCCCAGGGCAAGGTCACTATTACGACCACGACCACTAGCGGTTTCCATGGGAACGGCTTCCATTCGATTGGGTCGCGGAGGTGGCGCTGGTAGAGAGCGCCCGCGCCATCGAGCATCCGTTCAGCGACCCCGCCGACCATCAGAAACGCTTGTCCAGGTGGCTGATCCTGTTTCTGCCGTGCCGTCGTCACCAGGTAGTCGGGCAGCAAGACGATGCCGACGATCGCGTCGATCAGCCGAGCCGTCCCACGGCAGAGTGCATGCCAGAGGTTCGGCAGCCCCCGCTGCACGAAAATGAACCAGAGGATCAGCAGGACGAGGCCGATGAAAATGCCTGGTCGCAGAAGATCCGGCAACACGGTGACCAGATTGACCAGCCACTGAACGGGGGCGAGCAAGAACATCGGCCTATTGGGTCCAGTCGCTGTCAGAGCCGCTTTCGCCATTGTCGGAGTCGGAGTCGGCCTGGTCTGACTCGTCCTCCCCCGTGGTCTCGGTTTCCACGGTTTCGGCGTCGATGACGTGCTCGTCGGCCTCGGGTGCCGCGCCGACCTCCTTGCTTGGCGCGCTGGCGCCAAGCGCGTGCTGAGGATTGCCGTACTGCTTTTCCAGCGCGCTGATGGCGTTGTGAATCGCATCGTCTTCGGCGAAATAACCTTTGTTGATCGCCTCTCGCAGGGTTTCCACGATCGCGGCTCGCCCCTGCGCTTCGATCTGGTCGAACTGCCCGGCGACACGGTCGATGTTCTCCCGGCTGGGGTCGGCCGCAATTCGGGCCAATGCCCGCTTTTCCGGATCAGCGAGGTGATTTGCAAAGCCCTCCTCCCAGACCTGGCGCACCATCATCTCGTTTTTTGCTTTGGCGATCTCACTCTTGCCATCGGCATCGGCAAGCGCCACCGCACGGATCTTCGACATCAACTCCTTGCGGTGGCTTTCGGTTGCCTCATCGAGCCCAACGGTCACCGATGTCACCTTGGCGCTGAGCCAGCCCGGCATCTCCGGTACGGACCCGACCAGGGCTTCCAGGTTCCTGTCCGCGGCCACCCGCAGCTCGTTCAGCACAGCGACCGGGTCCTCGCTGTCAGTCGGCTTGGGTGAGCCGACATGCGCTTTGCGGATCGCGTTCTGGAGGGCAGGCCGGACGATCTCCTCGACGCTCTCGGCTCCCTCCTTCACCGGACCGGCGGGATCAGTGACCGCAACAGCAACGTCAACCACCGCGACGAAGCCGGCTAGTCCACTGGGGTCGGGAAATGCGATCTCATACTCGAGCGTGTGGCTACGAACATCGACTTTGACCCAGCCATGCGCCCGGGACCAGTATTTCTGCCCGGCCGTCAACTCTTTGATCGGGGCGCCGTTGGCATCGAGCAGGATGCGGACGAAGCCCGGCGCAACCGGTGCGATCTCCCGACGCCTCCTCAGCTTCGAGAAGATCCCGGCTTCGAGTTCGAGCTCCCCCTGCTCGGCGATCGGTGAGAAGTCATTTGTTTTCAATGGACTTGCCTCCCTTTCCCTGGTCGTAGAACGTTTCGTGCAGGGAACGGGCCACGTCCTGGAGCTGGCCCCCCTTGCGGTCCTCTGCTTTAAGCAGCTGCCTCAGCTGCGACCCGAGCTGGGGCGTTTGCCCGCGTTCGGCGGCAGCCGACTTCATCTCGCGGATCAAGCGCTCAACGACGTCCCGTCCAATTTGTCCGGCGGCGATTGCGTGCAACAGGTTGAGCATCGCCCGCCGGGCGCTCTCACGGCCGTCATTGCTGTTGAAGGCCAGGGCGAGAAGCGTCGCTAGGTCCGCGAAGGTCTTGCTCTCGGAGTCTTCCAGTAGAGCCTCAAGCGACTCGCGTGCCCTGCCTCTACCGCTCGTCAGTGCTGCTATGACCGATGGCAGGATCGCGTAGGCCCGTAGCACTTCGACCTTGGACTCGACGGCGCTGAGCAGGGCCATCGCGGTGCCGCGCGCCAGGCCCGCAGCGCGGCCGCCGACGAAGAGCGCGGCCAGCGATTCATCCGCGAGCTCCTGCAGCTCTGGACCTGCCCACCCCGCCTCCCAGAGGTGGGAAGCCGCGGCGGCGCTGGGGTCCCAGATGCCAAGCGGGCCACCGTAGGCGGCGATCGCCGCGGCCCTGAGCGAGCCGCTGCTCGAGTGAGACCATTTCTTGACCAGGCGTCGAGCGCCGGTCGGATCGGCGCCGATCATCACCGGAATGCCGAGCGCGAAGCCCGCTGCGTTGCGCAGGTCGGCGTGCCCCTCGAGCGCCCAGGGCCGCAACAGCTCCCGCTCGATTGTCAACGGGTCACGGGCGAAGAGGACGCCGGCGGCACGAGCCGCAACATAGGCAAGCCGGTTGTTGGAGCTGGTCGGGAGCTCAAGAAGCCACTGCAGGAACGGACGGCGAAACTCGCCGCCGAGGTGGGACCATAGATAGGCAATCACTCCATCCCGCGTATGGGGAGGACAGATCTCAACGATCTCCGTCTCCTGCCAGCCAAAGTAGGTCATCACCTGCTCCTGGCGATAGCGGGCCAGCCCGGCGGGCCAAAGCTTTTCCCTAGCTCCGAACCGCGGCGGCTCGGAGGGCGGCTCAACCTCGCCTTCGAGCAGCGTCGTCAGGTACTCGGCGGCGTCGTCGAAGTCGGAGCTGGGTAGCCCGTCAAGACAGGCTGCGGCCGCAAGCGCCGCCAGGTGACGGGCGTCCGGTTGCTCGCCAAGCCACTCGTCCAGCACCTGCGACTGACCGTCAATCGTCGCCGCCAGCTCATCGGCGCTTTTCGCCGTCGCTGCAAGGGCAATCAACTGGACCGCGGTCGCCGGACCAACCGGCTGCGGCAGCAGCGCCCGCGCCTCGTGACAGCGCTCGCGCTCCTTCTCGCCGAGGGCACTCCGCCGCGCCAGCACCTCGACCATCTCCTCGCTGTCCGGGGGGACGCCCTTGATCGCCGGCAGCTCGTGGTCGGACGCAATGTGCCCCTGGGCGCGGGTCGTGAACACCACAGCCGACCTCGCCGGCAGCACGCTGTGGAGGTGGCGCAGGCGGAAGCCCGCCAGTGAGGTCAGCGTCTCCGTGTCGACCGACTCGACGAGCACTCCGACGCTCTCCTTCTTCTTGCAGGCCCGTTGCACAGCCTCGACGAGGTCCACTGCGGCGAGGGCACCGGGCAATTCGACGATCGGCTTGTGACCGGTGCGATGAAGTGCCACGGTCGCGGTCACTCGATTGCCGCATCCGCCTCCGATTAGAAGCGCCAGTTGACGCTCTTCGAGCGCCTTCACGGTGGGGGAGAACGACGGGGGGTCGACGAACCCCTCGCTCAACTCGCCGGCCAAGGAGGTGATGTCGACGGTGGGGACAGCGGCGCGCTTGTCGCCGTCGATCGAGCCGATGAAGTCGCCCCCAACGGTGATCGTGTTCTGACTGTACGCGTTCCGCTCGGCTACGGACGCGATCGGCTCGACGCCGACCTCGGCCGCCTCGTTGTGCTCTGCGGCTTCCTCCCCCTCTGCGGACTCGGCAGAGTCCGTCGAAGCGGTCGGCTCGCGACTATCGCCGCTTTCGGGGGGATCGGACTGCTGCTCGGACTCGGGAGCGCCCTGGACTGACTCGGCGCTCTCGGTCACCCGTGGAAGTCACCACCCTCGACGTGGATCGAGTTGCCGATGTAGGTTTTCTTGCCCTTCACTTGGATTCCGTAGTTGTCGCGACCGGCGCCAAAGACCTTCACCGTGTGCAGGAGGTCGCCTTCTGTAACGGTGCCGTTGTTGAGCTCGCCACGCAGCGCAGCCGTAACTGCCTCCTTGTCGGCGTCTTTGCCGCCCAGGGCTCTGCGAACCGCCTCCAGCACGCGCCGCGCCGCAGTGGCAGCTCCCTCGCCGGCCTGGCGCGTGGCCTCTGCCACGACATCGTCCGCACCGGCGGCAAGCAGCGGAGTTAGTACCTGGACAGCGTCCAAAACAAGGTCACTCATACGCGAGACTTTAGCCGTTCCTAAAAACAACCGCACCGTCAAACCCATTGAAAAGGAAGTACTCCTTTTGAAGGCACGCGGGGCTGAGATACCGGCTAGGGCAGCGGAGGCATGGAGGTCGCTTCTCCGGGCTTCGAAACCAGTGAGGGGATGGGGTGGTGGGTTGGTGTTGAAAGAGCATCCAGGCGTCGATCTCGTGGTTCAAATACCGTCCGTTTCGGCATGGACGCTCGAATCTCACGACGCCTGGCAGCAGGAGGGGTTCTCCTATGAGCGATGAGGTCGTTGCTCTGGCCACGCAGCTGCTCGGCTACGACACCTCCGAACCGGATGGGGTGCTGGAAGCTGCCGGGTTCGTCAAAGGGTGGCTGGAGGCACGGGGGATCGAGGCTTCTCACGACGAGGTTCGAGGGTTGCCGGTGCTGCGCGCCGAGGTCGGGCCGGAGGGGGCGCCTACGGTTGTCCTGCACGGGCATCTCGACGTCGTTCCTGGGCTGCCGGGGCAGTTTGAGCCTCGGGTCGAGGGCGATCGTCTTTATGGGCGTGGCGCCTATGACATGAAGGGGGCACTGGCCGCGATGCTGCTCAGCGCCGCTGCCATGCGCGACCAGAACCGGGTCCGGGTGCGGCTGGGGATCGTCGGCGACGAGGAGTCCGAGGAGGAAGCCGAGCGGGGCAGCGACCATCTGGTCGACAGCGGCTTCGTCGGCGACTTCGCGATCACGGGCGAGCCGACCGACCTGCACATCGGGGTCGAGGCGAAGGGCGTGCTGGCTCTGCGAGTCCAGGTCGGCGGGATCGCCGCGCACGGTGCCACGCCCTGGCTCGGCGACAACGCGGTTCTGAGGGCGATTGAGGTTTTCCGCAGCATCGAGTCGCTACCGTTCGCTCGGCACAGTTCGGAGCTGTTCGACCGCCCCTCGATCAATCTCGGCCGGATCGTGGGGGGCGACGCGCTCAACAAGGTGCCCGACCGATGCGCCATCGACGTCGACATCCGCTACCTGCCCGATCAGGACCCCGCCACCGTGCTCGAGCAGGTGGAGGGACTCGGCGCGGCCGAGGTAGAGCAGCTCTTCACCCGGCCGCCGGCCGTGGTCGACCGCGACCTGCCCTACGTGCGGGCCCTGCGCGAGGCGGCGCGGACGCATCACGACGGCGAGCCGATGAGCGTCGGGCGCGACGGCGCCTCCGACGCGGTCTCCTTCCTGCGCGTGGGGGTGCCGGCGGTCGAGTTCGGGCCGGCCGGGGAAGGGCACCACGGCCCGGCGGAGTGGGTCTCGATCTCCTCCCTGCACACCTACCGGCAGACGCTCGACACCTTCCTCGGCTCGCTGCCGGATCGACTCGACGCCTGAGCCGACGTGGCTGAGCCGGTATTCAGCAAGCCGCCGCCCTCGGGCGACCACGAGCCGCCGCCGAAGCCGAAGCGCTACTGGTGGCGCTTCACGCTGGGCTCGGTGGTGATCGTCGCCGTTGTCGCCGCGGCGACCTCGATCTCGATCCTTCGCTTCTTCGGCAGCGTCGCCGACGCCCTCTCCCACAACGGCGCCCTCACCCGCCAGCTCAAGAACAAATTGGCTGAGGTCAACGGGGGTGGCCCGGAGAACATCCTCATCATCGGCTCCGACAAGCGGGCCAACCTGGCGGAAGACCCGGGGCGCTCGGACACGACGATCCTGCTGCGCCTCGACCCCGACCGCAACGCGATCGCCGTGATGTCGATCCCGCGCGACCTCAAGGTCGAAATCCCCGGCTACGGCACGGAAAAGTTCAACGCCGCCTACACCTTCGGCGGCCCCAAACTGACCCTGCAGGTGGTGAAGGAACTGACCGGGCTACCGATCAACCACGTCGTCAACGTCGACTTCCTCGGCTTCGTCCGCGCGGTCGACGCGATCGGCTGCGTCTACACCGACGTCGACCGCCGCTACTACCACTCCAACGTCGGCGTGCCGCCCTCCGAACAGTATTCGGAAATCAACATCAAGCCGGGGTACCAGCTGCTCTGCGGGAAGAGGGCGCTTGAGTACGTGCGCTACCGCCACACTGATACCGACATCGTCCGCTCGGCCCGCCAGCAGGACTTCCTCAGCGCCGCTCGCCAGCGGGTCCCGATCAAGGACCTGCTGCTCGGCCAGAACAGCCTGATCGACATCTTCACCCACTACACGACCTCGGACATCAGCAGCACGGGGACGATGATCCAGGTGATGGACCTCTTCATCGAATCCCGCAACGCGGCGATCAAGGAGGTCCACTTCCCGGCCGAACTCGGCCCGAGCTATGTCTACGCCACGCCGGAAGCGATCCAGGAAGCGGTGAACAAGTTCCTCGGGATCGAAGCCAGCGAGGGGCCGCGCGGCTCGCTCGACGAAGGTCGCAGCAAGGACGCGGGAAAGCGCAAGTCGAAGAAGCACTCTCCGCCGAAGACGCACATCGCCAAGCCCAAGCCGCCGGGCAGCGACGGTCTGGTGCCGGCGCGCGAAGCAGGGGAACTCGAGGCCAAGTCGGTCGCCCGCAAGGTCAGCTCCGGCTTTCCCTTCTTCTACCCGACGCGGCTGCCGTCCGGGGCCTACTACGTGGAAAGCAACTCCTACGAACACGTCCAGGACCCGCGCGTCTATCACCTGCGCGATACCGATAACAATCGCCACGGCGCCTACCGGATGGTCGCCGAGTTGCCGCTCTCCGACGGCATCCACTACTTCGGCATGCAGGGGATCCAGGGCTGGTCGGACCCGCCGATCCTCGACAACCCCAGCCTGACCAAGACGATCAACGGGCGCGAATACGACATCTACGTCGACGGGGACCGGATCCCGGTCGTCGCCTGGCACCGGGGGGACAACAGCTACTGGGTATCGAATGACCTGCTCAACAGCCTGACCAACGACCAGATGATCGGGATCGCGCGCTCGGCGAGCGTCGAGATCCCGAACCAGAAGCGCAGGAAGGGGAGCGCAAAGCGATGACAGAGAAGGAGCCGATAGGCGTCGTCGGGGTCGGCTGGGTGGGGCTGGTCACCGCGGCCTGCTTCGCCGAGCTCGGCCACCGGGTGATCGCGCGCGACATCCTGGCGGAGAAGGTCGAGGCGCTCTCGCGCGGCGAGACGACGATCCACGAGCCGGGCCTCGGCGAGCTGCTGAAGAAAAACGCCGAGCGGCTCACCTTCACGACCGACATGGGCGAGCTCCTCGCCGGCACGCGTCTGCTCTTCGTCTGCGTCGACACCCCGCCGACCGCTTCGGGCGACGCCGACCTCTCGCGGGTGCGCTCGGTGGTCGAGGAGTTGGGCGACGGCGACCACGTGTTGGTGATGAAGAGCACCGTTCCCGCGGGCACGGGGCAGTCGATCCGGCGCGACCTGCCCGGCGTCCCCTACGTCTCCTGCCCCGAGTTCCTCAAGGAGGGATCCGCGGTCGAGGACTTCCTGCACCCGGACCGGGTCGTGGTTGGGGCTGACCCGGGCGACGAGGCCGCCGGCGACGCCGTCGCCAGTCTCTACGAGCCGCTCGGCGGCGAGATCGTCCGCACCGACGTCGCCAGCGCCGAGATGATCAAGCTCGCCTCCAACGCCTTCCTCGCGACCAAGATCTCCTTCGTCAACGAGATCGCCAACGTCTGCGAGGAGGTCGGCGCCGACGTGGAAGAAGTAGCTCGCGGGATGGGCCTCGACCAGCGCATCGGCCCCGCCTTCCTGAGGGCGGGAATAGGCTGGGGGGGCTCCTGCTTTCCAAAGGATCTCAAAGCACTCAAGCAACTTGCGGGTAATACCGGCTACCACTTCCAGCTGCTCACGGCTGTGATCGAGGTGAACGAACTGCAGAAGCGGCGGGTCGTCAACAAGCTCCAGCACCGCCTCGGGTCGCTTGCCGGCAGGCGCGTTGCATTGCTTGGCCTGGCCTTCAAGCCCGACACGGACGATATGCGGGAGGCGTCGAGCCTGGTCCTGGCGGCGCGACTCCAGGGTGAGGGCGCCCAGGTCTCCGCCTACGATCCGGTCGCCGCCGAGGCGGCGAAGAGCTTGCTCGACGGCGTCGAGTTCTGCGGGTCGGCAATGGACGCCCTCGACGCGGCCGACGCGGCAGTCCTCGTCACCGAGTGGCCCGAGTTCGCCGAGCTGGATTGGGTAGCCGCCGCCGCGCGGATGGCCCGGCCGCTGCTGATCGACGGGCGCAACTTCCTCGACCCCAATCTGCTGCGGGGCGCCGGCTTCGAGTACGAGGGCATCGGCCGGGCGGTTGAGAGCACCGTGCCCGCGGGTACAGCCGAGTAGATGCAGGCGATAGTTCTAGTGGGGGGGGAGGGGACGCGGCTGCGGCCGTTGACATCGACCGTGCCCAAGCCGGCGCTGACCCTGGTCGACCGCCCCTTTCTCGCCTACATGAT
>DASSMU010000188.1:0-5687 GCA_035701465.1 Solirubrobacterales bacterium
CGGGTGCGCCTCTGCTGGAATGTCGCCGAAGGCGGCGGCACTGCAATCCGATGCCTGCGCGGGCGTAGCCCGCGCACCTCATCTCGGCGCTACGCGCCATAGGCGCGTGCGACGTCAATTCCAGCAGAGGCGCACCCGCCAGCCCTCCCAAACCCCGCAGCAAAACAAGGCTTCAGCCGAACGCCGCGGCCTTGACGCTTGGCACCTTGTTGCCCTTGCAGTTGGGGCCGTAGCCGTTGCTGGAGAGGATCTGGAAGTTGGTTACGGCGTGGAAAGGCGTGGTCGAGCCGTCGTTTTGGGCGAGGTTGACCACGAGGCGGTAGAAACCGGGTTTGAGGTCGTGGTAGTAGATCTCCGGCCGGGTCGCGGGCGAGTAGCTGCCGGCCGATCCGATCCGTTCGGCGAGCACGCCGTTGGGCCCCGCGTATTCGGGGTAGTCGAAGGATTTGCCGACGAGACGGCCGTTGCCGAAGGGGCTGTCGATCGCTTTCTGCAGCTTCACGGGGTCGACGCAATCCGGAACCCGGTTGAGCCCGAAGCGGATGTTGCCCTCGCCCAGCAGCGGTTCGCCCCCGAAATGCCTTGGCGCGAGCTGGAAGTTGTGGACCTTTACCTTGACCACGACGGCGTGGCTGGACTGGCGAGCGCCGTTGCGGGGGGAGATCACCTGCACGCTCGGCTCCCCCGACACCGGTCCGGGGGACGTGGTTCCGTGGGCGTCTTCCTTGCCTCCCCCCAAGGCCAGGACCGCGGCGAGAACAGCTGCGGCCGCCGCACCTACGACGAATATGGCGGTTCTGAAAGACATCGACCCGGGAACACTAAGCGAGCGCCGTAACGTTCACGCCTTGATCCGAAGCACAGCCATCGCCATCGCGACGGCGCTCGTCTCGCTTGGCCTAGCGGCTCCGGCCGCTCCTGGCGCGGGCCTGGCCGACGACGTGCACGTCTTCGCCGGGACCAGACCGGGCCCGGGCACGTTCGGCGGCGGTCACAACTTTCCCGGCGCCACCGTTCCCTTCGGCATGGTCCAGTGGAGTCCCGACACGACCCCCGCCGACCAGAACGGGCGCGGGGGCTACGACTACCGCGACTCCCACATCAGGGGCTTCAGCCTCACTCACCTCGCCGGAGCGGGATGCTCGCTCTACGGCGATTTCCCCTTTCTGCCGACGACCGAGCCGCTGAGCTCCTCTCCCGCCGCCCGCGGCTCCTCTCTCGACGGCGAATTCCAGCCCGGTTTCTCCCATGCCCACGAGAGCGGCCGGCCCGGCTATTACTCCGTCCGCCTCAACCCGGTGGACGGAGCCGCGATCGAAACCGAGCTGACGGCGACGACCCGGACCGGGATGGCCCGCTTCACCTTCCCCCGCGACCCTCACTCGAGCGTCCTGATCAACGCGGGGGGCAGTGCGCAGCCGGACGATTTCGCGGCGGTGCAGATCGACCCGGCGCAGCGCGAGATCGACGGCACCGCCTCCAGCGGCCTCTTCTGCGGGCAGCGCCCCCGCTACCGGGTCTACATCGCGGCCGTCTTCAACCGCCGTTTCGATTCCTACGGCACCTGGGAAGGCAACAAGGCCACGTCGGGATCGACAACCGCGAGCCAGAGCCAGAAGCCGCCCGCAAACCCCTCGACGACCGCCGACGCGGGCGCCTTCGCGACCTTCGACACCAGCCACAACCCCGTCGTAGTTGCGCGGGTCGGCGTCTCCTTCGTCAGCGTCGAGGACGCCCGCGCCAACCTCGCCGCCGAAAATCCGGGTCTCGGCTTCGGCGAGGTGGCCAAGCGCGCGGAAGGTGACTGGAACAGGTCCCTGGGCCGGATCCGCGTCAGCGGCGGGCCGCGGCGCCTGCTCGATACCTTCTACACCGCGCTCTACCACGTCTTCCTCGCGCCGCGGACCTTCAGCGACGCGGGCGGGAACTACATCGGCATGGACGGATTCGTCCACCGCGCCCGCGGGCGCGTCCAGTACGCCGACTTCTCCGGCTGGGACACCTACCGGACGCAGATCCAGCTGCTCTCGATTCTGGCGCCGCAACGGGCCAGCGAGATGATCCGCTCGCTGCTGGCCGACGCGGCCGAGAGCGGCTGCCTGCCGCGCTGGCCATACGCCAACGGCCAGAGCATGACGATGGTCGGCGACTCGGCCGGCCCGCTGATCGCCTCCGCCGCAGCCTTCGGCGCCACCGCCTTCGACCGCCGCGCCGCCCTCGCGGCGATGCTCAAGGGGGCCGACGAACTCTGTCGCAGCGCCAACGGCGAATATCTCGAGCGCCAGGGTCTCGCCGCCTACCTCACACACGGCTACGTTCCCTACGACCTCGACACCAACGTTCGCAACGCCAACTCGATCTACGGCAGCCCGGACGACGTCTGGGGATCGGCGGCAACCTCGCTCGAGTACGGGGTTGACGACTTCGCGATCGCACAGTTCGCCGCCCGCGCCCTGCGCTCTCGCGCCACGTACCACCGCTTTATGCAGCGTTCAGGTGCCTGGCGCAAGCTCTTCGACCCGGCCAGCGGCATGATCGAGCCGCGCTACGAAAATGGCGCATTTCCAGCCAACTACGACAATCTCGGCGGCGGCGGCTTCGTCGAGGGCGACTCCGCCCAGTACACCTGGATGGCGCCGCACGACCCCGCCGGTCTCTTCCGCCAGATGGGGGGAACGGTGAGCGCCTCCGCCCGCCTCGGCCGCTTCCTGCGCGAGCTCAACGGCAGCACGGGTGCCACCCACACCGACCACGCCCTGCTCGGCAACGAGCCGACCCTGCACGTACCCTGGCTCTACGACTGGACGCGACGCCCCTACGGGACCCAGGCGGCGGTCCGTCGAGCGCTTCGCCTCTACAGCCCGGCCCCCGACGGCTACCCGGGCAACGACGACCTCGGCACGCTCTCCTCCTGGTACGTGTTCGGGGCTCTCGGCCTCTACCCAGAGGTGCCGGGAGTCGGCCTTCTGGCGATCGGCAGCCCGCTGTTCGGGCACGCCTCGATCGCGCTTTCCCACCACAGGCGGGCGACGATCTCCGCCAGCGCCTACGCGTTCAGGCGGTCGGGGGGCGAGAGACACGGCAAGCGACCGAAAGTCCGCCGGATCGCGCTCAGCCCCTCGGCTGCGCCCTACATCCGCTCGCTGAGGCTCAACGGCCATCCCTACGGGAAACCGTGGACCACCTACTGCGCCCTGGCCAGGGGAGCGGACCTCTCCTTCCAGCTCGGCCCGCACCCGGATCGCAGCTGGGGATCGTCGGCCGCTGCGCTGCCGCCCTCCTATGGGCCGGGGCGGCGAATGCCGAGAGACAACTGCACACCGTGAACCTCGCTCCCTCTCGCAACGGCGCCCTCTGGGCGCTCGCCCTCCTGATCGCGCTCGGCGCCGCGGTGCGCTTCGCGACGCTCGGCCTGCAGAGCTATCACCACGACGAGGTGATCACCGTCGCCCGCGTCATCCCCGGCAGCTTCACCGACATGCTGCGCGAGGTGAAGGGGAGCGAGTCCAACCCGCCCCTCTACTACGTCCTCGCCTGGGGCTGGGCGCAGGCGTTCGGCACCGGCGAGATGACGATGCGCGCCCTCTCGGCCCTGTTCGGGGTGGCGACGATCCCGTTCGCCTACTGCGCCGGCCGTGAGTTGTCCAGCCGGCGAACAGGTCTGATCGCGGCGGCGCTCGTCACCGTCAACCCGATGTTGATCTGGTACTCGCAGGAGGCTCGCTCCTACGCGTTGCTGGTCTTCTTCGGAGCCGCCGCGCTGTTCTTCTTCGCACGCGCCCTGCGCACCCGCGACGGGCGGGACCTGGCACTCTGGGCGCTCGCCTCGGGGCTCGCTCTCTGCAGCCACTACTTCGCCGTGTTCGCGGTCGGCATCGAGGCGCTCTGGCTGCTCGTCGCGCTGCGCTCGCGCTGGCGAGCCGTGCTGCCCGCCGTCGGCGGGGTGGCGCTCGTCGGCCTCGCCCTGATCCCGCTGATCTCGGCCCAGGTCAACCCGACCCACATCGGCTGGATCAACCACAGCCTTCTGTCCACCCGTCTCTTCCAGACCGGCATCAGCTTCCTCGTCGGCGAGACTGGCCACGTGATCGCCGAGCCTCCGCGCGAGCGCTACGCCCTGCTGCCCGCGATCCTGATCGGCGCCGCCTTCCTCCTGGTCGCGGTGCGGGGGACGAGGAGGGAGCGGGGAGGAGCGCTGCTGGGCGCGACGATCGGGCTGGGCGTGGTGGCCCTGGCGACGCTGGCCGCGGCGATCGGCAAGGACTACATAGTCGAGCGCAACCTGCTTCCCGCTCTGGTGCCGCTTGCCGTCGCGGCGGCGGTCGGCTTCGCAACCGACGCCACCCGTCGTCTCGGCCTCCTGCTCGCGGTCGCGCTCGTCGCCTACTGGGTGGCCTTCGATATCCACGTCACCCAGACGCCGAACCTGCAGCGCCCGGACTTTCGCGAACTCACCGACGGGCTGGGACCGCCGCGCGGGCCCCGGGCGATCGTCACCTGGAAGCTCGCCGCCGACCCGGTCCGCTTCTACCTCCACGACCATTCGGTGAGGATCTACAGCGGCGAAACGCCGCTGCGCGAGATCGACGTGATCGGCAAGTCCGCGGAAGGGAGGCCGGTGACCGGCGTTCCCTCAGGGTTCCACCCAGCCGGACGGGTAAGGTACGAACGGCTGACACTTTCCCGCTACATCTCGAGCCGTGTCCGCCAAGTTCCCTTCTACGCCCTGAAAAGGGTGCAGACCGGCTTTGGCAGCAATGCCGTCGTCGTCGACGGTGAGCCTGGAGCCAAGCGATGAGCCCGATCGAAGAATTCGCCGTCCGCCTGGGGGCAGCCGCCCGCCGTCCCGCGAGCTGGTGGCAGCTCTTCAAGTTCGGGCTGGTCGGCGCCTCTGGATACATCATCAACCTCGGCGTGTTCACCCTGCTCAACCAGAGCCTCGGCGTCCACTACTCCCTCGCCGCGATCGGCGCCTTCTGCGTCGCGGTCAGCAGCAACTTCTTCTGGAACCGCCACTGGACCTTCGCGGCCGGCGACGGCCACGCCGGCTTCCAGGCAGCTCGTTTCTTCACCGTCAGCGTCGCCGCCCTCGGGATCAACCTGGCGGTGCTCGAGTTGCTCATCGCAGGACTCTCGTTCGGCGAGCTCCCAGCCCAGGCGATCGCCGTCGCGGTTGCGATGCCGTTCAACTTTCTGGGCAACAAGCTTTGGGCGTTTGCCTAGCCATTGACCTCGATTCCGTTGGGGTGGGGGAGCCTGGCCGCCCTTCTGTCGAATTGACACCCCAAGAGCTGCGCTCTTGGGGTGAATGAGGAGCGCGGCCTGCGGCCGCGCGGAACCGGATTGCATTGCCGCCGCTTCGCGACATTCGCCAGAAGGGCGGCCAGGCCCCCCTCGACACCGCACCGATAGACCGGAAGCTTCGAAACGGATATCGGGCTTCCCAAGCTTGAGAAAGCTTCAAGCCGAGAAAGCGCCCGGTGGGAGGAGAAGCTTCGAAAGCGAAACCCAGCTTCCGAAGCTCGAAAGCTTCAAGCGGATAAGAAGCTTCGGGCCCAGGGATCCGAAGCTTCATCCGGCTTCGAGGGGGCTGGCGGGTGCGCCTCTGCTGGAATGTCGCCGAAGGCGGCGGCAATGCAATCCGACGTTTGCGCGGGCTACGCCCGCGCTCCTCATTAACCCCACGC
>DASSMU010000189.1:0-6093 GCA_035701465.1 Solirubrobacterales bacterium
CTTGACGTATCGGCCCGTCGGCGGTAGGTGCCTATGCTCTGGGGGATGAAGAGGCTGGTGATACTCGGGTCGACCGGCTCGATTGGGACGCAGGCGCTGGAGATCGTCGCCGCGTCCGATGACCTCGACGTGGTCGGGTTCGCCGCCGGGTCGAGCTGGGAGCGGGTGCTGGCCCAGGCGACCGAGCACGGGGTCGGCACGGTCGCGTTCTCCGATGCGGGAGCGGCGGAGGCAGCCGGTCGTGCCTGGGACGGACGGGTCCTCGCCGGCGAGGAGGGGATCCGCGAGCTGATCGTCTCCTCCGGGGCCGACCTCGTCCTCAACGGGATCGTCGGCGCGGCGGGACTGGGGCCGACGATCGTCGCCCTCGGCGAGGGGATCGACGTGGCGCTCGCCAACAAGGAGAGCCTGGTGATCGGCGGCGAGTTGACGATGGCGCTGGCTGAGGCGACCGGTGCGCGGTTGCTTCCAGTTGACTCCGAGCACTCGGCCCTCTTCCAGCTGATCGGAGCGGAGCCGCCGGGCACCGTCGACCGGCTGGTGCTGACCGCCTCCGGCGGCCCGTTCCGCGGTCGCACGGACCTCACCGGCGTCAGCGTCGAGGAGGCGCTCGCCCACCCGACCTGGAGCATGGGAGGGCGGATCACGATCGACTCGGCGACGCTGATGAACAAGGGCTTCGAGGCGATCGAGGCGCACCATCTCTTTGGCGTCCCCTTCGAGCGGATCGAGGTCGTCGTCCACCCACAGTCGATCGTCCACTCGCTGATCGACCTCAACGACGGCGCCACGCTCGCCCACCTCGGCCATCCCGACATGCGGGTGCCGATCTCCTACGCGCTGCACTACCCCGAGCGCGCCGACGTCGACGTGCCCCGGCTCGACCTTGCCGCCGTCGGTGAGTTGACCTTCGAGCGGCCGGACCTGGAGACGTTCGCCTGCCTGCGCCTTGCGCTCGACGCCGGCAGGGCGGGGGGGACGGCGCCCTGCGTCCTCAATGCCGCCGACGAGGTGGCGGTAGCCGCCTTCCTCGACGGCAAGGTCGGCTTCACCGCGATCCCCGCCGCGATCGAGCGTGTCCTTGCCGCGATGCCCCCCCTGCAGCCGACCCACTTCGAAGACCTCTTCGCCGTCGACGAGGAGGCTCGCCGCCGCACCGAAGAAGAGGTGGGGGGGTTGGCGAGGGTATGAGCGGCATCGGCAGCTGGCTGCTGGTCTTCCTCGGTTTCTCGCTGCTGATCATCCTGCACGAGGCTGGGCACTTCTTCGCCGCGAAGGCGACCAGGATGCGGGTGGAGAAGTTCTTCCTCTTCCTCGGCCCGAAAATCGTCTCGTTCAAACGCGGCGAGACCGAGTACGGGATCGCCGCGATCCCCCTCGGGGGCTTCGTGAAAATCAGCGGCATGAACTCGGAGGAGGAGCTGGAAGCCGAGGTCGAGCACCGGGCCTACCACCGGCAGCCGGTCTGGAAGCGAGTCGTCGTGATCGCCGCAGGGCCGGCGGTGAACATCGCGCTCGCCTTCGCGATCTTCTTTCTCGCGTTCTTCTTCTTCGACGAAGCCACCTCGCGGACCGTGGGGGAAACGGCCCCCGGCTCCCCCGCCGCGCATGTGTTGAAGCCAGGCGATCGGATCCTCGCCGTGGATGGCAAGGCGTTCCCTGCCCTGGACGAAGAAACGCGGCTCGAACACTTCGGCGAACAGGTCAATTCGCACAAGTGCGCCGGCAAGCAGACCGACGGCTGCAAGGCGGCGACCCCGGTCGTCATCCGCCTCGATCGGGCGGGGCAGGTCAAGACGATCGCGGTGCGGCCCGAGTACGAACCGGCGACCAAGAGGATGCGGGTGGGTTTTGCCTACGGGTCCAAACCGATTGAGCTCGGCCTCGGCAGCGCGCTCGGCCACGCCGGCCGGTCGATGTGGCTGATCACGCGCGAAACCGGCTCCGTCTTCGGTCACCTGTTCGAAGCCAAACAGCGCAAGCAGGTCTCGGGCATCGTCGGCGTCAGCGACGTCGCTCACCAGGCGATCGGGGTCAGCGCCTTTGCGGCTCTGGTCCTGCTGGCCCTTGTCAGCCTCTCGCTCGGGCTGATCAACCTCCTGCCCATCCTGCCGCTCGACGGCGGCCACATCTTCTGGAGCCTGGTCGAGAAGCTGCGGGGAAAACCGGTGCCGCTGCGCACGATCGAGCGTGCCACCGTCGTCGGCTTCGCGCTGGTCGCGGTGCTGATGTTCATCGGCCTCAGCAACGACATCGGCCGCCTCACCGGCGGCGGCTTCCACGTCCGCTAGCCGCGGATGACCTTGAAGGCGTAGGAGGCGGGGCTCGGGTCCAGCCTCCCGGAGTCGTCGCGGGCGCGCACCCTGAAGACGTGGCGGCCCAGCGAGAGCTTCTTCGTCGTGAAGGGCGAGTGGCAGGCCTTGTAGGGCTTGCCGTCGAGCTTGCACTGGAAGGTGACGCCGCGCTCGTCAGCCGCGAAGCGGAAGCTCGGGGTGCGGTCGTGGGTCTTGTGGGGCGGCGTTCGCTTGAGCAGCGTCTGGGGTGGGTTGCCGCCGGAGCCGCCCTGGCCGCCTCCGCCCCCACCGCTGGATTTTTGGCAGGGGGTCTCGGTCGGGACGATCGCGTTGTCACGCGGGTTCGGTTCCACTTCGGCGAAGTCGGTGGCGCTGTCGTCGCTGTCGTCGGTGGGCGGTGGGTCGAACAGCGTCGGGCACCCGTTCGCGATCGAGCGGCGCAGGGCCATGCCGGCCTGGACCCCGCCGGGAGAAGCCGGATTGCCGACTTTCAGGCCGGCCGGCAAGGGGCCGGCGAAGGAGCCCCAGGCGATGCAGTCGGGAGGGGAGCCTTCCACCCAGCAGACCGCTCCCCCGGCGGGCGAGAGGTTGAGGCCCGCGTCGCTCGCGTCGGGCGCCGGCCGTTCGTCGAACACCACCGGGTAGTTCGTGTCGGCGACGAGGATCGTCGACTGGTTTGCCCCGTTTGCCACGTCGGCGGCGAAGGAGAAGTTGTCGACCGGTTTTCCGGCGGTGTCGTATGCGACGAGGTGGCGGCCTTCGACGAAGTTCTGCCCAGATGTCCACATCTGCAGCTCGACATAGCTGGCATCGCCGCCGGGATAGACCTCGCGGATCGACATTTTGTGGAACGTGGCCTGCGCCGCCGGTGCCGCGCACAGGGCCGCCGTGCCGACGACGAGGGCTGTTGCGAGGATTCTCAGCCTTCCCATTCGGAAGAGCGTACGGAAACGCCATAGGCAAGGTTCAGTTCGACCCGGGGCTCCCGGCTCGGCCCGGGCCCTCGCCCGGATACCCTTCGCGCATGGCTTCGAAGCGACAGATATTCGTCGGCGGCGTGCCGATCGGCGGCGGCGCGCCGGTCGCCGTGCAGACGATGACCAAGACCGAGACCGCCAACCTGGCGGCGACGATGGAGCAGATCCGCAAGGTCGCCGACGCCGGGGCCGACATCGTGCGGGTCGCGGTGCCGCGCGACGAAGACGTCGAGGCGTTGAAGACGATCGTCGTGGAGTCGCCGATCCCGGTGATCGCCGACATCCACTTCAACCACACGCTGGCGCTGAAGGCGATCGACGCAGGCGCCCACTGCATCCGCCTCAACCCCGGCAACATCGGCGGCCGCGAGAAGGTCGCCGAGGTGGCCGAGCGGGCGACCGCGGCCGGCGTGCCGATGCGGATCGGGGTCAACTCCGGCTCGCTGCCCAAGCACCTGCACGCGCTCGAGCGCGAGGCGCCGGTCGAGGCGCTGGTCGCCGCCGCGGTCGAGTTCGTCGAGTTGATTGAGGGCCTGCGGTTCGAGAACTTCAAGGTCTCGATCAAGTCGACCAACGTGCCCAACACGATCGCCGCCAACCGGCTGCTCTCGGAGAAGATCCCCTATCCGCTGCACCTCGGGATCACCGAGGCCGGGACGAAGTGGTCGGGCTCGCTCAAGTCCTCGGTCGGCCTCGGCACCCTGCTCGCCGACGGCATCGGCGACACGATCCGGATCAGCCTCTCGACCTTCCATGCCGAGGAGGAGGTCAAGGTCGCCTGGGAGATCCTCAAGGTGCTGCAGCTGCGCGAGCGCGGCCCGGTCCTGATCGCCTGCCCGACCTGCGGCCGCCTGCAGTTCGACATGGACTCGGTCGTCGCCGAGATCGAGCAGCGCCTGGAAGGCTACGCCGAGCCGATCGAGGTCGCCGTGCTCGGCTGCGCCGTGAACGGGATCGGCGAGGCCTCCCATGCCGACTTCGGCATCGCCGGGGCCAAGAACGAGGGTCTGATCTACGCCCACGGCAAGCCGCTGCGCAAGGTCCCGCAGGCGACGCTGGTCGACGCCCTCTTCGAGGAGATCGACAAGTCGCTGGACCGGGGCGGGGTTGAGTTCGACGAGGACGAGTCGCGCGAGGGCGCGGCCTGGCTGGCGAAGATCGAGGCTGAAAATGCCGGGGAACTGACGCCGGAGAAGATTGCTCGGATGGAGCATGAAGCGGCTGAGAAGGGGGAGTCCGACAAGGTTTTGCTGGACGAGGAGGTTTCTCCTACTGCCGGGCGTCGATTTACCAGGGCCTGACGTCGTTGGCGCGGCGGGTCCTGTCACCGAATGGGGCCCACCACCCCTGCGGTAGCTAAAGCTTCCTCGGGGTGGTCCCCCCATTCGGCGCCACCCCCCGCGAGAAGCGGCTGGAGGTAGACGACGTCCCTATGTTGGGGTTTGAGCTTCCTGGGTCCGGGGCGGGTAGGTTTCTCGCGTGACTCGGTTGAGCCAAAGCTTTATCCCGACCTTGAAGGACGCTCCTGCGGATGCGGAGGCGCTGTCGCACAAGCTGATGGTTAGAGCTGGGTTGATTCGTCAGGTTGGGGCTGGGCTGTGGAGCTATCTGCCTGCGGGGTGGAAGGTGCACCGAAAGGTCGAAGCCATCCTTCGGGAGGAGATGGAGGGGATCGGGTGTCAGGAGATGCTGATGCCGGTGCTGCAGCCCTCCGAGGCTTGGGAGAAGACCGGGCGGTACTCGATCGACGAGCTGTTCAAGTTGGAGGATCGGAAGGGGGCGCCGATGGTGCTGGCGATGACGCACGAGGAGTGCGTTACCCAGCACGTAGCGCGGGAGGTGCGGTCCTATCGGGACCTTCCCTTGATGCTGTTTCACATCCAGACCAAGGAGCGCGACGAGCCGCGGCCGCGGGCCGGGGTCCTGCGCACGCGCGAGTTCACGATGAAGGACGCCTACTCTTTCGACCGCGACGAGGAGGGGCTGGCGCGGTCATACGAGGCGCAGTCCGGCGCCTACGAGCGCATCTTCGACCGCAGCGGACTGCGCTGGTACCGGGTCGAGTCCGACGTCGGGATGATGGGCGGCTCCGGCGCCCACGAGTACATGGCGCCCTGCGCGGCCGGCGAGAACGAGGTTGCGCTGGCGCCCGGCTATGCCGCCAACGTCGAGATCGCCTCGGCCGAGGCGCAGGCGGTCGAGTTGCCGCCGCTGGGCGCGCCGGAGGAGGTGGATACGCCCGGCCTGACCAAGGTCGAGGAGGTGGCCGGGCACCTCGGTTTGCCGCACGGCGCCTTCATCAAGACGCTGCCGATCGTCGTCGAGGGCCGGGGGATGGTCCTCGTCCTGCTGCGCGGCGATCACCGGCAGCGCCTTGATCAGGGCGCCCGCTGGCAGGCCCAGGTGAGGCGCCACCTCGTCGATCGTGGTTAGCCCCGGGGTCTCGACGTCCTCGGGAGCCGCCAGCGGCGCCGGGAGCGGAACGGGCTGCGGCTGGGCCGACGCGATCTCGACGTTGGCCGCGTAGCCCGGCGCGAGCGCGACCTCGTTCTCCCCGGCCGCGCAGGGCGCCATGTACTCATGGGCCCCGGTGCCGCCCATCATCCCGACGTCGGACTCGACCCGGTACCAGCGCAGCCCGCTGCGGTCGAAGATCCTCGCGTAGGCCTCGCTCTGCAGCCCGTAGGAGCGGTCGAGGCCCTCCTCGTCGCGATCGAAGGAGTAGGCGTCCTTCATGATGAACTCGCGCGTGCGCAGGACCCCGGCGCGCGGGCGCGCCTCGTCGCGGCCCTTGGTCTGGAAGTGGTAGAGCAGCATCGGCA
>DASSMU010000190.1:0-6130 GCA_035701465.1 Solirubrobacterales bacterium
TGGCCATCAGGTTGTGGTACCAGGCGGGGTGCTTGGGGAAGCCGCCCTTGGAGGCGACGATCAGCAGGTTGTCGCCGTCGCGGGTGTAGAGGAGGGGGGAGGTCCGCTTGGTCCCGCTCTTCGCCCCGACGTGGTCGAGCAGCAGCACCTTGCCGCCTCGCACTCCCGGCATCGCGTCGAGGCGCCCACCGCTTACGCGGTAGAGCCACGTGTGCAGGCCCATGAAGCGACGGAGGGCAGGCCAGGTCCGGTCCGCCAGGTCGAGGTAGCGGGGCGCCCGCCTGCCCTCTGTCGCCGTGGGGCTCAGGTGTACATCCCCCCGAACATGCCGCCGGTGACGTTGAGCACCTGGCCGTGGACGTAATTGGCAAGCGGGGAGCAGAGGAAGAGGATCGGGGCCGATGCCTCCTCCGGCGTGGCGGGACGGCCGAGCGGAATGATCGCCGAGGCCATCGCCCGCATCTGCTCAGGGATGCCGAGCTCGATCTTCTCGCCGGTCGGCGAGGTCATCTCGCCACCCTGCTCCTTGGCTGCGGTGAGGCGCGTTTCGACGAAGCCGAAGGCGACTGCGTTGACGTTGATCTTGAACTGGCCCCACTCCTTGGCCAGCGTTTTGGTGAAGCCGACGACGGCCATCTTCGCCGCTGAGTAGTTGACCTGGCCGGCGTTTCCCATCATCCCCGAGGTCGAGGAGACGTTGACGATCTTGCGGAAGACCTCTTTGCCTTCGCCGCGCTCGGCCTTGGCCGCCTCGCGCCAGTGCGGGGCCAGCGCCCGCGCGACGCGGAAGGGCACGATCGTGTGGATGTCGAGCATCGCCTGGAACTGCTCGTCGGTCATCTTGTGGGCGACGCTGTCCCAGGTGTAGCCGGCGTTGTTGACGACGATGTCGACGGTGCCGAAGGCCTCGACGCCGGCGGCGACGAGCTGGTCGGCGGCCTCTGGCTTGGTCAGGTCGCCGGCGAAGACGGCGGTCTCGCCGTCGATCTCGCTCGAAGCCTGCTCGGCGACGTCGGCATCGAGGTCGTTGATCAGCACCTTGGCGCCCTCGCGGACAAACATCTCGGCCGTGGCCCGGCCGATTCCCCGTGCCGACCCGGTGACGATCGCCGCTTTCCCATCAAGAAGTCCCATCAGTCTGCTTTCTCCTTCTCCATTCGTGAAAGTCGGCCCGGGAGGCTATCTGGAAAGGGCGCTGGCTGATTGGCCAGTCAGCCGCTGGGCGGTCAGTTGAGCCTGACGCCGCCGTCCTCGGCGATCGTCCAGTGGGGGTTGTGGGCAACCTCCCAGGGATGGCCGTCGGGATCGAGGAAGACGGCGCTGTAGCCGCCCCAGAAGGTCTCCGCCGGCTCGCGGCCGATCGTCGCCCCGGCGCCGCGAGCCTCCTCGATCGCCGCGTCGACCTCCGCCGGGGAGCCGAAGTTGAGCGCCAGGGTCACGCCGCCCCAGCCGCCGCTGTCGGCGACGGTGCTGTCCTCGGCGAGCCTGGCGCGATCCCAGAGCGCGACGATCATGTCTCCGGCCTGGAAGAAGACGACGTCGTCGCCGGCCGCGGCGCCGGTGCTCCAGCCCAGCCCTTCGTAGAAGCTGCGCGCCCGCCCGAGATCGCTCACCCCGAGGGTGATCAGGTTGACGCGCTGCTTCATCGACGGCTCAGCTTGCGGCTCCGGGGGGCGGTGGGTCCGCGGCGGGCGGCTGCGGCGCAGACGGGTCGGGCGGCAGCGGCGGCGGCATCTGGTCCGACGGCGCCCGCGGGGCCGGCTGGCCCTCGATCGGGTCGGCCTCGGCTTCCCAGGCGTGGTTCAGCGAGACCTGGATGTAGGCCCACAGCGCGGGGGCGATGAAGAGGTAGAGGACGATCGCGATCCAGCCGTTGAGCGGCTCCTGTCCGGCCAGGCGGGAGGCGCCCATCACGCGCTTGGTCCCGCGCCAGTAGGTGATCAGGGCCGGGACGATGATGATCCCACCCGGGAAGAGGGCCAGCACCGAGTTGGTCGGGTTCTGGCCGAGGTCGTAGCCCTTGGCCTTGCCGTAGTCGCGCATCTCGCGGTTGATCCGGTACCACCAGACGAGGTGGTAGATCCCCAGCGTGATGAGCGGCAAGAGCGCCGCCGCCCAGGGACTCCTGATCTTGACGCGATCCTGACTCTGCCGGAGCTGCATTTCGTAAGCCATCTAACCCTCGTCTCTCCCCGCTCGTGGTCGGTCGCGCCGACCCTATCCCACGGTCCGGCGAACCTCTACTCCATCGACCTTTCTTCGACCACCTCGAAGACCCCGTCGGCGCCGACCGATTCGACGAACTCGCCGGCCTTGGCTCGGCGAGCCTCGTACTCGCTGTTGCCTTCCTGCTGCCCCGCGCGCAGTTCATCGAGCGTGCCGTCGAAGAAGCCGAAGGTGACGATCTCGTTCTCGTCGGCGACGTTGCGGATCGCGTAGAAGCGCTTCCAGCCGGCCGGCGCCTCCATCTCGTCGTCGGGGATGAAGGCCTGCTTGAACTGCTCCATCGTCCCGGGCTTCAGCTTGCGGACCGTCAGTGCACAGTACATATGAGCTCCTTTCGTTGGCCCTGCCTGAGCCCGATCCTACGCCCGTGGCGAACCGGTTGCCGAAACGGGTCCGGGGGGCGATCCCGGACCGTTCGCGGCGTCGGTCCGTATCTCTCACCGTGAGGTCATGCGGGGGATCACCGATGACGGCACGGATGCGAAGTGGCACCCTGAGACACGATGAAGATGCTGGTCGCCTACGCCTCCAAGCGCGGCTCGACCGCCGAGATCGCCGAGGCGATCTCCGGGGTGCTGCGCCGGGATGGCATCTCGGTCGATTGCGAGGCTGTCGGGGACGTCAAGAGCGTCGACCCCTACGACGCGGTCATCCTCGGCAGCGCCGTGTACATCAAACGCTGGCGCGGCGACGCCAAGCACTTCCTGCGCCAACATCGCCGGGCGCTGGCGCAGCGACCGTTCTGGGTCTTCAGCTCCGGTCCGGCTGGCGACCCGGCCGAGGACAGGCCGGAGTGGGCGGAGCCGGCGAGCATCGTCGAGAAGGTGGAAAGGCTCGGAGGCCGCGGGCACGTCGTCTTCGGCGGCCGCCTGCCGGTCGAGCCGCACGGCCCGATCGAGAAGGCGATGGTGCAGAACACCCCCGCCGAGTACCGCGACCGGCGCGACTGGGACGAGATCCGGGCCTGGGCGACCTCGATCGCCGCGGAGTTGAAGACGGGGGCGGCGGCCGCATAGCGGCCACGGTCAGAGCTGGCCGATCGAGGCCAGGTACTCGTCTAGGGGCTTGGTCTTCTGCGTGTCCTCGTAGACCTCGTATTCGCGCAGCAGGCCCCAGGCGATGCGTCCCCAGAGCACGTAGCGGTTCTCGTAGACGCGCTCGCCAGCGGGGGAGTCGAGGTGGATGTGGCCGCGGACGCAGATCGTCTGCTTCCAGGGGAAGCCCTTGAGCACGACCTCGTCCGGGTAGATCTGCAGCCCCGCCGCGACGAAGCGCCTCAGCCAGCGCTCGTGCTCGTCCTTGCCTTCGATTTCAGTCGCCCAGGAGCTGTCGCCCGGGAAGCGGAAGCGAACGTCCTTCGCGTCGAGCCGCAGGGTCGGTCCGAGGTCACCCTCCCGGAGCTTTGCCATGTTGCGGGAGATCAGCTTCTTGGCCAGCCAGGACAGCATCGACGCCTCCTCGGTCGCAGGGCGGGCCTGGAACGTAGCGCGTCGGCCCGGGCGTAACTGTGACTCAGGCCGCAGTGGCGCCGGCCGCGATCGCCGCGAGGTCCTTGGGCCGCAGCAGCGCGACCAGGACGCTGCCGTCGACGATCGCCAGGCCGCCCTTGCGCAGCTTCGCGCTGGCGCCGGTGAGCCGGCCGACCTCAGCCGAGAAGTCTGGCTCGTGGCCGACCAGGAGGACGTCGCCCCGGCCGGCACCGAGGCCGAGCGAGTCGAAGCGCCCGCCGCGCAGCTCCTCGGCGATCTCGGGCTCGAGGCCGAGCGCGTCGCAGGCGAGGCGGGCCGTCTCGGCCGCCCGCACCTTCGGGCTGGTCAGGCAGGCGTCGATGCCGGCGCCGAGCGCGGCCAGCGCCCGCCCGGCCGCCTCGGCCTGCCGCTCGCCCTTCGGGGTCAGTCTCCGCGCCGCGTCGTCGCCGTCGCCGGCCTCGGCGTCTCCGTGTCGCAGCAGGTAGATCACGCGCCCGATCCTACGGGTCGGGCCGCTATCCTCGACGGGGTGAAGAGGGTCGCCCTGCTCGCCGTCGCGATCGCCGTCCTAGCCCCCGCAACCGCGTCGGCCTTCCAGCTCCGGATCTTCCACGCGCCCGGCGGCAACATCGGCTGCGCGATGATCTTCGGCAAGGAAGCCCGCGGTGGCGAGGCCCGCTGCGACATCGCCGAACACACCTGGCCGACGCCGCCGACGCCGAAATCCTGCGAACTCGACTACGGCCAGGGCCTCGTCGTCGGCCCGCACCGCAAGGCCGGCTTCGTCTGCGCCGGCGACACCGTCCTGCACCAGGGCAAGGTCCTCGCGGTCGGCCACGCAACCAAGCTCGGCCCCTACAAGTGCAAGGTCCTGCCGGGCGCGGTGCGATGCGTCAACCGCGACAGCGGCCACGGCTTCATGCTCTCGCGAAGCGTCGCCAAGCGGTTCTAGCGCCGGCGCCGAGAGCTCAGCAGCCGCCCAGGTGGCGCAGCCTGCGGCGGTAGATCTGCATAGAGCTGTGTCGCCAGTCGCCGTGGGTCTGAGTTCGCAGGCTCCGCACCCGCTCGCGGTGGTAGGGGGAGGAGAGGCTCTCGGCGTGGCCGATCACGTTGCGGACCTGAATATGGAAGCGGCAGCGCAAGTAGCGGGTCAGCCGCAGCGACGCGTGCATCTGGGCGCGATCGCCGAGCACTTCCGCATCGCTGAACCCGGTGTGCTCGATCCCGATCGCCGTCCAGTTGAGCCCGACCGTGTGACGGCAGCGGATCGTCAACGGAACGAGCTGATAGATCCGCCCCGAGCCGGAGACGACGAAATGAGCGCAAACGTTGGGCAGCTCATGCAGCTCGGGATCGGGTACGTCCGGAGCGAACGTGTTGTAGACGGCCGAAGCCCTGCCCGTTTCGGCCCAGTGCTCGATGATCACCCGCGGATGCTTGAGCCTCCAGGTCCGTTCCCCGTAGTGCCGCTCTGAGTAGGCGGCCATCTGCCGCTTCCGCTTGGACGGGAACGGGATCAGCCGCTTCACGATTTGTGGCCGGTGAACTTGGCGTTCGCTTGCCGGCGGTCGGTGGCCGGCTGATCCGGATGAACTGCCTGCGGTTGAGATCGGGCCGCAGATGCAGACCAGTGCTATGGCGGCGGCAATGGCAACCGGTTTCACACCAGCCAGTTTGCCTGGATCCCGTTCATGGGCCTGAGGCCGACGGGTAGGACTCGGGCATTCCGAGGCCTACAGATTGCGGACTCGCCGGCCGATCTCCCGGTCGCGTGGGTAGCCGGCAGACTCCCAGAACTCGCCCGCGACCTCATCCTCGAAGGCGACCAGTGCGGTTATGCGACGGGTGCCGCACTGGCGCAGGTAGTCCTCACCGGCTCGGGTCAGCGCCAGCCCGATGCCCTGCCGCCGGTGCCCATCGCAGACACAAGCCGATACATGTTCCCCCGCCACCCGTCCCAGGCTGCGATCAGGGCTCCGACTATCTCCCCGTTCCGCTCGGCCACCAGGAGGGCAGCCGGGGACTCGGCGACCAGGCGCTCGACGTCATCGAGACGGTCAGATGTGCTCGCATGCCCGCTCCGGGCCTGCGCCCACAGATCCAGCACAGCCGGCACGTCGGCCTGCCTGCACCGACGTATGGCGGTCTCCGCACCGGTCAAGCGCCGAGCATACGTCGCGGCTAGGCGGTGGCCGAGGCGAGCAGCACCACGTTCGAGAAGCTCAGTGGCCCCGAGCCACCCCCCGCATCCGTCGCGGCCTGCGTGATCGCGTCCCAGGCCTCCTCCTGGGCCTCGCCTGCGTGCTGCTCGATCATCGCCCGGATCGGGGCGGCGATCGCCCTGACGTAGGCGGTGAAGTGCTCCGGTGACTCGAACTCGAAGGTGACCTCGTTCTGCTCCACGGCGACGTTCGAGAACCCACCTCCCTCGAGCA
>DASSMU010000191.1:0-6605 GCA_035701465.1 Solirubrobacterales bacterium
GATCCCGACCAGCAGGCGATGCAGGTGCGCGACGCAATCCGCGTCTTGTTCCCCGAGGCCGTGACCCTCGTGCGCGAGGCGCGCGAAGGGCTTTCTTAGAAGGCAGCAAGGGGATGCCCCTCGCCCGGACAATTGCCGGTCTAATGAGACCGGCAATTTGAGTATCCGCCCGTCCGAGAGGCACCCCGCCGCCCGCCTCCTCCCGCTGACTTCGTCTTTTCCGGTGCTATTGGGCGCATAAAGGCGAAGTCACCGGAGTGTGCGGGGCGTCACTGTGGAGCTTTATGACCTTGACATCGATCAGTGTCTCGTTAACCTGTGCATTGATCCCTGTAACGAAAGGTTGACCTTCGTTGATAGATAAGCCCCGCCGGGTCGCCATCGTTGGTGGCAACCGGATCCCATTTGCGCGCTCGAACTCCGTTTATTCGCGCGCTTCCAACCAGGACATGCTCACCGCCGCGCTCGACGGCTTGGTCGCCCGCTTCTCGCTCGAGGGTGAGCGGCTTGGCGAGGTTGCCGGTGGGGCTGTGCTCAAGCACTCGCGAGACCGTGACCTGACCCGCGAGAGCGTGCTTGGCACGCGGCTTGCTCCGGAGACTCCCGCCTATGACGTGCAGCAGGCCTGCGGGACGGGGCTGGAGACGACGATCCTGGTCGCCAACAAGATCGCCCTCGGGCAGATCGATGCCGGGATCGCCTGCGGCGCCGACACCACCTCGGATGCGCCGATCGGCCTCAACGAGGACCTGCGCGGGGTGCTGCTCGACGTCAATCGGGAGAAGTCGAACCTCGGCCGCCTCAGGCAGCTGACCCGGGTCCGTCCCAGCCACGTCGTCCCATCGATACCCCACAACGAGGAGCCGCGCACCGGCCTCTCGATGGGCGAGCACTGCGCGATCATGGCCTCGGAGTGGGAAGTCGGGCGCGAGGAGCAGGACGAGCTCGCGGTGCGCAGCCACCACAACCTCGCCGCCGCCTACGAGCGCGGCTTCATGGACGACCTGGTCGACCCCTACCTCGGGCTCGAGCGCGACCAGAACCTGCGACCCGATTCCTCGCCGGAGAAGCTGGCCAAGCTCGGCCCCGTCTTCGGCGGCGAGGAGGGAACGATGACCGCGGCCAACTCGACACCACTCAGCGACGGCGCCTCGGCGGTGCTGCTGGCGAGCGAGGAGTGGGCGAAGGAACGCGACCTCCCAATCCTCGCCTGGTTCGCCGACGGCCAGACCGCGGCGGTCGACCACGTCCACAAGCGCGAGGGGCTGCTGATGGCGCCGGCCTACGCGATGCCGGCGATGCTCGATCGGGCCGGCCTCTCACTACAGGACTTCGACCTCTACGAGATCCACGAGGCCTTCGCCGCACAGGTGCTCTGCACCCTTCGCGCCTGGGAGGATCCGGCGTTCTGCCGCGACCGACTCGGTCGCGAGAAGCCGTTGGGCGCGATCGACCGCGAGAAGCTCAACGTCAACGGCGGCTCGCTCGCGGCCGGGCATCCCTTCGCGGCGACCGGCGGCCGGATCGTCGCCAGCCTCGCCAAGGCGCTGCACGAACGCGGCTCGGGCCGCGGCGCGATCAGCATCTGCGCCGCCGGCGGCCAGGGCGTCGTCGCCTTCCTCGAAGCCCCGGGAGGAGCAGGCAAATGAGCTTCCAGTGCGCCTTTGCCCCTCTATTCGTGGATAAAGCGCACCGGAACGGATTGGAGTGGCTATGAGCGACCTCTACTCGCAGATCGTCAACTCGCCGCCCGGGCGCTTTCTGGCGCCGCGCGTCGGCCTGCCTCGGCCGGCGACGCTGGATCGCCACGCCCCCGGCGCGCCCGTCGTCTCCGGCGCGGTCCTCTTTGGCGCCGCCCCGGGCGGGCGGCTCGGAAAGCAGGTGGAGCGCCTCCTGGGCGAGATCGGCGCTCCGCGGCCGGAGAGATCCGACTCGCCGGTCAAGGCGCTCGTCTTCGACGCCACCGGGATCGCCGACTCGACCGAGCTGGTCGAGCTGCAGCGCTTCTTCCATCCCAACGTGAAGCGGGTCCAGACCTCGGGCCGCGTCGTCGTCCTCGGCACGCCGCCTCCCGGCCTGCCCCCCCGCACCGCGACGGCGCAGCGAGCGCTCGAGGGCTTCACTCGCTCGCTCGGCAAGGAGATCCGCCGCGGCATCGCCGTGCAGCTGGTCTACGTCACCGAGGGCGCCGAGGAGGAGATCGGCTCGACCATGCGCTTCCTCCTCTCCCCCCGCTCGGCCTATGTCTCCGGCCAGGTGATCGAGGTCGGCGCCGCGGTCGCCAAGACCCCGGCGATCGACTGGAACCTGCCGCTCGACGGCAAGATCGCCCTGGTCACCGGCGCCTCACGCGGCATCGGCGCAGCGATCGCCGCCACCCTGCACCGCGACGGCGCCGGACTGGTCCTGCTCGACGTGCCGGCGCTCGCCGGCGACCTGGCAAAGGTCGCCAAGGAACTGGACGCCGAGACGATCGAACTCGACATCACAGAGGAGGACGCGCCGCAGCGGATCGCCGACGAGCTCTCCGGCGGAGTCGACGTAGTCGTCCACAACGCCGGCGTCACCCGCGACCGCACGATCGCGAAGATGCCCGAGGACCGCTGGACCTCGCTGATGGAGATCAACCTCTCCAGCGAGGAGCGGATCGATGACGAGCTGCTCGGCCGCAAGCTGCTGCGCGAGAACGGGCGGATCGTCTGCGTCTCCTCGATGAGCGGTGTCGCCGGCAACTCGGGTCAGACCAATTACGCGACCTCGAAGGCGGGCGTGATCGGCATGGTCGAAGCGCTCGCGCCGGAGCTGGCGGAGCGCGGGGCGACGATCAACGCGGTCGCTCCCGGCTTCATCGAGACCCAGATGACGGCGGCGATGCCGGTGACGATCCGCGAAGCGGGGCGGCGGATGAACAGCATGTCGCAGGGCGGCCTGCCGATCGACGTCGCCGAGACGATCGCCTGGTTCGCCAGCCCGGCCTCGACCGGCGTCAACGGCAACGTCGTCCGCGTCTGCGGCCAGAGCCTGCTGGGGGCCTGATGGCGACGCGCACGCTGCAGAGCCCGCCCAGCATCCTGCCGCTCTACGCCCGCGCCGCGGCGCCGATGATCCCCGGCGCCTCGCTGCTCCCCTTCATACCGGGCCGGGGCCGCGAGGTCCCTGAGATCGAGCTGGAGCTGAACGGGGTGCAAACGGATCCCGAGAAGGTCGCCGCCTACGCCCGCGTCTGCGGCTTCACACTGCGCGACCACCTCCCGCCCACCTACCCGCAGGTGCTCGCCTTCCCGCTGCACATGGCGGTGATGGCCGACGGCAGCTTCCCCTTCGGCGCGGTCGGCCTGGTCCACGTCGAGAACCGGATCGTCCAACACCGCCGGATCGGCATCGGCGAGGAGCTGACGATCCGCGTCGGGCCGACCAAGCTCGAGTCCCACCCCAAGGGTCGTACCTTCTCCCTCGTCACCGAGGCCAGAGTGGCCGACGAGATCCTCTGGGAGAGCACCAGCACCATGCTCCGCCGCGGCAAGGGCTCTGCAGCGCCGAGCACGGACGGCAAGAACAACGACAAACCCGAACTGCATCAACTTCTAGGGTCGGCAGGCGGAAAAGTTGATGCAGTTCGAAGGGAGAGTCTGACCGCGGGCACGGAGTGGAAGCTCGGCGGGGACTTGGGACGGCGATACGCCGCGGTCTCTGGCGACCGCAACCCGATCCACATGCATTCGCTGAGCGCCAAGGCGCTTGGCTTCCCCCGGGCGATCGCGCATGGGATGTGGACCAAGGCACGCTGCCTGGCCGCACTGGAGAGCACGCTGCCCGATGCCTTCGGCGTTGAGGTGCGCTTCCGCAAGCCGATCCTGCTCCCCGCCAGGGTCGAGTTCGCCAGCGCCGTGGATGACGGGGGAACCGACTTCGCGGTACGTGACGCAAAGCGCGGCACGCCGCACCTCGACGGTCACATCGAGCCGCTCGAGAGCCAAGCCAAAGACGAGAGGAAGTAGAGATGCCCGCCACAGACAACAAGGGCGTGGCCGAGCGCAGCATGGGCCTCGGCCTGCGCTGGCTGAACCGGCTCGCCGGCTCCGACCTGCTCGACCGCATCCGCATCCGCAAGCAGGTCGAGCGGGCGCTGTTCACCGGAACCAAGAACGGTTTCCGCTCCGCCACCGCCGCGGGACGCACCTTCAAAGCCGCCCAGAACCTGACCGGGCCGGCCCGGCAGGCGACCGGCAAGCCGCGGGCGCTCTTCGACCTGACTCCCGATGACGAGCAGCAGATGCTGAAGGAAGGGGTGCGCGACTTCGCCGAGGCGGAGGTGCGGCCGGTCGCCAAGCAGGCCGACTTCGACTGCGTGACTCCGTCGGAGCTGCTCGCCCAAGCGAACGAGCTGGGCATCAACATGCTCGGCGTGCCCGAGGAGCTCGGCGGTGTGGTGCACGAGCAGGCCGCGGTGACCAGCGTCCTGATCGGCGAGGCCCTCGCCCACGGCGACATGGGGATCGCCTACGCGGCGCTCGCCCCCGGCGCGGTCGCAACCGCGATCGGCCACTGGGGCACGCCGGAACAGGAGGCGACCTACCTGCCCGCCTTCACCGGCGAGGACACGCCCGCCGCCGCGCTGGCGCTGCTCGAGCCACGCCCTCTCTTCAACCCGCTGAAGCTGGAGACGACGGCGCGCCGCGACGGTGGCGACTGGATCCTCGACGGGACCAAGTCGCTCCTCGCCCGCCCCGAGGAGTGCGAGCTCTTCGTCGTCGCCGCCGAGGCTGACGGCCTGGGACCGGCCCTCTTCGTGATCGAGTCCGGAACCTCCGGGCTCTCGGTCGAGCAGGAGCCGGCGATGGGGCTGCGACCGGCCTCGACCGGCCGCCTGGTGCTCGAGGGCGTGCGCCTGCCGGGCACCGCGCTGATGGCCGAGGGCAAGCGCGAGGCCTACGTCGAGTGCGTGCAGCGGGCGCGGATCGCCTGGTGCGCACTCGCCGTCGGCACCGCCCAGGCCGTGCTCGACTACGTGATCCCCTACGTCAACGAGCGCACCGCCTTCGGCGAACCGGTTTCCAACCGCCAGGCGGTCGCCTTCGGCGTCGCCGACATCGGCATCGAGAGCGAAGCGATGCGCCTCGCCACCTACCGCGCGGCGAGCCGCGCCGACCAGGGCCAGGACTTCGCCCGCGAGACGGCGCTGGCCCACCGGCTCTGCTCCCGCAAGGGGATGGAGATCGGCTCCGAAGGCGTGCAGCTGCTCGGCGGCCACGGCTTCGTCAAGGAGCACCCGGTCGAGCGCTGGTATCGCGACCTCCGCGCAGCGGGCGTGATGGAGGGCGCCCTGCTCGTCTAGAGCGAAGGAGAGACATGATCAATCTGGAGATACCGAAGAAGTTCAAGCCGCTGGCCAGTCAGGCCAACCAGGTCGCGACGGAGGTCTTCCGCCCGATCTCGCGCAAATACGACGAGGCCGAGCACTCCTACCCGAAGGAGCTCGACATGCTCGCCTCGCTGATCGACGGGATGAACGAGGGCTCCGACATCGGCGGCGCCGGGGCCGCCGGCGTGCGCCGCGAGTCAAACGGAGACGACGAGGGCAACCGCAACGGCTCCAACCTCTCCACCGTGCTCGGCATCATCGAGCTCTGCTGGGGCGACGTCGGGCTGCTGCTCTCGATGCCGCGCCAGGGCCTCGGCAACTCGGCGATCGCTTCGGTGGCGAGCGACGAGCAGCTCGAGCGCTACGGCGGCAGGTGGGCGGCGATGGCGATCACCGAGCCCGAGGCAGGCTCGGACTCTGCATCAATCCGGACCACGGCCGAGCTCGACGGCGACGAGTACGTGCTCAACGGCGAGAAGATCTTCGTCACCTCGGGCGACCGCGCCGACCTGATCGTGGTCTGGGCATCGCTCGACCGCGACAAGGGCCGGGCGGCGATCAAGTCGTTCATCGTCGAGCGCGACAACCCGGGCCTGAAGCTCGACCGGCTCGAGCACAAGCTCGGCATCCGTGCCTCCGACACGGCCAACTTCACCCTGCAGGACTGCCGCGTGCCGAAGGAGGCACTACTCGGCAGCCCCGAGATCGACACCAAAGCCGGCTTCGGCGGGGCGATGCAGACGTTCGACAACACGCGGCCACTGGTCGCCGCGATGGCGGTCGGCGTCGCCCGCGCCTCACTGGAGGAGACGCGGAAGAAGCTCGGGGAGGCCGGAGTCGAGGTCGACTACGACACACCTGCGCTCTCGCAGTCGGCGGCCGCGGCACGCTACCTAGAGATGGAGGCCGACTACGAGGCCGCCCTGCTGCTCACCCTGCAGGCGGCTTGGATGGCCGACAACGGCAAGCCCAACTCGTTGCAAGCCTCGATGGCGAAGGCGAAGGCGGGACGCACCTGCGTCGACGTCGCCCTCGGCTGCGTCGAGCTCTGTGGCAGCGTCGGCTACGGCGAGAACGAACTGCTGGAGAAGTGGGCTCGCGACGCGAAGATCCTCGACATCTTCGAGGGGACCCAGCAGATCCAGCTGCTGATCATCGCTCGGCAGTTGCTGAAGAAGACGAGTTCCGAACTTCGGTAGCCAGGGATAGGGGCAGGGGACCCCCACTCCAGACACATCTCGAT
>DASSMU010000192.1:0-17722 GCA_035701465.1 Solirubrobacterales bacterium
CACGTTGCGCAGCTCCCGGACGTTGCCCGGCCAGGCGTGCGCGACGAGCGCCGCCATGGCGTCGGGCGCGAGCCCCTCCACCATGCGCGCCAGCTCCGCCGCCAGCCGCTCCAGCTCGCCCGGCTCCGCCGAGACCACCTCGAGCACCTCGGCGCCGAAGCGCAGCGCGTGCTTGAGGGCGTGGAAGCCCTCGAGCACAGCCAGGCCGCCGTCGCGGCGCGCGGCTCGGTAGCGCTGCACGAGGGCGTCACTCACCGCTTAATCATGACCGGATTCAGGACACGGAAGACGAGCCGACGGCGGGGGCGAGATCGTCGTTGCCGCCGAGCGAGTCGATGAACGAGGTCAGGTAGCGCCCGATCACCTTGCCGTCCTGCGGGGGCCACTGCGGTTGCTCGCCGAGGCTGGAGATTTCGCCATGACCACCGGTCGGGCGGCCGTAGAGGTGGAGCGGCTCACGTCCGGTCCAGAGCACCCCGCGCAGGATCGGATCGAAGAGCTGCGGCTCGACCTCAGCGCCGGCCTCGGCAGCGATCGCCTCTGCGACCGCATCGGCCTGCTGGGTGGCGATCCCACCCTGCTTGATCGGGAAGGCGGTGACGTCGCCCACCGCGAAGACTCCCTCCCGGCCGATCACCCGGCAGTGCTCGTCGACGCCGACGAACCCGTCGGGGTCGTGGGGGATGCCGGCGATCTGCCGCCCTTCCAGGCGCGGCAGGCTGATCACCGCGTCGGCCTCGACCTCCTCCCCCGGCGCGACCCTGAGGCGGCCGTTCTCGAACTTGACCGGGTGGGCGCCAGCGATGACTTCGATGCCGCGTTCCTCCAGTAGGCGGCTCATCTGCTCGCCGACGCGGACGCCGAACAGCCCTAGGGGTACGTCCTCGGGGGTGACGACGGTGAGACGGGTGCGAAGCGGGCTGGCCTTGGCGACCTCGGTGGCCGCCAGCAGGGCGAGCTCGTAGAGCGGCAACGCCCAGCTGCGCCCGCCGGGCATCGTGAAGACGAGGCGGCGCAACGACCCGGTACGGAGGTCCGCGATCGTGTCGCCGACCTGGCCTTCGTCGGCGACGCCCCAGAAGGTGACGGCGCCGGGCACGGCCGCGAGCATGCGCACCCCGCTGGCGATTACCAGGTGGTCGTAGCGCAGGCGCTCACCGTCGCGGGTGACGGCGAGCCGGCGGCCGGCGTCGACCGAGACGATGCCGCCAGGGTGGAAGGAGGCGCCGCAGCGCTCGGCGACCTGCTGCAGGTCGTAGCGAAAGACCCGTGCCGCGCCGTAGGGCTCGCCGACGGCGAAGGGGCGGAAGACGAACTCGTGGCGAGGATCGCGCACGTCCACCTCGACCTGCTCGCTGGCGAGGTCCCGCAGGGCCAACGCCGCCTCGATGCCGGCGATGCCGCCCCCCGCGACCAGCACCTTCTGCTTCCCCCCACGCTGACCGTCGTCTGTCATCGCTACGACACTAAGTCCGTCTGACGATCAGGCCATCCGCAGGAACCCGCCGATCGACTGCGGATTTGCCGCGAGCCGTGAAGAGGCGGGCAACCACCCGGGCGGTGCTCGGGTTTCCCTGATGTAAGTCGCCACCGGGGTAGGTTCGGTGCATGAGCGAGTCGACGGTGGTTGGAGGCCAACGCGGCAGAGCCCGCACCTGGCGCCGACCTGCCTCGCAACAGGAGGTGGATGCGAGAAGGCCCTCTCGCCTCCGTTCGAAGACATCCTCTGCGCGGTACGGCAGCCGCCACAATGCCGAGGCCGTGCGGCAGGAGATAGCGCTCGGCGGCGGTCAAGGCGCTGGGCAGCGTCAGCGAGCGGGTCGTGCACCGCGCTCCCTGCTCGGCCCTGGTCGTCCCACCGATTCCGGCGCTCGTGGCGCTCGACTAAAGAAGGCTGCGCACCTCAGGCTGCAGCGTTTCTTGCGGTACCGAGAGCAAAGATCACCTCCTGGTCGGAGACCTGAGAGAAATCCCGGTACCACTGGCCCACCCCGTACAGCAGCGGCGGCGCGACCAGGCAAACGACGTCGTCGGCCTCCCCCCGCAGGCGTGCCAGCGAGTCGGGCGGGCAGACGGGCACGGCGAGAACCAGGCGGCGGGGGTGGAGGCGGCGGATCGCGCGCAGGGCGGCGGTGTCGGTGACACCGGTCGCGACCCCGTCGTCGACGACGATCACGGCGCGGCGTTCGAGCGGCAGCGCCGGCCGATCGCCGCGGTAGGCGGCCACGCGGCGACGCAGCTCCGCGGTCTCGCGGGCGACGATCGCCTCAAGCGTGCCGTTCTCGATGCCCAGCACCGCCAGCGCCTCGGGGTCGAAGACCCGGGTGCCGTCCTCGGCGATCGCGCCGATCCCGTACTCGGGGTTGTGGGGGGCGCCGAGCTTGCGCACCGAGAGGATCTCCAGCGGGGCGCCCAGAGCCGTCGCGATCTCTTCGGCCACCGGCACACCGCCGCGGGGCAGGCCGACGACCACCGGGTCCTCGCCCGCCAGCGGCAGCAGTCGCTCGGCCAGCTGCCGCCCGGCGTCGTGGCGATCTGCAAAGCGGGTTTCGGACGCCTCCTCCATGGCTCAGGAGACCCCGAAGGTCTCGGCCGTGTCGTCGGAGTTGCCGCCGTGAGCGAAGTGGCCGTGCCGCTCGATCACGTCGCGAATCGTCATCGGTCGATTCTCTGTGCTTTGCGCACGCGATTCATCGGGGTATTACCCAGGGCTGTGTTCGGCTTTTCCCCGATGCCAGGGCAGATGAACGCGCATAGATTCGCGGGCAGTGCAGACCGGGCCAACAAACCAAGGCGAAAGGCGGGTAGGAGATAGATGCGACTACTGGTCGGCTTCGACAGGAGCGACGGCGGGCGCGACGCGCTGGAGCTGGCCCGGACGGTGGGGGCGCCTGCGGAGGCGAGCGTCCTGGTCGTCGCGGTGATCCCCTACGGGCCACTGCCGGTCGACTTCGAGGCGCTGGAAGAAGATGCCGCGAAGGAAGCCGAGCCGCTGTTCGAGGAAGCGAGCGAGCGCCTCGACGGGCTCACGGTCGAGACCCGCGGCTTCGGCGGCGGCTCGCCGGCCGGGGTGATGACCGAAATCGCCGAAGCGGAGGATGTGGACCTGGTCGTCGTCGGCTCTCCCCATCGCGGGGCGATCGGGAGGGCGATGATCGGCAGCGTCGCCGAGAGCCTCCTGCACGGCGCCCCCTGCCCCGCCGTCGTTGCGCCGCGCGGCTACGCGGACGAGCGCCACGAACCCTTTCGCCGGATCGCCGTCGCCTACGACGGCACTCCCGAAGCAAAGGTGGCGCTGCGCCGGGCGGAAGCTGTCGCGATGCGGACCGACGCGGCGCTCGAGATCCTCACCGTCGTCGCCCCGCCGGTGGCGGCGCCCGGCGTCGTCGGCTACACGCCGATCGACCCTCCCGAGCCGGACAAAATCCTCAACGAGGCGGTCAACTCGGTCGACGGCAAGCTGGCCGCCCACGGGCGACGGCTCGACGGGCCGCCGGCGACGACACTCGCCGAGGCCTGTGAGGACGGGGTCGACCTGCTCGTCGCCGGCTCGCGCCGCTACGGGCCGGTGATGCGGGTCCTGCTGGGATCGGTCTCGACGCAACTGATCCACATGGCGCCGTGTCCCGTCCTGGTGGAGCCGCGGCCATGAGCCCTCGCGGCGCAACCACGACCGCAAGCGACGTCGTTCGCGGCTTCGAACAGCTCTCCCGGGCCGACGTCGACTACGCCGGCGGCAAGGGGGCCAATCTCGGCGAGCTGACCGCCGCCGGCATCCCGGTCCCCTCCGGTTTCGTCGTCGGAGCGCCGACCTACGCCGCGTTCTGCGACGCCAGCGGCCTGCGCAGCCGGATCGAAGAGCGGCTCGCTGCGGTCGACGTCGAGGACACCGAGAGCCTCGAGCGGGCGGCGACAGAGGTGCGCGCGATGGTCGAAGAGGAGTCGCTGCCGGACCCCCTCGCCGCCGCCATCGGCGACGCCTACGACCGCCTCGCCGCAACCGCGGGCGCCGCCGATACGCCGGTCGCGGTGCGCTCCTCGGCGACGGCGGAGGACACCGAGTCCGCCTCCTTCGCCGGCATGAACGAGACGCTCCTCAACGTCCGCGGCCGCGACGCAGTGCTCGAAGCGGTCCGCCAGTGCTGGTCCTCGCTCTTCGGCGCCCGCACGATCTACTACCGCGCCAAGCGCGGCTTCGGCCAGGCCGACATGGACATCGCCGTCGTCGTCCAGCGCCAGATCGAGTCGGCTCGCTCCGGGGTGATGTTCACGATTGACCCTGCCTCGGGTGCCACCGACCGGCTGATCATCGAGGGCGCCTTCGGGCTGGGAGAGTCGGTCGTCTCCGGCTCGGTCTCGCCCGACCGCTACGTCGTCGGCAAGGAGAAGCTGACGACCCTGCAACGCGAAGTACGGCGCAAGGAGCTGACGATCGAGCCGCTTCCCGGCGGCGGCACGAGGACCCGTGAGCTTGGCGAGCACGAGGCCGAACAGCCGGTGCTGAGCGACGAGGAGGTGCGCAGCGTCGCCGACCTCGGCGTCCGCATCGAGGTGCACTACGGGGCGGCCCAGGACACCGAGTGGGCGATTGACGAGGCGGGCAAGATCTGGATGCTGCAGTCTCGTCCGGTCACCGCGAGCGGGGGCAAGGTGCTGGACGAGCCGGAGCAGCAGCGCGGCGCCGTGCTCGTGCGCGGCCTCGGCGCGGCTCCCGGAATCGCCGACGGCTCGGTGCGGGTGATCGGCGAGCTCGCCGGCGCCGACGGGCTGCTCGAGGGCGAGGTCCTCGTCACCCACATGACCGCGCCGGACTGGGTGCCGCTGATGCGCAAGGCGGCGGCGATCGTCACCGACTCGGGCGGGATGACCTGCCACGCCGCGATCGTCTCCCGCGAGCTGGGGATCCCCTGTGTGGTCGGCACCGCCGAGGCGACCAAGATCCTGCGCGACGGCGAGCTGGTCACGGTCGACGCCGGCGAGGGCGTGGTCACGGAGGGAGCGACGGCACCGGTGGCGCCGAGCGCGGCAGAGACGGCAAGCGCAGCCGCAGCCGCCCCGGCGGCACCGGTGACGGGCACTAAGGTCCTCGTCAACCTCTCCGAGCCCTCGCAGCTGGAGCGGGTGGCAAGCCTGTCGGTCGACGGGGTCGGCCTACTGCGGGCGGAGCTGATGGTGGTCGAGGCTCTGGAGGGGGTGCACCCACGGTTGCTGATCGAGCAGGAGCGCAGCGAGCAGTTTGTCGAGCGTATGGCCGCCTCGCTGACCGCCTTCGCCAATGCCTTCGCGCCGCAGCCGATCACCTACCGGACGATCGACTTCCGCACCAACGAGTTCCGCGGTCTGCAGGGCGGCGAGCGCTTCGAGCCCGAGGAGTCCAACCCGATGATCGGCTACCGCGGCGCTCTGCGCTACACGCGCGAGCCCGATCTGCTCGGCCTCGAGCTGGACGCGATCGGCCGGGTCTGGGACGAGGGCCACACCAACTTCCACGTGATGATCCCCTTCGTCCGCACCCCGCGCGAGGTGGTCGCGGTGCGCGAGCAGATGGAGGCAGCGGGCCTGCTCTCCCGCCCCGGCTTCGAGCTCTGGGTGATGGCCGAGGTGCCCTCGGTGCTCTTCCACCTCCCCCGCTACGCCGAGCTGGGCGTTACCGGAATCTCGATCGGCTCCAACGACCTGACCCAGCTGGTGCTCGGCGCCGACCGCGACTCCGAGCTGGTCGCCGAGGTCTTCGACGAGCGCGACGCCGCCGTCACCGAGTACATCGCCCAGCTGCTCACCCGCGCCCGCGAGCTCGGCCTGCAGACCTCGATCTGCGGCCAGGCGCCCTCGGTCTACCCCGAGTACGCCGAGATTCTCGTGCGGGCCGGGATCGACGCGATCTCGGTCAACATCGACGCCGTCGAGCGGGCTCGCCGCCTGATCGCGGCGGCGGAGCAGCGACTGCTGCTGGACAAGGCTCGCCTGGCGAGTTAGTCCCGCATAGCGGCAACAACTCGCCAGGTGCAACCTATGAATCGCCGTCGACCAGGCTGGCAACGAGCTCGACGTATTCCCGCAGCCTGCCGACGGCGAGGAAGCGGTTCCTCACCCGTGCCCTTGCCCCCTCCCCCAAGCGCCTCGCCCGGTCCGGATCGGCGATGAGGTCGCGAAACGCAGTGGCGAACGCCTCGAGGTCGTGGGGATCGTCGATCAGCACACCACTCTCGCCGTCGACGATCTGGTCCTGGATGCCGCCGACCCGACTGGCGACAACGGGGCGCTCCTTCCACATCGCCTCGGCGACGGTCAGGCCAAAGCCCTCGGCGATGCTCTTCTGCACGATCACGTCGGCGCGGCGCTGGATCGCGTTGACCATCGCCGCGTTTTCGTCGAGATCGTCCATCGGCAGGTTGACAAGGTGAACGCGTCGATGGGTCTCCGCTGGGAGCCGCCGCCAGGACTCGGTGACGTCGCCGTAGACGGCAACCCCCTCGGGGTCGTCGGAGACGGCACCGCTGGCGGGCCCGACCAGCGCCAGGTGGACCGCGGGGTCCTCGAGGTGCCGGGCGAAGCACTCGAGCAGGCCGCGCGGGTCCTTCAGCCGGTCCCAGCGCGAAACCTGGACCACCAGCTTCGCCTCCGCCGGCAAGGGCGCCTCCTGGAGCAGTTCCGCCGCTCGCTCGACCCGGCCCGGCGTGCCGTCGCCGCGCACGAAGGTCGGTGCCGAGCGCGGCGCGCTCGCGCTCAGCCCGACCTCTCCGAGGATCGCCTCGACGGTGCCCCTATCGAGGTCCTGGTTCTTCGGCGAGAAGGGGTCGATCGCGGGCGGCATCAGCCAGACCTTCTCGCGCTCCAGGCCGTCCCAGATGTACTCCTCTCGCGAAAAGACGTAGGCGTCAGCGCCCTCGACGAAGGAGCGCAGGAAGTCCCAGCCACCACGGGCCAGCCGCCCCGGGCGATCGACCCCGACGTGGCAGCGCCAGACCACCTTGACCCCGTTCCCCTTCATCGCCGGGACGAGGCCCGCTGTCTGCGGGTCGTGGAGGTAGACGACGTCGTCGGGCTGGATCAGCTGCGCGAGCTGCGCCGCGCTCGCCCCCAGCGCGGTCTCATAGAGCCTGCGCTCCCCCTCCCCCAGCGAGCCGCCGTCGCCCGGATCGTCGTGCAGGTTGTTGTGGAGGCGCTTGGTGACGGTGAAGAACTCGGGCTCCTCGTGCAGCACCACCCAGCGGGTGTCGACGCCCACCCCACGCACGTAGGGCAGCAGCGCGTGGAGGATCTCGGCGACGCCGCCACCGCGCGCGGTCGAATTGACGTGCCAGATCGCACGGCCGGCGAACTCCTCGCGGGCGCGCTCGGCGACGGCCTCGAAGCTCGGATACTCCTCGCCGAGCAGGTCGCGGTAGCGGTCGAGCGGCTGGGGCGGGATCTGGATCAGCTCAGGCCGCGCCACGGCGTCACCATCTCATTCCCGCACGACGAAAGGAAGCGGGTAAATCCGAGTCGAACTCCGTAACTCCTACCGATGTGGCCGGCGACACGCGCGCCTAGCTTGTGACTTTCGGCGACCTGCACAGCGAAGGAGCGATCGATGGCCGAGACGATGAAGGCGGCGGTGTTCGAGGGCCACGAGCGGATCGTGCTGGAGGAGAAGCCGATGCCCCGCTGCGGGCCCACCGACGCGATCGTGAAGATCTCGCTGACGACGATCTGCGGCACCGACGTGCACATCTGGCGCGAGGAGTACCCGGTCGAGCAGGGCCGGATCGTCGGCCACGAGCCGGTCGGGACGATCCACCAGCTCGGCGACGCCGTCTCCGGCTACGAGGTCGGCGACCGCGTGCTCGTGGGCGCGATCACGCCCTGCGGAACCTGCTTCTACTGCCAGTCCCACAACGAGGCGCAGTGCTCCGGCCACGAGGACGACTGGCAGATGATCGGCGCCTGGCGGCTGGGCAACGCGATCGACGGCGTCCAGGCCGAGTACTTCCGGGTCCCCTACGCCCAGGCCAACCTGGCGAAGATCCCCGACGACCTCAGCGACGAGCAGTGCGTGCTGCTGGCCGACATCGCCTCGACCGGGATCTCGGCGGCGGAGACCGCCAACGTGCGGATCGGCCAGACCGTCGCCGTCTTCGCCCAGGGCCCGATCGGCCTCTGCGCGACCGCGGGCGCGCGCCTGATGGGCGCCTCGCTGGTGATCGGCGTCGACCGCATCGCCGGCCGGCTCGAACTCTCGAAGAAGATGGGCGCCGACGAGACGATCGACTTCACGGAAGAAGACCCGATCGCGGCGATCAAGCGCCTCACCGGCGGCCGCGGCGTCGACGTCGCAATCGAGGCCCTCGGCACCCAGCAGACCTTCGAGGCCTGCATCGAGGCGACCCGCCCCGGCGGCATCGTCTCCAGCCTCGGCGTCTACGGCGGCAAGCTCGAGGTTCCCCTCGAGCCCTTCGTCTACGGCATCGGCGACAAGCAGATCCTCACCACGCTCTGCCCCGGCGGCAAGGAGCGGATGCGCAAGCTGATGGAGATGGTCCGCCACGGCCGCCTGGACCTGGAGCCGCTGATCACCCACCGCTTCTCCCTCGACCAGATCGAGGAGGCCTACGACCTCTTCGGCAACCAGCGCGAAGGCGTGGTCAAGGTCGGGCTGACGCCGTAGGGCCTACGACCCGACGTAGCGTGCCACGGCCTCGCGGGCCAGATCGCTGACCGAGCGACCTTCGCTTTCGGCTCGTCTCTCCATAGCCAGGTAGAGCTCGGGCGTGATGCGAAAGCTCATTCGGGGGGATGTTCCATTGCCCGAAAGAGATGGCCGACCAACGAAGCGACGTTCCGCCTTTGAGAGGTCGTATCCGCGCTCTGCCTCGTCAGCAAGCGCGTCGGCGATCTCCGGAGTTATTTCAACGCCGGACTTCGTCCTGGGGTACTTCCCGGTCTTTTTCACTCTTGCCATTCCTTCGCCTCCTCATACTGCCTCCGATATCGCTCGCGCAGTGGCATGGCGTGAATCACAACAAGGCTCCCGTCTTCAAGTTCGATGCCGATGACCTCCAGTGCGACTCCACCGGCATCGTCACCGAGAAGCACGACACGCGGATCGCGGTCGACACGATTCCCGGTGGGAGCCTCCTCATCGAAAACCAAAACGCAACGTTCGATGACGTAGCGAGACCGCCCACGCGATATCCGGTGCTTGGTCGCAGAACGAGCCCACCGAAGACCTCCGGCAGGCCACTTATTTTGTCTGACGATACTAACACTGATGAGGCGTTTAGTCGCTTCGTGCTTCGACATCGTTGGAGAGTCGACTGGCCACTCCGGCGTAACAAGACGTGGGTGTGCCGAATCCGAAAATTCAGTCCTGTGAAATGCGGCCGTGGCGCCTGGGACCTAGTCGCCGCCGTTTTCTTTGAGCAGGCTTGGGGCGAGGGACTTCGTCTTGGCGCCGGCGGCCAAGCCGAGTGGGTCGAGGCCGAAGAGGTCCTCGGTGGAGCGGAGCAGCGAGTAGGGGTTGTAGGCCGCTGCATCGGTGGAGCCGGGGGTCAGGAAGGGTGAGATGAGGAGAGCACCTGAGCGCAGGGGATCGGCCGGCGGCGTCGCCTCCGGGTCCGCGCTCGGGGGGTTCGCCGCGGCGAAGTTGACAACCAGCAGTCCGTCGGCCTTGTAGGCCGGTGAGGCAAGGATCTTCGGGACCCAATTCGCGAGGAAGGCGTCGGCGCTTGCCGGACCTTCGGTTGCACCCGCTGCGCACTGGCCGGTCGCGCCCGAATCGCATGGCGTCGGGGCGATGAACGAGTAGCTCGGCGTCTTGTCCGCTTTTCGCAGGTCGGACGTCAGCCTGTCGATCGGGAGGTCGTCTGCAGAGCAGTCGCCGAGGTCGAGTAGCGAGTGGAAGTAGACGAAGGGGTTCTGTCTTGCCGCGTATCCGCCGGGCGTCACGGTTTCCGATTCCCCGGTGCCCGGGTGGACGCAGTTCGCCGGGGCGCCGGTCTCATCGACCATCCCCTCGACGTAGGCGCGCCAGGTAAGACGGCTGCTGCTCAACTGGTCGGCGAGGGTCAGCGTTTCGACGGGGTAGACGCAGCCGGCGCCGTGCACCAGCCCGTTCGGATCCGTTTTGGACGTGGGTGGGAACTCGGCGTAGGTCGAGCAGCCGGCGCTGGTCGCCGAGTTCGGGGGCTGACCGCTGAGGGCGGCGATCTGGTTGGGCAGCCCGGCTTCGCCGAGCAGCGCGTAGCTGCTCAGCAGCTCGCCCTTGGGGCGAAGGGTGGCCGAGAGGTAGGGCATCTGCGACTGGCCCCCGAGGGACTGTTCGTAACCCGGGCTGGCGAGCGAGATTACGAAGACGTGCTTTACCGGCCCCGCTTCGGCCGGCGTCGCGGCCGGTTCCTTCGGTGCCGGTTTGCTCACCGGGCCACCCGCCGCCGGCGCCGGGGCAGGCGCCGGAGAAGCGGGCGGCCCGCCGGCATGCGACGCAGCCCCGCCCTGGGACCTGGACGGTTGGGCCGCGGCAGACGATGGGCCCGCGACCGGCGCTGTCGCTACCGGAGTGTTGTCGGAGGCAAGGCTGCGGCCGAGCAGTGCTGCCAGAGCCCCGCTGCTGCCAGCGCCGGTCATCGCGCTGGCGACGATCGCCGAGGTCGCGACCACCGAGGAGGCGACCAGGAGCCCGAAGCGCTTGCCGGTGAGCGAGGACGCGGCGTCTATCGCCGTCCTGATCGCCGCCTTCACGACGGTGCCTCGGTCTCGAACATCTCGAGCAGCCGTTCGGCGGCCAGCAACTCCGCGTCGACGCGCTGCAGCTCGGCCGCCTTGCGGGTCAGCACGTCCATCCGCACGTGGTCGCGGATCGCCATCTCGTAGAAGGCGCCGCCGAGATCGGCCTGCATCACGGTGAACTTCTCCAGCAGGCGGTCGCGCTGGGCGATCAGATCGTCGTTCATGGCTGGCTCTTTCCGCCCGGCGCCGATGGCGCAGAGCTGGGGTCGCCGCCAACGGTGATCACGTCGGGCAGGTTCTGCTGGGCTTCGATATAGCTTTTGCCCGTCTGTTCGGGGTTGGTTTCGACCAGCTTCGTGTCTTCTTCGACTTTCTTCTGCGACGGCTTGTAGCCGGTCACCTGGTGGACCGCCCCGTTGCTGGTCTGGGCGACGACCCTGCCGCCGCCCTTGCTCGACTTGGCCGCGTTCTTCGCCCCAGCCTTCTTGGCGGCGTTCGCGACCGTGGTGCCGGTGGACGTGCTCGCGACCGCCGCGTCCTGGCGCCGCAGCGCTTCCAGCAGCGCCTCGTTTTCGCCGCCTCCGGAGCCGCCGCGGCCGACGACGACGCCGATCGCGACCGCAATCGGCAACAGGGCGAAGAAGGCGACCGCTGCGGCCTTGCTGTTCGACGTCCCCTTGGAAGGCGGGCGGGCCGCAGGGCGCCGGGCGCGCTGGCTCATCGTGGCGAAGTAGCGCGAGGCCGGATTGGCCCCGTTGCCCCGCCGCGCCGCGCAGTTGACGCAATAGCGCTGCTGGGGGTCGAGCGGCGCGCCGCACTCCTCGCAGGGCTCGTATCGGGTGGGGACGGTCATCGCTTCTCGCTCCTCTTTCTGTCTGCTTGACGGTGCTTACGCCCAAGTTCGCGCTTCTCCAGAATCCGTTTGGATTCGGCCTGCTTGCGCGCGGCGGTTTCCTGCGTCGTCGCGCAGCCGACCAGCGCACCGGCGAGGAGCAGGCCGCAGACGGCGATCAGGCCGGCGCGAGACATGGGTCGGCTAGCCGAATGCACCGCTCACGTACTCCTTGGTCCGCTGCTCGCGTGGCGAGCCGAAGAGGGCCGTCGCGCTGCTGTACTCGACCAGCTCGCCCAGGTACATGAAGGCGACGTGGTCGGCGATCCGGTAGGCCTGCTGCAGGTTGTGGGTGACGATCACCACGGCGACGTCGTCGCGCAGCTTCACGATCAGGTCCTCGATCACCTGGGTCGACTGCGGGTCGAGAGCCGAGCAGGGCTCGTCGAGCAGCAGCACCTCCGGCTCCGCCGCCAGCGCCCGGGCGATGCAGAGCCGCTGCTGCTGCCCGCCGGAGAGCTTCAGGGCAGGGTGGTCGAGGTTGTCCTTGACCTCCTCGAAGAGGCCGGCGCGGTCGAGGGCGCTGTGGACCTTGGGCTCGAGCGACTTCTTGCGCTGGCGCCTGGAGCCCTGCTCGCGCAGGACGTAGGCGATGTTGTCGAAGACGCTCATCGGGAACGGGTTGGGCTGCTGGAAGACCATCGTCACCCGGCGCCGCAGCGAGGTCGGCTCGATCTGGGCGATGTCGACGTCGTCGAGCAGGATGCGGCCGCGCAGGGTCGCCGTCCGGGTCAGCTCGGTGAGCCGGTTGAGCGAGCGCAGCAGCGTCGTCTTGCCGCATCCAGACGGCCCGATCATCGCCAGCACCTCGCCCTGGCGAACCGGCAGCGAGACCGACTTGACCGCTTCGCGGTCCGCGTAGGAGACCGAGACGTCGTCGATCTCCATGCGGCGGATCGAGAACTGCGGGGCGCCGATCGAGCGCCGCGCCGCGGTGAAGCCTCCCGCTGCGGAGGCACCTTCGGCGCTGGGCACCTCGACAGGGGCCGCCACCTGTGCGGCGGCCGGGGCATCCTCCAACGGCAAACGCCGGATCGGCGGCGGCACCAGGGGGGTGTCTGAGCTCAGGGGGGCCATAGACCCCGTCAGCTCAGACACGTCGGGGTTCATGAGCTCCATGTCCCTACCTTTCTTGCGCGGCGGTGGATGACGTCGACGGCCGCGTTCAGCCCGAGCACCATCACCAGCAGGACGAAGGCCGCCGCGTAGGCCTTGTGGGGCTGGTTGAGGTTGCCGGTCGGGGACGCCTCGTAGACGAAGTTGGTCAATGTCGTCCCCGCCCCGCGCAGGTAGTTGAGCGGGAAGGCGCTGCCGACTGGGGCGAAGTTCTGGGTCGCGCCGAGCAGGACGACGATGATCGCGGTGTCGCCGATGATCCGGCCCAGGCCGAGCACCGCCCCGGTCGCGACCTGGGGGCGCGCGGCCGGAAGGAGGATTCGCCGAGTCGTCGCGATCTTCGTCTTGCCGACCGCGAAAGAGGCCTCGCGGACGTGCTGGGGGATCGAGTTCAGTCCCTCGCGGGTGCTGGCGACGACCAGCGGCAGGGCGACCAGGGAGAGCATCGCCGAGGCGGCGAAGAAGGAGCGGCCGAAGACGACTCCTTCGGAGGTGCGACTCAAAAAGCCGAGCGCGGTGCTGGAGAAGATCACCGTGCCGAAGAGGGCGAGGACGATCGAGGGGATGCCGGCGATCGCCTCGATCGTCGATTCGGTGATCCGGGCGAGGGCCGCGGGGCGGCCATACTCGACCAGCCAGACCGCGACGCCGACGCCGACCGGCAGCGCGATCGAGATCCCCATCGTGCCGACGATCAGGGTGCCGATGAAGGCATCGGAGAACCCGCCGGACTGGCTTTCGCTGAACCCGGCGGTGGCCGGTGTGACCAGCATCGAGGGCTTCAGGTAGGTGAGTCCCTTGACCAGCAGGTAGGCGACGATCGCCACCGCGATCGCGCAGAAGAGCAGGCCCAGGGCCCAGCAGATCGCCAGGCCGATCCGGTCCGAGAGCCGCCATGTGGCGCTGCCCTCGACCGCGTCCTTGCCCGGGCGGCGCGGGGTCGGCCCGGGAGGCGGGGCGGCCGGCGGAGTGACGACGGAGGACTCCATCAGGCCGTCGCTCCGTATTTGCGCATCGCCCGCCGCGCCACCCATCCGGTCAGCGAGAAGAGCGCGGCCGAGAAGAGCAGCACCGCGGCGATCGCGAAGAGGGTCGCGTTCGCCGGCGGAGAACCGAGCGAGTCGATGTTCTTGACGATCGTCGGCGCCAGCGGCCGCGACGGCTCGTAGATGAAGATCAGGCCGTCGGCCGGGTTGGGGGCGAAGGCGACCGAGCCGGAGACCATCGCCAGCATCACCGCCTCGCCGATCGCCCTCGCCACCGCCAGCACCGTGCCGGCGACGATCGCCGGGCGGGCGGTGCGAACGGCGATCTTCCAAGTCGTGCGCCAACGGTTGACGCCGAGCGCCAGCGAGCCCTCCAGCCACCCCGGCCGCACCGAGCGCAGGCCGTCAGAGAAGATCGAGACCATCAGCGGCGCGATCATCACGGTAAGGATCAGAACCGCGGCCAGGAGGCTGTAGCCGCTCAGCGAGATGACGCCGGCAACCGAGGACTTCTGCGACTCGGTGACCAGGTGATTGCCGATGAAGGGAACGATCACCAGCACGCCGAGCAGGCCGTAGATCACCGAGGGGACGCTGGCCAGGAAGCGGACCACCGGCTGCAGGATGTTGCGCATCCACTCCGGCGCGAACTCGACGATAAAGACGGAGACGAAGAGCGCCGAGAAGAGGGCGATCGTCACCGCCCCGCCGGTGATCAGGAGCGTGCTCCAGATCAGCTGCCAGGCGTGGAAGGTGTAGACGTATTCGGCTCCGCTGAGGCCGGAGAGGTAGATCTGGTTGAGCTGTTCTTCGACGCTGCCGCCAGCCCCGAACCAGGCCAGGCCGTTGTGAGAGAAGGAGGGCCAGGCGCGGACGAAGACGGTGACGATCAGCGCCAACAGCAGCCCGACCACGGCGCAGACCAGCGCGCCGAGCATCCGCCCGGCGCGCTGATCCGACCACTTGGGGCCGTACTCGGAGAGGTACTGCTCCTCCATCTAGCGCTTCTTGGCCTTCTTGTTGAAGGCGGGGACACCGCCGGCCTTGGAGATCGCTTCCCCGGCCAGGGGGCTGCGGCGCGCCCAGTCGATGAACTTGCCCAGCGCCGGCGGGCTCGAGCTGCCGTCCCCCGGCAGCACCAGGAAGATGTAGCGCGAGAGCGGGTACTTGAGCGGCTCGACGCTGATCTTGCCGGCCTTGCAGGGAACGCCGTTCACGTTGAGCGTTTTCTGGCCCTTGCCCTGCCAGGCGAGGCCGTCGTAGCCGATCGCGCTGGGGTCCTGCTTGACCGCGTTGACGACGAGGCCGTCGGCGGTCAGCGCGTTGACGTTCGACGACGGTAGTTCGTTGTTGAGGACGGCCTGGAGGAAGAAGTTGTACGTCCCTCCGTTGGTGTCGCGGCCGACCGGGTCGATCGTCGTTTCGAGGCCGGAACCCGGAACCTGGCTCCAGTTGGTGAGCAGACCTCGGTAGATGTCGTGGGTCTGCTGGATGCTGATGTTGCCGAGCTTGTTCTTCGGGTTGACGTCGATGCAGAGCCCGTCGAGGTAGAACTTGATGTAGGTCGTCCCGGCATCACTGGGCAGCGGGGTGCGGGCCTGACCAGCGAACTGGCTGGCGCCGTTCTGAACGTCCTTGACTCCGGCGTTGCCCCCGTTTGCCGTGTAGACGAAGTGGACTTTGTGGTTGACCTTCTTCGTGTAGGTGCTGAAGAGCGCCTGCAGCACAGGCTGCGCGGCGACCGAGCCCGACCCGATCAGGGTCACGGCGCCGGCAGAAGCCGGTACGGCAAGCGCCACCAGGGCGATCGCCGATATGGCAATGGTCTTGATCCTCATCTCGACTTTGCTTCCTTTCCTGCCGGGTACAAGAGTTTCTTGATTGGCTAACTCGACATTACCCTACCAGCTTCTGTACTTTATTGACCTTCTTACTAAGAAAGGCCACCCCGGCGGCCCTGAACACGGAGGTTCCATTGCTCAAAAGAAGACTGTCCACGCTTCGCGCCACCACGGTGGTCGCGCTGGCAGCGGTGCTAGCCGCGGCGATCGCGGTGACGCCGTCGCTGGCGGGGTCGCCCTTCCTCACCAACAAGACGGCTGCCCACCTCTACGTCTCGAACAAGAAGGCGACGACGCTCTACCTGAAGAAGAAGGCCGCCGGCAACACCTTCGTCAAGAAGGCCGAGGCGCCGCTCACGCCGGTGGTCGGGATCGCGGCCGGAACGGCCGTCTTCGGCAGCACAGCGACGACGCCCGGGTACATTCCGACCGCATTCACCTCGTTCGGGATGCCCGGCACCGGCTCCGCGGTGATCACCTTCTCCGGCAACGCGACGTGCACGGCGGAAAAACCGACGGCGGACCTCGCCTGCCCGATCCAGATCCTCGTTGATGGCCAGACCACCGGAAAAGTCAACTTCGCCCCCGTCACGGCGAGCTCGCCGGCGCCCGTCCCGCTGACACAGACAGTGATGCAGACGACGGTGCTGCAAAAGGGCGGCCACACCGTCGCGGTCCAGTACGCAGGCGCGAAAAACGTGGCCTTCGCGCTGAAGGGCTGGAACCTGGCGGTCCAGGCCTACCCGCAGCGCCCGGAAGCCCCAGAAGCCTCCAAAGAACCCCAAAGTGGGCCGACGGGACGAAATCCGGACCCTGGTTCCGGATTTCGACCCGTCGGCGGGGTTTTGCCCGACCGCGCCGGGGGATCGGCGGCGCGGTCGGGTCTCGAGGAAGCTCAGTGGCCGCGAAGCTGGAAGCGGCCGGGGCGCTGAAGCGGCTCGCCAAGGATCAGGCGGGCCCGGTAGTAGAGGGCTTCGAACGCCTGGGTGTCGAGCTCGTCGACACTGCTCCGCTCGCGCCCAGGCTGGGTGCCGGTGCCTTCGGCCGGCCCCCCTCCCGGGGGTCCCTGGCGAAGGACACCATTCAGCCTGCCGCGTGAGACGAACGTCGTCTTGGAAGGTGGACCGTTCACCGCGTCTCCTTTCTCGGTTTTATTGACCATCTAACTCAAGAATAGCACCTGAGATACGGAGGGCAGAGCGACCCAAAGCGGGGCCCCCTCGCTGACTTCGCGCTTTCCGGTGCCATAGCCCCCTAAAAAACGAAGTCAGCAAGGGCGCCGGGGGCGCATAATCATTCTCAGCGGCGAATTGGGGCGGGGCGCCACCCGGCAAAGCGCACCCCGCCCCTCGCCTCCTCAGACGGCTGCAGATACCTCTGCGTCGCCGCCGTCCCGGGTGCCACGGGGAGTCGAGGCCCCGTTGCCTTGGGACGGCGGGACATCACCGCTGAAGCTCTTGGTCTGGCCGGGCCGCAGGTAGACGATCTGGCCCTCGCGCAGCTCGAGCTTCTGCAGCTCGGCTCGGGTCAGCTGGGCCCAGACCTCGGTGCCGTCGCCGAGCACGAACTCGACCCGGATCTCGAAGCCGAGGGCGACGATGCGCTGCACCATCGCCTCCTCGGCGCCGTCGTCGCGGTCGAGCGCGACCGCCATGTCATGCGGGCGGACGAAGTGCTCGCCGAGCCGGGTGACCTCGCCGACGAAGCTCATCACGAATTCGGTCGCCGGCTGCTCGTAGAGCTCGTCGGCCGTGCCCGATTGTTCGACCCGGCCCTCGTTCATCACGACCAGCTGGCCGGCGACGTCCATCGCCTCCTCCTGGTCGTGGGTGACGAAGATCGTCGTCACGTGCATCTCGTCGTGGAGGCGGCGCAGCCAGGTGCGCAGGTCCTTGCGCACCTTGGCATCGAGCGCACCGAAGGGCTCGTCGAGCAGCAGCACCTGCGGCTCGACCGCAAGCGCCCGCGCCAGCGCCATCCGCTGGCGCTGACCGCCGGAGAGCTGGGACGGGTAACGCTCGGCGAGCCCGTCGAGCTGGACCAGCTGCAGCAGCTCGTGGACACGGGCGGAGATCTTCGTCTTCTCCATCTTGCGGATCTTCAGCCCGAAAGCGACGTTCTCGAAGACGGTCATGTGCTTGAAGGCGGCGTAGTGCTGGAAGACGAAGCCGACTTCGCGC
>DASSMU010000193.1:0-11191 GCA_035701465.1 Solirubrobacterales bacterium
TCTACTCGGATGGCGCAAAGGGCTCCAACGGCGCAGTCGAGGTAGCGCTGGAGATGGCCGCGGACACGCAGTACTACATGCCCTACCAGTACGGCAACGAGGCCAACCCCGACGCCCATTACAACGGCACCGCGGTCGAGATCCTCGAAGAGCTCGACGAGGTCACCGCTTTCGTCGCCGGCCTCGGCACCGGCGGCACGCTGATGGGCAACGGCCGCCGCCTCAAGGAGGAGAACCCGGAGACGCTGATCGTCGCCGCCGAGCCGATGCAGGGCGAGATGGTCCACGGCCTGCGCTCGCTCGACGACGGCTTCATCCCGCCGATCATCGACATCACCCTGCTCGACCGCAAGATCATGGTCTCCAACCGCGACGCGGTCGTCTGGACCAGGAAGCTGCTCGACGAGGAGGGCATCTTCGCCGGCGTCTCCTCCGGCGCGATCGCCGCGATCGCCGTCCGCATCGCCGGCGAGCTGGACAGCGGCAACATCGTCTTCCTGATCCCCGACGACGGCTGGAAGTACCTGTCCTCCGGCGTCTACACCAAGCCGGTCGAGGAGATCGAGAACCTCGAATCCACTGTTTGGTGGTAATCGGGCCCCGGCCGGCTGGCTGAGATGCGGATTTCCCAGTCCCTGATCGACGAGATGGTCGCGCACGCGCGCGAGGACCTGCCCAACGAGTGCTGCGGGATGGTCGGCGGTGTCGATGGGGAGGCGAGCGTGGTGATCCCGGTCGTCAACTCGGCGGCCAGCCCGCTCCGCTTCGAGATGGACCCGCAGGGCCAGTACAACGCGCTGAAGGCGATCGAAGACGACGGCAAGGAGATGCTGGCGATCTACCACTCGCACACGAAGAGCGCCGCCTATCCCTCGCAGACCGACGTCAACCAGGCGGTCAGCTGGCCCGACGCGATCTGGGTGATCGTCTCGTTCGAAGACCCCGAGAGCCCGGTCGTCAAGGGCTACTGGCTGAAAGACCTGAAGATCGCCGATGCCGAGCTCGTCGTCGAATAGCGGGCGCCTGGTCAAGGTCGCCTTCGCCAGACAGCAGATGGAGGCGGAGATGATCCAGGCCCTGCTGGGTGAGTACGGCATCCCGAGCATGGTCCAGCGAACCGTCGACAACCCCGAGTTCCTCGCTGCCGGGCCGCGGCAGATCCTCGTTCCCGAGGCGGCCGCCGAGAAGGCGCGCGAAGTGCTCGAGGGAACGCAGGGCCCGGACTAGCCGACGCTGGGCCGGGAAACCTCGCGCAGGTAGTCGCGCCAGGCCGCCTCGATCTCGCCGATGCGCGCCTCGAAGGCTGCCTCAAGAGTCGGCGTCGCGCCACCGGGCCGCAGATCGAGGACGAGGCGGCGGCAGGCTTCCGGGCCGCGCTCGGTCTCGAGCAGGTCGAAGATCGTGCCGCCGAGGATCACCGCGTCGCGCCGCGACGGCGGGAACGAGGCGCGCGCGCTCTCGCGCAGGCGGCGGATCACCGCCGCCCGGTAGAGGCCGACCTGGCGGGAGAAGTACTGGGCGCCGCCTTCGACCAGCCAGGCCCATTGCAGGTAGCGGGCAAAGCGGCGCGGCGTCCAAGAGGGCGGCAGCACCGGGTTGTTGGCCGCGATCACCAGCTGCGCGTAGAGGCGCTCGGCGGTGCCTCGCAGCGCCTCGCGGGAGTCGTCGCCTGCGGCGCGGCGCTCCATGTGGGGATCGTTGAGCACGTGCAGCTCGGTTGCCATCGCCCAGCCGGCCAGGTAGCGGCGCCCGGCGGCGGCGGCGGACCAGCGGGCGAGGGGCAGGAAGGGGTGGGCGAGGGAGAGCCAGGCCGGGCTGGTGTGGACGACGACCGTGACGCCGCCGGGCACCTGCTCGAAGCGGTCCTCGAGCCACAGCCGCAGTTCCTCCATCCGGTCCAGCGTCCGCTCGGCGAAGGCAGCGTCGCCGCTGTCATGGCGCGCGGTGAAGCTCAAGGATTCAGTCTCGACCCAGGGCACCGGGCGAGGCTACTCGCTACTTAGACCAGTACAGGCTCGGCGGCGCCGCAAACTCCGAGGATCTCCGCGCGGGCGCGATCGAACTCCTCGTCGGCCATCACCGGGGTGCCCTCGAAAGGGAGTTCGCGATCGACCTCGACCCAGGAGCGGCAGCCGTGGTACTCCTCGCGGACCTTGACGGTGACGGGGCGGGGGATGCGGTGGACCCGCAGCAGCAGCACGTGCAGCGGGTGGCGCCGCTTCCAGTTGAGCCGCTTCTCGGCGTAGTCCGGGGTCCAGACGTAGTAGGGGGAGAGGCCGTCGACGATGCGGGGATCGGTGACCGTGATGTGGTCGGTGACCTCCGCCCAGGCGCGCAGCCGGACCCGCTCGGGCTGGGCGATGCCGCCGTCCTGGATCAGTGCCTTGGCCGGCGGTTCCTCCTCGCCCCAGACACCCTCCTCGAGCGCCCGGCCCAGCTCGGGGTGGTGAGACTCGCGCACCAGGTTGTTCTGCTGGTGGTCGAAGGTGGGGTAAAGGAAGAAGCGCTCATGATCGAGCTCGAAGTGCTTGTTCTCCTCGCGGATTCCTCCCTTGCGGAGGGTCAGCAGCTGCTCGCCCTCGGCGAGCGCGCGGACCGTTACGGCCCATTCCTTGAAAGCGATCGGCATTTGAAGTCGTACCTTTTGAGAAGGTCAGTTGGATCTGTGACCGGGAGGAGAAGCCTCGAACCCTGTCCAGGCGCAACCAGCCGCCCGAATTCGGCATTCTAGACCAGGATCGTCCGATCACCAAATGTGAGCACCGTCACACCTATCCCTTCTCTGTAGAAGCCGGACTTGGACTGGACTTCCACATGGTTTGACAGGCCGCGCTAAGGCTTGCTGAATTCGTCGAGCAAGAGCCGTAGGTCCTTCATGAGCAGGATTCGGTGGAGGGGGTCGGTTGGAGAGGCTTCAAAGCCGAATTGGCCATAGAAGTCGCTCGCTGTCTCGTTTGCGTGGGCCACAACGGCGCGTACCCCGACTGACTCGGCGACCCCGGCGCAGCGAAGCAGGGCGTCCTGGAGCAACGATCTGCCGACTCCCTTTTTCTGATGGTCGCGATCGACCGCGAGCCGGGCGAGGATCAGGACTGGGATCGGCCGCTTTGCTGGTTGGCCCTTCAGCAGCCGTTCTGTCGCATCGTCGGGCTCAACCTGGCCGATGGCGAGCGCGTAGAAACCGACAACTCGGTTTCCGTCGGTGGTGACGAAGGTGCGTGCCGAACCGGCTGCCTCGGCATGCCTGGAGTGACGGTGAAGCCAGTTGTCCAGGGCATCTTCTTCGCAGCAGAAGTCGCCGAGCTCGTGCTTACCCCGCAGCGGCTCGGGCGGCGTGAACGTCACTTGCTATTCGAAGACGCTTGGCTTCGAGAAGAGGCCGCGGAGTCCGTCGGGGACTTGCGGGGGCCTGTCCAGGAGCTGTGCGAACTGCTCCCATTCGGAGCTGTCGAGTGGAAACCGGGTCCGATCGGCGAGGATGCGCCGGGCCTCTGAAACCGCCGCGGCCCGGACGAAGCTGCTGAACTTGGTCTCGGACAGGTCGCTTGCAGCTCGGACAAGGGCATCCTCGGAGTCCTCAACGCGTAGGTTCCAGCGACGGTCTCGGGTCTCCCCGGTCTTTGCTGCAGGCATGCCGTTGGCGCATTGTACATGCAATGTGCACCACACTTCGGGATTCCCGTGCGCAGGCCAAGGCAGCGCCCCCCTATTACGCGGTGCCGTGACCGCCGCCGCCGGGGGTTTCGATTCGGATCGTGTCGCCGGGATGCAGCTCGCCCTCAGCCTTGCCCGGTAGCTCCTCGTCGTTGCGCAGGTTGCGGCCAGGGGCGCCGTCCTCGCCTCCGTCGCGACCGCGGGGTGGGTGGCGGCGGCGCTCTGCGATCAGGCTGAAGCGCATCGGGGCTAGTGCCTCGATCTCGCGGACGATGCCCTCCCCGCCGCTGTGACGCCCGGCGCCGCCGCTGCCGTGGCGCAGCGACAGCTCGCGCACCCGCAGCGGGAATTCGCTCTCCAGCGCCTCGACCGGGGTGTTGAGTGTGTTCGACATCGCGACGTGGATGGCGCTGGGGCCGTCGGCGTCCGGGCAGGCGCCCTGGCCGCCGCCGAGAGTCTCGTAATAGGTGAAGCCCTCCCCGGCGAGGGTGAGGTTGTTCATCGTTCCCTGCCCCTGGGACGGTACGGGCCGGGCGCCGCCGAGGGCGGAGATGACGAGGTCGGCGACGCGGCTCGAGGTCTCGACGTTGCCGGCGGCGACCGCGGCAGGCGCTTCGGCGTTGAGCAGGCAGCCCGGCGGGGCGATCACCTCGATCGGCCTGTAGGCGCCGGCCGAGGGTGGCGCGTCGGGGTCGGTCAGCACCCGCACGGCGAAGAAGGCCGCCGACTTCGTCACCGAAAGCGGGCAGTTCAGGTTGCCCTCGACCTGGGGGTCGGTCCCGGTGAAGTCGAGGGTGAGGGCGTCGCCGTGGATCGTCGCCTCGACCCGCAGGGTGACGTCGTTCGGCCCCCCGCGCGCATCGTCCTCGAGTACGTCCTCCGCGGCGTAGCTTCCGTCGGGCAGTTCGGCGAGGGCGGCGCGGGTGCGGCGCTCGGCGTAGGCGAGGATCTCCTCCATCCCGGCGCGCAGGTGCTCACGTCCGTGGCGCTCGGCGAGCTCGGTCAGGCGCAGCGTGCCGACCCTGTTGGCGGCGGCCTGCGCACGCAGGTCGGCGAGCCGCTGGTGGGGGAAGCGCATGCGGGAAGCGAGCTCGCGCAGGGTCTCGGGCTCGGCGAGGGTGGGCGGAATCGTCACCCCCTCCTCCGCGAGGCTGGTCGAGCCCGCGGGCATGCTTCCGGGGGTCGGGCCGCCGACGTCGGCGTGGTGGGCCCGGCAGGCCGCAAAGCCGAGCAGGCCGGCGTCGTCGAAGACGGGGGAGATCAGGGTGATGTCGGGCAGGTGGGTGCCGCCGCGGTAGGGGTCGTTGAGGATCCAGGCCGCGCCGGGGCGCTGCTCCAAATCGACGACCGCGGCGACCGCGTCCGGCATCGACCCCAGGTGCACCGGGATGTGCTCGGCCTGCATCACCAGCTCGCCGCCCAGGTCGAAGATCGCGGTCGAGCAGTCGTGGCGCTCCTTGATGTTGGCCGAGTAGGCGGAGCGGATCAGCGCCGCGCCCATCTCGTCGCAGGCGGCGCGCAGGCCGCCGATCATCACCTGCAAGGAGATCGGGTCGAAATCGCTCACGGGATCGTCTCCGCGGCGATCGTGCCGCTGCCGTCGACTTCGGCGCTCCAGTTCGGTGGCAACACGAAAGTCGCCTCGGGAAGCTCGAAGACTGCCGGTCCGTCGGCCTCGAGGCCGACCGGAGGTTCGCCTCGCAGGACCGGGGTGTCCAGCCACTCGCCGCCAAATCGCACGCTCCGGGCGCTCTCTTCGAGGCCGCGTCCCGTCGCTGCCGCCAGCCGCGGCTGCGGTCCCGTCGCGACCATCGCCAGGCGGATGTGGACGAGGACGACCTCGCCCTCGGGGTCGCGGTGGCCGTAGCGCTCCTCGTGGGCCACGGCGAAGCGCTCGGCGAGGTCGGCCGGGTCGGGTCGGACGTCGCCGGGCACCGGCAGCTCGAAGGCCTGACCGGCATAGCGCAGTTCGTAGACGACCCCGGTCTCGGCGCCGGGCAGTCCTCCTTCGAGGCTCGAGGCCAGATCGTCGACCTCGGCGGCGATGCGTCCGGCGGTGAGGTCGGCGCCGCTCAGCATCACGGTGCGGGTTGTGTCGCGGCGACGGTCGGAGGCGCAGAGTCCGAGCGCCGAGAGGACCCCGCCCGATCGCGGGCAGAGGATGCGCCCGATGCCCATCTCGGCGGCAATGGAGGCGGCGTGCATCGGGCCGGCGCCGCCGAAGGGGAGGAGGGCGAAGCGCCGCGGGTCGACTCCTCGCTCGACGGTGACGACTCGCAGCGCCCGCACCATCTCCTGGTTGGCGACGCGGACGATCCCCTCGGCGGTCTCGATCTCGTCCAGGCCGAGTGACTTGGCGAGGTTGCCGACGGCGGCGCGGGCGGCATCGAGGTCGAGGAGGACCCCTCCGGCCAGCTCGGAATCCGGGGCGAGGCGCCCGAGCAGCAGGTTGGCGTCGGTCACGGTGGGGTCGCTGCCGCCACGCCCGTAAGAGGCGGGTCCGGGGTCGGCGCCGGCCGATTGCGGGCCCACCCGCAGGGCGCCGCCCGCGTCGCGCCAGCCGATCGAGCCACCGCCCGCGCCGACCGTGTGCACGTCGACCATCGGCAGCTGGATGACGCGGCCGCCGATCGTGCGGGAGTCGGTCCGCTGCACCTCTCCTGCCTCGACCAGGCAGACGTCGCATGAGGTGCCGCCCATGTCGAGGCCGAGTGCGTTGCCGTCGCCGCAGGCGCGGGCGATCAGGCCGGCGCCGACGGCGCCGCTCGCGGGTCCGGAGAGGACGCTCCAGGCGCCGGCGCGGGCCGCCTCGTCGGCGGTTGCGAGGCCGCCGGAGGACCGCATCACCAGCGGCCGCGGCAGACCGGCTGTCGCAGCGGCGTCCCCGAGACGGCCAAGGTAGCGATCGAGCAGGGGCGAGAGGTAGGCGTCGATGACCGTCGTCGAGCAGCGCTCGTACTCGCGGAAGCGAGGGAGAACCTCGTGCGAGGCGGAGACGTGCAGGCCGGGAACCGCTGCGCGGATGTGCTCGGCGATGCGTCGCTCGTGGCCGGGGTCGAGGTATGAGAAGAGCAGGCAGACCGCGACCGCCTCGGCGCCGCTCTCCCGCAGCAGCGCGGCCAGACGCTCCGGCTCGTCTTTGGCGAGCGGCTCGAGGGCGCCGCCCGGTCCGGTCCGCTCGTCCGCCTCGAAGCGCAGTTCCGGGCCCACCAGCGACGCCGGCTTCGACGCGCAGAGCCGGTAGAACTCGGGCCGGTCCTGGCGGCCGATCTCGAGCAGGTCGGCGAATCCGCGCGTCGTGATCAGGGCGGTGCGGGCACCTCGCTCCTCGAGCAGGGCGTTGGTGCCGACCGTCATCCCATGGGCGAACGACTTGACTTCGCTGGCGGAGGCCCCCGCCCGCCGCAGCACCTCTTCGACCGTCGCGATCACCGCCAGGGACTGGTCCTCGGGCGTGGTCGGCAGCTTCGCCGTGTGCACCGTTTCGCCGTCGAGAAGCACGGCGTCGGTGAAGGTTCCGCCCACGTCGACTCCGAGCAACATCGTCCCGACGCTACCTATCCGGCTGAGTTCGCACTTAACCGTGCTATTGGACCGGAAAAGGCGAAGTCAGCGCCAGCCCTCGTGGCGGATCTCGCCGCCGGGGCCGCGGACGATGTGGATTCCGTCGAGTTCGTGATCGGCGCTAGGGAAGTCGCTGCGGAGGTGGCCACCGCGCGACTCGCGTCGTGCCAGCGCGCAGGCGGCGATCGCGGCGGCCAGCGGGTAGGGATCGCCGAGCAGCTCTTCGAGCCGGTCGGGATGGCGCAGCGGTCCGGCAAGTGCCCAGACGGCGTCGCGGGTCGCCTCGTTCGGGGGCGTGAAGCGCCACTCGCCGGGCTCGGGCGGTTTGCCTGCGGCGGCCTCCCCGAGCGCCGCGGCCGCGGCGCGACCGCCGAAGACGAAGCACTCGCTGAGCGAGTTGGAGGCGAGCCGGTTGGCGCCATGCAGGCCGGTGCAGGAGCACTCGCCGACGGCGTAGAGGCCCGGCAGGGAGGAGCGCCCGTCGAGGTCGACTGCGATCCCGCCCATCGTGTAGTGGGCCGCCGGGGAGACGGGGACCGGCGCGACGGTCGGGTCGAGCCCCGCCTCGGCCAGCGACTGGAAGACGTTGGGGAAGCGGGTGGGGTCAAGTCCCCGCAGGTCGAGCATGACCGCGTCAGTGCCGTCGGCCTCGAGCCGGTCGAGGATCGCGGCGGTTACCGCGTCGCGCGGGGCGAGCTCGTCGGTGAAGCGGCGCCCCGCCGCGTCGAGCAGGGTCGCCCCCTCGCCGCGCACCGCCTCCGTCACGAGCAGCCCGTCGAAGCGGGTGCCGGGCAGGTAGAGGGCGGTGGGGTGGAACTGGCAGAACTCGAGGTCGGCGAGGGCGGCACCGGCCGCCGCAGCCATCGTCGGGCCGGCACCGATCGCACCCCAGGGGTTGGTTGTGCGCCGCCAGAGGGCCGCCGCGCCGCCGGTGGCAAGCACCGTCGCTGCCGCGGCGATCTCGCCGCCGTCGGTGAGCACGCCGTGACAGCGCTCGCTGTCGCTCCACAGCGTTGCCATCGACGTCCGCTCGCGCACCTCGATCCCGGGCTCGGCGTCGACCATCGCCGCGAGCTTCGAGGTGATCTCGTGGCCGGTAGCGCTGCCTCCAGAGTGGACTATGCGGCGGCGGGTGTGGCCTCCCTCGAGGCCGAGGGAGAGCTCACCGTCCGCGCCTAAATCGAATGCGACGCCACGCGCTCTCAGTTCGCGGACCGCGCCGGGTGCCTCGTCGACCAGCGCCTGGACCGCCGAGGGACGGCAGAGCCCGCGCCCGGCGGCGATCGTGTCGGCGGCGTGCTGGGCCGGGGTGTCGCCTGGCTCCAGGGCCGCGGCGAGGCCCCCCTGCGCCCAGAAGCTCGCGCTCTGCGAGAGCGGCGTGCGCGAGACCAGACAGACCTTGCCACCGCCCTCCGCCGCCCGCAGGGCGGTCCAGAGGCCGGCCGCGCCGCCGCCGACGACGGCGACGTCGAACTCGGCGCTGGGCGCTATCGCGGTCCTGCCTCTCGCCTGATCGAGTCGACCTGACCGCGAAGCCAGGCCGCGGCCGCCTCGCGGGCGCGGGCGCGCTCGTCGTCGATCGCGCCCTCCGCCTCGGCGGCACGCAACTCGGCCGCCTCGATCCGCCGCTCCGCGGCCTCAGTCTGCGCCTCGATCTCGGCGAGGCGGCCCTGGGCCTCGGCGACCACCTGCTCCCTGGCCTCGCGCTCGCGGCGCAGCTCCTCCGCATGGGCCGTCCGCAACTCCTCCAGCGCCTCGGAGGCGCGGGCCCGCTCCTTCTCCAGGTCGGTCTCCAGCGCCTCGATCTCGGCCGCCACGCGGGTCTCGGCCGCGCTGGCCGCCGCTGCGGCCTCCTCGAGCCGCCGCTTCGCCATCTCCACCTGCGTGCTGAGGTCCTCGCCCTCCGGCCGGCCGCTTGCGTCACCCATCCCGCTCAATCTATTACGCCCCGGCAAGGACGGCGCGGTAGGCGACGATCGTGCGCTCCGCCATGCGAGCTGCGGAGAGGGACGCGGCACGGGCGGCGCCGTCGACCCGCGGGTCGGCCGAGTCCAGCAGCGCGCGGCCGGCGGCCACCCAGGCATCGAGGCCGAAGGGCGCGCAGAGCGCTCCGGCGACGCCGGCGAGGGCGAAGGGGGCGATCCCGACCGGGGTGGAGAGGACCGGCACGTCGCAGGCAAGGGCCTCGACGCAGGCGAGGCCGAAGCCCTCGTAGTCGGAGGTGACGAGCACGGCGCCGGCGGCGTTGACCCAGAGCGGCATCTCGTCGGGGTCGATCGAGCCGCCGGTCAGCAGCTCTGCGTCGCAGGCACTGGCCAGCTCGGCCGCGCGGTCGTACCGCTTCTCGGGGCGGGCGGGATCGGCCGGGAAGAGCAGATAGCGGCCCTCGGGGTCGAGCCCGAGCCGGCGCCGCGCCTCGGTCCGCTCCAGGGGCCGGAAGCGGCTGAGGTCCGGTCCGCAGGGGAGCACCGCGGCGCCCGCAACCGCGGGGAGCCCGGGCCGGTCGTTCTCGGTGGCGAAGAGCGCCCGCGAGACCGCGGCGACGAGGTCGACCCGCCGGGCGAGGCGCCTCGACATCGAGCCGACGATCGGGTGCCGTACGTCGGTGCCGTGGAAGCTGACCACCAGCGGCCGGGCGCCTGCCAGCCGTGCGCACCAGCCGACCAGGCCGTAGTGGGCGTGGACCAGGTCGAAGAGCTCTTGCCGCAGCAGCCTGCGCAGGCGCAACGTGGCAGGGAGGTAGTGCTGCTTGCCGCGGGGGAAGCCGAACAGCTCGACCTCGGTGCCGAGCCGGCGCATCTCCTCTACCTGGTCGCGGACCCAGCGTCCTCGCTGCGGGGTCGAGGCGTCGGGGGTGAAGTTGGTGACTACCAGGACGCGCACCGGCTGAGCGTATCCGCGCGGTTAGACCGATCGGCGTGGGGATGGCGACTCAGGCCGGTATCCCGTCTGAGAGTTGGCACATTCGCGTCTTGTTCGGTGCGTCCCGAACCCCGAGCATCGGGCCTCAAATCGCAAGAGGAGGTAGTCGATGCTTTACGCACTGATGGGGTACGTGCACGCCGCGATCGACGGGCGGGTGCGGGCGATCCGCTCGCTGGCGGGCCGCGAGCGCGGCCAGGGGACGGTCGAGTACGTCGGCCTGATCCTGCTCGTCTCGCTGCTGATGGTCGGGATGGTCGCCGCGATGAAGGGTTTCAACGGCAAGCAGGGGACCGAGTTGGCCGACGTGATCGTCAACAAGATCAAGGAGGCCGTCGACAAGGTGGCGTTCAAATGAGGGTGGCGGAGGGGCGGCTCGCCGGGGCCGCCCCTCGGCCCCTGCCGCCGCTGGGTGGGCTGGTGGATTCCTTGCGGATCGGCGTGGGCGGGATTCCGTCGGGTGCGGGGCGTAGGCTGTATTACAGCATGACGCATCGAACCCAGCTATATCTCGACGAGGGCCAGTACCGCTGGTTGAAGCAGCGCGCGGGGGAGGCGGGCAGCATCGCTGCGGTCGTGCGCGGTCTGATCGATGCCGAGCGGGCCCGCGGGCTCGACTCAGGCGCCGATCCCCTGCTGAGTTATCTCGTCGACGAGGCGCCCGGGAAGGGCCGGGAAAAGACCAGCGTCAGCACCCTCGACCGCGATATCTACGGCTGATGAAGTCGGTATTCGTCGATACGAGCGCCTTTGTTGCGCTGCGCAATTCCTCGGAGGCGGAGCACGAGCCGGCGCGGTCGGCGCTCCGTGGGCTGATATCCGAGGGCGCTGCGCTCTTCACCTCCAACTACGTCTTCGCCGAGACCTACACGGCCCTGATGGTCCGGGTCGGTCGCGCCGAGGCGATTGCCTGGGGGCGGCGCTTCCACGAGGGTGGCGCGATCGATCTCGTCCACCTGGATCGGCCGACGGAGGTGCGGGCCTGGGAGATCCTTGAGCAGCACGAGGACAAGCGCTGGAGCTACGTCGACGCGACCTCCTTCGCGCTGAT
>DASSMU010000194.1:0-2688 GCA_035701465.1 Solirubrobacterales bacterium
TGTCCTCCATCGCGTCGAAGTCGCCGAGCAGGCCGAAGCTGATCTTGCCGTTGTAGGAGAAGTTGGCCACCGCGAGCGCGTGCCGCTCCGGCAGGAACGCCACCGGCACCACGGTCTCGAGCTCGCGCCCGAGCACGTAGAGCGGGAACTGCGGTCCCGGCACGTTGGTGACTACGAGGTTGAAGAAGCGCTGGGCGGGCTGCAGGCGGGCCGCCTGGGAGGCGATCGTGGTCGGCGCGAAGTCGACGATCCTGGTGAGGATCTCGGCGCCGACCGCCTGTCCCGAGCCCTTCAGGTCGCCCATCGTCTCGGTGATCAGATGCAGGCGCTGGACCGGCGCCTCGCACCAGACAGGCAGCGGCGCCATCATCGCCGAGATCCGGTTGCCTAGCGCGCCGTGCTCCTCGTCGGCGCGGACGCTGACCGGGACCATCGCCCGCATCTCGAGGCCTTCGGTGTCGTGTCCGCGGGCGCGCAGGTAGTTGCCGATCGCCCCGGTGACCACGGAGAGGACGACGTCGTTGACGGTACCGCCGTGCTCGTCCTTGACCGCCTTCAGGGCGGGGAGGTCGGTGCGGACGAAGGCAATCCGGCGGTGGGGGCCGATTTCGACGTTGAAGGGCGTCGAGGGCGCGGACATGCCGGCGCCGACCATCTTGCTCGCGTCGCCGATTCCGCTCAGCACCTGGCGCGGCCCGCGCAGGGCGGCGCGCACGCCGCGGACGATCTCGCGCGGGCTGGTGGCACGCTCGCGCAGGGCATCGCCGAGGAGTTTGAGGTCAGTGGGCTCCGGACGCGGCGCCCACTTCGGCGGTCGCGCCGGCGGGTTGGCCGGTTCCCGCTCGAGGTCGAAGAGGACGGTCGTGATGTCGACGCCGGAGACGCCGTCGACGAGGGCGTGGTGGCTCTTGCCGATGATCGCGAAGTGGCCGCCCGCCAGGCCCTCGACCAGCCACAGCTCCCAGAGCGGCTTGCTGCGGTCGAGCTGCTGGGAGAAGATCCGCGCCGCCAGGTTGCGCAGCTGCTCCTCGGAGCCGGGCGCCGGCAGCGCGGTCTGGCGCACGTGGTAGTCGAGGTTGAGGTGGGGGTCGTCGACCCAGACCGGGCGTCCCTGGCCGAAGGGGACGAAGCGCAGCTTCTGGCGGAAGCGCGGGACCAGGTGCAGGCGCGAGGCGATGTGGTCGCGGAATTTCGCGTGGCTCGGGGCCGAGCCTTCGAAGATGCTGGTCGAGGCGACGTGCATGTGGGCGCCTGCTCTCTCCATGTGGAGAAAGGAGGAGTCGAGCCCAGTCAAACGGTCTGCACTCACGGGCCAATCTTCGCACACGCCCGACCCTGCCTGTGAGGGCCCTGTCATCGGCTTTGCAGAGCGATTTGCAAGATCGCATGAGGATGTCGCCAACGTGACTTCGGTCACCGATAGCCCGCTCGGAGTTCCCTACGGTGGCTCGTCCATAACGAACGAGCCCATCTGCCGAGTCCCGCGCGAGTGCGCCGGGAGCGGGGGACCCAAGGTCACGGTCAGTTCTCGGCCGCGACGGGGGCGAATCGGACGGCGAGCCGTCCGTAACGGCTGCCCGGCACCGTGCCGGCAGCCGCGAGCCCGTCAGCTAACCCCGTAGGCAGCCGAGAAGCGAGCGATCGAACGATGCGATACCTCCTGCCCGCGGTGGTGGCCGCTGCTTTGACCTGCGCCGCAAGCACGTCCCTGGCGGCCCAGCCGCAGCATCACCACCGGCGCGCCAGGGTGGCCTCCCACGTCTCTCTGCACGTCTCCCGACACAGCGCCATCAGCGGCGGCCGTGGCGTCGTCCTCGGCGGCCGGGTGTGGCCGGCCGGTCGGCACCGGGTGAAGCTGGTCCTGCGTGGGTCCGGCGGTGGCGTGCTGAAGGTGCGGACGCGCCCGAACGGCGCCTTCGCGGTGCGCTGGAGTCCGAGTCGCCCGGGCGCCATCCGCATCCGCGCCTTCGGGATCCACGACCGTGCGGTGCGGGGCTCGGCCAGCGTCTCGCGCCGCCTCACCGCCTACCGTCAGGCCGAGGCCTCCTACTACGGGCCGGGTCTCTACGGCAACGGGGTGGCCTGCGGCGGCACCCTCGAGCCGGGCACGCTGGGCGTCGCCAGCAAGACGCTGCCCTGCGGCGCCAAGGTGACCCTCCGCTACCACGGCCGCAGCGTCACCGTGCCGGTGATTGACCGCGGCCCCTACGTCGCCGGCCGCGACTTCGACCTGACCGAGGCGACGAAGCAGCGGCTCGGCTTTCCCGGCGTGGACGTCCTGCTCGCCAGCCGGTAGTCAGGGCCCGTCCGCCAGGGGCGTGTCCTGGGAGCCTCAGCCGGCGAGGCCGAGTTGGAGCTGGGCCTCCGGGGTGTCGTCCGCCTCGGAGGCGCCCTCCGCCTCGAAGCCGGCGACCCGCACGCCGAGCAGGCGAACCGGCCGCTGTGGGTCGTAGGCGCGCAGCAGGTCGAGGGCGACGGGCCGGACGACCGCGGGATCGTTGGTCGGCGCATCGACCGTGTGGGAGCGGGAAGCGTTGGTCCAGTCGTCGAGCCGGACCTTGATCCCGATCGTGCGGCCCTCGAGCTCGCGCTTGCGCAGGCGCCGGCAGAGCTCCTCGGCAAGCCGGGCGAGGTGAGACTCGAGCTCGGTTCGGTCGCCCACGTCGACGTCGAACGTGGTCTCGGCCG
>DASSMU010000195.1:0-8785 GCA_035701465.1 Solirubrobacterales bacterium
CCTAGGCAGGCGCACTCTCGGCCGCCTGCTTATCGATTGCAGGCAACGCGCGAAGCATGCCCAGAACTGCCCAGACGATAACTTCCGCGACCGGCCTATCTACCGAGCGAGCAACCTCCTCCAAAGACATGCGGTGGGAGAAAATGTGGGTCAGGACGACCTTCTCCACATGGGGAAGGCTGGGAAGAATTTCGACCAGCAATACAGCGGCCGGCCCTAGCGAATCAAGGCGCGCGACGGCGTGCTCGTAAAGCCTCGTCAACTGATCGCAAAGCTCATCAACGGTAATGCCGGCGAAGCCAGCCAACTCATCTCGACCCGCTGCATGCCCAAGCTGCTCGGTCGCAGAGTCGAGGATCTCTGCCCACTTCCGGAACCGGATGGCCGCGTCGTATTTCGGTCGGGCTTCGTTGAGCAACCGATAAAGGGTTGGGCGGCTGTAGCCGGTCAAGCGCGAAATTTCCGCGATTGAGAGCCCGGCATCAGCAGCACCTGGGAGCAGTTCAACAATCCGCTTTGTCGCTGTGTCTGCCGCTTGAAGATGCCCTTGCCGCTCATTGGCGGCGGTGCCTAGCTCATGGCGGTAGAGGGCAAGCTGAGCGTCGTGGCCTTGTCGCGCTCGCCTGTCCCGTTCTGCAAACAGGGCTGCCATAACGAGAGTTTATCATTACTTTACATTTTTCGTCAATCTCCAATCTCAAGAAGGATTGGCACTATCGAGAGCGAGGGCGTGCAATTGCTTAATTCGTTCGGAAAGGGGTCGGTTCAAATACCGTCCGGTCAGGCCCACTACAGAGTTCCCGCAGTCGCTTGTGGCTTTTCTCTACACGTCAGAATTGCGGCAATGGGTATGAGTGCGGGAGAGGAGCTGGTTGGCGTTGCGCATGCCGGCGACAGGGTCGAAGCCGAGATGATCCAGGGGCTGTTGGAGAGCGCGGGCATTCCCAGCGCTGTGCGGCAGACGGGCATTGACGGGCCTCTTGTCGGCTTTGGCCTGCTGAACCCGGGCGGAGGGTCGCGTCAGGTCATGGTTCGCGCCGACCGGGTCGAGGCGGCGCAGGCCGTGCTTGCGGAGACACTGACAGAGGCCGAGCGGGTCGATTGGGATGAATCCCCCGAAGCCGACGAGCCCAGGGAGACGCGCTGGGGCAAGCCCCGCAACTATGGATTGATCGGCGCGTACGCTCGGATCTGGCTCTGGTCGCTCGCCGCCATGGGCCTCGCCTTCGCGGTCTTCCTCCTCCTGCGATTGGTCTGAGGAGACCGCCCCGGACCTTAGGCTGCCGCCAGATGAAAGCTCGCCTGGCGATCTGCCTGGGTCTGGCGGCCCTCTTCACCGGCTGCGGTCAGAGCTCCGCCCGGCCGTTTCGGGCCGATGTCCAGGTATCCCCGGTCGCGCACACCAGGATCGCCTGGTACGAACGGGGCCAGGGGCCGTCGCTGGTGATGCTGATCGGCACCGGCTCGACGATGGCCGAATGGGATCCGGCGCTGCTGCGGCTGCTAGCCCAGGATCACCGACTGATCCTCTTCGACTACCCGGGCGTGGGGCTGTCGGGCCCCTGGCGCGGGCGCTCCTTCGACTCGCTTGCGGACGCGACCGCCGGCCTGATGGACGCGATCGGCCTGCCCAAGGCGGACGTCCTGGGCTGGTCGATGGGCGGCTTCGCCGCTCAGCGCCTGGCTGTCGACCATCCGCGGCGCGTCTCACACCTGATCCTCGCCGGCACCAACCCCGGCGGCAGCCATGCCGTGCTCGGCACCCCGAGGGCACAGGCGATCGACAGCAAGCCCCACCCCTCTGACGCGGAAATCCTCCACGAGCTCTACCCGCCCGACCGCCAGGCCGAGGGCCGGCGCTTCCTGCGTCGCCTCGAACGCGCCAGCCGCAGCGGCGAGATCCCCGACGACTTCCACGTCCCCGCGGCAACCACCCGCGCCCAGGTAGCGGCTGAGGACCCCTGGCTGCGCAGCAACCGCAATTACCGCCAGTTGGGTGGACTCTTCCCGTCCACCCTGGCCGCGGCCGGTGCAAGGGACCCGGTGGTGCCGCCGGTGAACCTGCGCAGGATCGCCGCCCGGGTCCCACGCTCAGAGCTTGCGATATTCCCTGGTGCTCACGCCTTCCTCTTTCAGGAGCGCCGTCCGTTCACGCGAGCGGTGGATCGCTTTCTGCGTCGCTGAGCCAGACCAGCACGTCGGCGGCGTTGCGATCGGGCGGGAAGACGGGGTAGAAGGTTTTGGCGACCTTGCCGCCTTCCGCGATGAAGGTGAGGCGCTTGTAGAGGGTTGTTCCCTCGACTTCGAAGGTCGGCAGGCGCAGTGTGTCGCGGAGGCGAAGCTCGCTGTCGCCGAGCAGAGGGAAGGGGATGTGCTCTCGCTCGGCGAACTCGCGCTGTTCGTCTGGGCCCTGGGCGCTGATACCGAAGACGGCGGCGCCCAGTGAGGTGAACTCGGCGAGGCTGTCGCGGTAGGCGCAGCTCTGCGGGGTGCAGCCGCGGGCGCCGGGGATGTCGTCCCAGCCGGGGGGCGACGGTTCGCCTGGTGTGCCGGTGCGGGGGTAGACGTAGACGACGAGGCGATCTCGCGACAACTCGGCCAGGTCGGCGGTTCCGCCGAGGGTCGAGGGGAGGCGGACCTCCGGCAGTGCCATCCCGATGAGGTGATCGGCGGCGCCGTCGTCCTTGGGAACCGGCAGGCCGGCCGGCAGTTCGCTGTAGTCGGCGCTCACCCGGCAATCCTCGCAAGCCACCGGTCGTAAGGGGGCTCGTAGAGTTGGCGCATGGAGCGCTACGTGGCCTTCCTGCGCGGGATGAACCTCGGCGGTAGGCGGATCAAGAACGACGAGTTGGGCCGGGAGTTCGAGGCGCTGGGCTTTGCCGACGTCGCTTGCTTTCGGGCCAGCGGCAACGTGATCTTCGGCGCGGATGGAGGCGACGAGGGGAAGCTGACAGCACGGATAGAAGCCGGGCTTGGCGAGGCGCTCGGCTATGCGGTGCCGGTCTTCCTGCGCAGCGCTCCTGAGCTGCTTTCGATCGCGGCCTCGAAGCCGTTCGAGGCGTCGCTGGTGACGGCCTCGAAGGGCAAGCTCCAGGTCGTACTTCTCCTCGACGGCCCCACGAAAAAACAACGGAAGGACGCCCTGGACCTGGCCACCGACGAAGATCGCCTTGCGATCGACGGCCGCGAGCTCTACTGGCTGCCGAACGGCGGCATGTCCGAATCGGAGCTGGACCCGAAGGCGATTGGTGCCGCTTTGGGCCTGACCACGATCAGGACCAAGGGCACAATCGACCAGATCGTCGCCAAGCATCTCTGCGCTTGAGCGAGCCGTCTTGCCTGCTCCCTTTGGTCGCTATAGGAGCCCAAACGGAGCAGGCGTCTCTAGAGGTCCGCGCGGGGCAGCGCCGCGAGGCGGGCGTCGCGGCTGACGGCGCCGATCTCCGCGGGGAGCTGGGAGAGCTGGACGTTGGAGACGAACTCCATCGGCCGGCCCAGTGGCCGGAAGAAGTTGTCGTAGTGGGTAGGGACCACCACCTTGGGGTCGAGGCGGGGGATGATCCGCTCCCAGTAGTCCTCGGTGAAGCTGCGACCGGCGACGCCGGCGAGGAAGACGTCAACGCCGCGCTCGCGGATCGCCTCGTCGATCAGGTTGGCGCTGCCCTGGTGGTAGAAGCGGATGCCCGCGACCTCGATCGAGATCCCCCAGACCTGGCCGCAGCGGTAGGCGCCAGGCGTCAGCGAGTCGAGGTGCTCGCAGGTGAGGTCGCCGTCGTAGGGGACGGCGAGGCCGAGCAGCAGCTTCGAGTGGACGCTGGGGGTGAAGCCGACCTCGAACGGGCCGAGCTCGTAGGTGCGGTAGGGCTCGACCTCCACGGCTTGCTCGGCGAGGCCGTGCAGGCCCATCAGCGTCACCAACGAGTTCGAGCCGTACGCCTTGCAGCCGAAGCGCCGCGCGATCGCCGGGGCGTCGACCGCGTGGTCGAAGTGGGTGTGGCCGACCAGGACCCCGGCCACCTCCCCCGGGGCGTGGACGAAGCGGTCGAGCGCAGCAGGGTCGGGAAGGGTAGGGCGCCGCCGCACGAGGTCGCCGAACGGCACACGCGAGAGGAAGGGGTCGACGAACAGCGTCTGCCCCGCGAAGCTGATCCGGTAGCCGGAGACGCCGAGCCATTCGACCTCCAGACCCGCCGGCAGCTCCAGCGGCCTTGTCTCCAGCTCGCCGAGCGCCTGGCCGTCCTCGCGCGCGGCCGAGCGTCTCGTCACCCGTGCCTTCGCCAGATCGCCCAGGTGTCGCAGCGGCCCGGCCATCCTCGCTCGCTACGCGGTCTCGAATGTCGTCGACAGCTCCGGCGATCCGGCGATGGTCTGGAAGACGACGCAGTAACGCTCGGTCAGCTTCAGCAGGGTGTCGAGCTGCTCACCGTCGGTGTCGGTGTCGAGATCGAAGCGGAGGCGGATCGCCGAGAAGCCGACCGGCGCCTCGCGATCGACGGCGAGGGTGCCGCGGAAGTCGAGGTCGCCCTCGGCGTGGACGGTCCCCGACCTCACTTCGATTTCAAGGGAGGTCGCGACCGCGCGCAGCGTCACCCCGGCGCAGGCGACGAGCGCCTCGAGCAGCATGTCGCCGGAGCAGAGCTGGGTGCCGTCGCCGCCGGAGGCAGGGTGCAGGCCCGCCTCGGCGATCGCGCGCCCGGTCTGCACGGAGCACGAGACCCCCTCGCCCAACTCGCCCTCGGCCGAGAGGGTGACGACGGCGGCGCCGGGATCGTCGCGGTAGCGCTCCTTCAGCGGAGCCTGGATGGCCTGGAGCCGCTCGCGTTCCACGCCGGTGGAGGTTACGCCTGCCGAGCGCTGGCCGCGTAATGTCAGGGTCGCCCATGGCGATCGCCACAGCCACGACAATCGACCTCTACGCGGGGGGCAAGTTGCTCTTCGCCGACGTCTCCTTCAAGCTCGAGCCGCGGGAGCGGATGACGCTCTCGGGGCGAAACGGTGCCGGCAAGTCGACCCTGCTGCGGGTGCTTGCGGGAGAGCGGCCGCCCGACTCGGGCAGCATCGCTTTGCAGAAGGGGGCGCGGGTGGCGCTGCACGACCAGCGGCCGCCGCGCGACGCCGAGATCTCGCTCGGCGACTACGTCTTCTCCGGCCGCGCCGACATGCAGGAGACCGAGGCCGAGCTGGCCCGCCTGGAGGAGGCGATGGGACGGGGCGAGCCCGAGGAGGAGACGATGCGCGCCTACGCCGCGGCCCAGCAGCGGCTCGAAGCCGGCGGCGGCTACCGCTGGCGCGACGACGTGCTCGCCGTGCTCACCGGCCTCGGCTTCGGTGAGGAGGCGGCGGGGCGCCGGCTCTCGACCTTTTCCGGCGGAGAGTTGACCCGCGCCTCGCTCGCCCGGGCGCTCGCCACCCGCCCCGACCTGCTGCTGCTCGACGAGCCGACGAACCACCTCGACATTCCCTCTCTGGAGTGGCTGGAGGGCTACCTCGTCGATCTCGACGCGGCCGTCGTCCTCGTCGCCCACGACCGCTGGTTCCTGGAGGCGGTCGGCACCTCGGTGCTGGAGATCGAGGCCCAGCGTGGTCGCTTCTTCGCCGGGCCCTGGCACGCCTGGCGCAAGGAACAGGCGGCGCGCGAGATCGCCCGCGGCAAGGCGATCGAGCGCCAGCAGGCGGAGATCGAGCGGATGGAGCGCTTCGTCGAGCGCTTCCGCTACAAGGCGACGAAGGCGCGCCAGGCGCAGTCGCGGCTGAAGATGATCGAGAAGGTCAAGCGCGACGGGGTAAAGGCCGAGGCGCGCGACCGGCGCAATCTGCGCTTCTCCTTCGTCGCGCCGGAGCGACCCGGCCGGGTGGTGCTGAAACTGGTCAAGGCGACGATCGAGGTGCCGGGGCGGACACTGCTCGAGGGCGCCGAGCTCGAACTCGAACGCGGCGAGCACGCCGTCCTCGTCGGCCCAAACGGCGCCGGCAAGACGACCCTGATCGAGACCCTCGCCGGCAAGCGGGAGCCGGCTTCTGGCTCGGTGCGGACCGGCCACAACGTCAAGCTCGGCTACCTCTCCCAGCACGCCGAGAGCGCGGCCGGGGAGGGGACGGTGCTCGACGCCGCCCAGCGTGAGACCGGCCTCAGCGCCCAGAAGGCGCGCGACCTGCTCGGCGGCTTCCTCTTCTCCGGGTCGGACGCGGAGAAGTCGCTCGACGACATCTCCGGCGGCGAGCAGCGGCGGCTCTCGCTGGCGATCCTGGTCGCCTCCGGCGCCAACGTCCTGATCCTCGACGAGCCGACCAACCATCTCGACATCGAGAGCCGCGAGGCGCTCGAGGATGCGCTGCAGGCCTACGAGGGAGCCGTGATCCTCGTCTCCCACGACCGCGCCCTGCTCGAGGCCGTCGGCACCCGCACCCTCGTCTGCGAGGACGGTCAGCTGACGAGCCACCCGACCGGCTGGGCCGCCTACCAGCGCGAGCGCGACGAACGCAGGGAAGCCGCGGCGGCCGAGGTCGTGGCCGCGAAGCGGTCCGGAAAAGCCGGCAAGCGCCAGCGGTCCGGCGCCGCCTCGAAGACCGCCGCCCGCAAGGCCAGCCGCCTGGCCGAGAAGATCGAGGTGGCCGAAGCCGAGCTGCGCGAGGTCGAGGAGGAGCTCTCCGACCCGGCCGCCTGGTCGACCCCGGCAAAGGCGGAGCGGGCGAGTGAGCGCCACGAGGAGGCGAAGCGCAAGCTCGCCGAGCTCTACGAGAGCTGGGAAGAGGCCGAAAGGGCGGTCAGCGCAGCGGCCGATCCAGCCTGACCCTGTCCTCTCGCGCAATTGTTTGCGAGTCGGCGCAAAGTGCGCGCAATGGGTGCGTTCCCCACTGTCAAGTTGCGTCGGTGCCCAGGATCAGCAGCTTCCACGGGATTGTCGTCGCGATGTATTACGAAGAGCATGGAATCCCACATTTCCACGCTCGGTACGCTGAGCACGATGCCTCGATCGCCATCGATGAACTCGACGTCTTGCAGGGTTCGCTTCCGTTCAGAAAGCTGGCGCTTGTGCGCGAATGGGCGGATCTCCATCGCGACGAGCTTCGAGCCAACTGGGAGCGCGCTAGGAGCGAACAGCCGTTGATCTCGATCGAACCCCTGCCCTAACATGAATTGCGTGACTGAGATCGTTCATGTGACGTGGGTCGAGGTGGTCGGGAGGCATAAGCTTCGCCTGGGTTTCGAGGATGGGGTCGAAGGAGATGTCGACTTCTCCGAGCGGAAGTGGCGGGGAGTATTCGAGCCGCTTCGAGACCCGAACTATTTCAGGCGCGTCGAGGTTGATCCGGCGCTGGGAACGATTGTTTGGCCCAATGGTGCGGACTTCGCTCCGGAGACTCTTCACGCCTGGGCGGTCAGCGCAGCGGCCGATCCAGCCTAACCCTGGTGCCGCGGCCGGGGGCGAGGGTGATGTTGCGGACCTTGACCCGCTCCGGCTTGGGATCGGGGGCGCTGAGGTCAGCGCGCTCGACGATCTCGCGCAGGATCAGCCGCATCTCGTATTCGGCGAAGGCGGCGCCGATGCAGCGACGCACCCCGCCACCGAAGGGGATCCAGGCGTAGTTGTCGGCCTTGCCCTCGAGGAAGCGCTCGGGCCGGAACTCCTCCGGCTCGGGGAAGAGGTCCTCGCGGTAGTGCATCGGGGCGATCGCGGCCATCACGTAGGTGCCGGCAGCGAGCTCGTAGCCCCCGATCTCGACCGGTGCGACGACCTTGCGCGCGACGTCGACGATCACCGGCCGCGCCCGCAGCGTCTCTTTGACCGTCGCGTCGAGGTATTCGTCTTCTCCCGCCGCCAGCGAGTTGCGCAGCTTCGCCAGCACCCGCGGCGTGCGCAGCAGGCGCTCCATCGCCCAGGCGAGCCCGGTCGCGGTCGTCTCGTGGCCCGCGCCAAGCACCGTGACCAGCTCGTCGCGCAGCTCCTCGTCGCTCATCGGGCTGCCGTCGTCGTGTTCGGCTGCGAGCAGCAGCGAGAGCACGTCGTCGTGGTCCTCCTCGCCGGAGGCGATCTCGGCCCGCCGCAGTGCGATCTCCTCGAAGATGAACTCGTCGAGGGCGGCGCGGGCGCGTAGGAAGCGCGACCAGGGGCTCCAGCGCCCGAGGTCGCGGCGCAGCATCGGGAAGGCGAGCACCGCGCTGACCCGGTCGCTGAAGTTCTCGATCAGCCGCTCGAAGCGGATCAGCCGCTCGCGGTCGTGGACGCCGAAGACCGCGCGCATGATCACCGCCAGGGTCATCCGCTGGGTATGGGGACGCAGCGCGAACGGCTCGCCCACCGGCCAGCTCTCCATCTCCTCCCGCGTCACCTCGCGGATCAACTCGCCGTAGCGGGCGATCTGCTTGCCGTGGAAGGGGGGAAGCAGCAGCTTGCGCTGCTGCATATGCGGGCCCTCGTCGAGGGTGAGGACCGAGTTCGGGCCGAGCGCGGGCTCCAGCACGGTCGCGTTCGCCTCGCCGGCGTGGAGCTGTTCGGGAGAGCTGGTGAAGAGCTGCTTGACCATGGCCGGGTTGGCGACGTAGACGAGCCGGCCGAAGTAGGGGAACGACAGGCTGAAGACGTCGCCGTGACGTCGCTGCAACGCGATCAGGAAGCCGAGCGGATCGTGGACATAGCGCAGCGCCTGCAGGGCCGACGGCATCCGCGAACCGGGCGGCAGCCCGTCCTTGGCGCGCTCGGCGCCGAGCGGCGGCTTGGCGATCGTGGCCTGCTCCATCGCAGAGCACCTTACGACAAAAACTGGCTGGACAGCCAGGACGGGC
>DASSMU010000196.1:0-2584 GCA_035701465.1 Solirubrobacterales bacterium
ACCCCGCCGGTTCGCGAAGCGTCAATGAAGCCGACCGCGGCGACGGTCTTGCCGGCGCCGGTGGCGTGCTCGAACCAGAAGCGCCGCTCGGCGCCCGGGTCCTCGGGCGCCTCCTCGATCGTCTCCTCGTCGTCCTCGGCCGGTGCCTCCTCCCAGTCCTGCGGCTCCTCGTCCGGTGCCAGATCCTCGTCCTCGAGCTCCGCCTCGCCGTTGGCCTCGGCCCCGTCCTCGCTCGGCTCCTCGGCGGCCGGGGTCGCGGCTGCCTTCTCGGCCACCTCAACCGCACCGTTGCCGTTGGCCTCGTCGTCGATCGCGATCTGCTGCTCGGCCATCAGCTCGGTCAGGGTGCCCGAGAGCGCGTCGACCTGGTGCGGGTTGAGTTCCGCCCCGTCGCGCAGCTTCGGCGGTTCGTCGGCCAGCAGCCGCTCCAGGCCGAGCAGCAGCGAGAAGTCGCGGCGCCACTGGATCGAGGGATCCTCCGCCCCCGCGTCGAGCTCCTTCAGGGCGGCGTCGAGCGCGCGGCGTCGCGCCGTGCCCGGGGCAAGCGCCTCCGGACCCTCGCCGTCGAGCAGGAAGGGCTCGCGGACGAACTTCGCCGCCCGCTCTATGTCGGCACTCGATGGAACTGCCGCCGGCGCGGCAACGTCGCTGGTCTTGGCCATGAAGGCTTTCGGGTTCGTCCCCACCGCAACGCGTTACGTAGGCGGGGCACTAGGACGAGGATGCCGGGAGTCTGCTTTCCGTCCCCCGGCGCTCTCAGTGTGGTTTGCATCCCTGATGCGAACCGAACGTACGTATTGTAATCACGGAAATGACAAAAGAGCGACGAAAGCTTGCGATCGGCCTGGCCGCGGTCGCGCTTGCCGTGGCGGGCTGCGGCAACGCAGGCGGCGATTTCGGCGGCAAGCACCCCGATTACACGACGGCGCTGGCCGGCTCGCCCGCCCCGCTCGCCGCCCTGCACCGGCAGGCCGACCGACTCCTGCCCGGCGGGACCGACGCCTACCAGAATCGCATCGCGGCGCTCGCCGGCTACCCCGTCGTGGTCAACGTCTGGGCCTCCTGGTGCGGGCCCTGCCGCTTCGAGTTCCCGACCCTGCAGAAGCTCTCCGCCGCATACGGCAAACGCGTCGCCTTCCTCGGCGTCAACTACGAAGACTCCGAAAGCAACGCCGCCGAATTCCTCGCCGAAGCCCCGGTCCCCTACCCCAGCTACAGCGACCCGAGCAAGGACATCGCCCATGAAATCGGCATCCCTCACGGCGGCGTGCCCGATACCGCCTTCTACGACCGTGCCGGCAAGCTCTGCTTCCTCAAGCCGGGCCCCTACGCAGATCACTCCGAACTCGAAGCGGACGTACGACACTACGCGCTCGCCGAAGAATGCGAAGGCGGATAATCGGGCCATGGACACAGCCGTAGTCGTCGCCTCGATCGGGATCGCGCTGCTCGTCGGCGAGCTGCTGCTCTCCACCGGCGGCGTGCTGGCGGCGCTCGGCGCCCTGGGGCTGGTCGCCGGTGGCATCCTCGCGCTCGAGTCCGACAGCGGCGCCGCCGACGTGGTCGGGCCGGCGCTGATCGCGCTCGGGGTGCTCTCGCTGGTCGCCTTCTACTTCATCACCCGCAAGGTGATCGCGGCCCACCGCGAGGAGCCGGTGCGGACCGGGTCCGAGGAGCTGGTCGGCGCGAGCGCCGAGGTGCGCAGCACGCTCGACCCCGATGGCCAAGTCTGGATCGAGGGGGCGCTCTGGGGAGCGCGCCTGGCCGACGGCGACGGGCGGATCGGCGTGGGGGATAGAGTCACGGTCGATGCGGTCGAAGGGCTGACCCTGGTGGTCCGTCCCGAGCCGTCCCCCGCCGGCAAAGCCGAGGAAGGAGCAAACTGATGGCAGTCGCACTCGGAGTCCTGGTCATCGTCGCCTTCTTCGCCGTGATCGCGATCGGCGCCTCGGTCCGCGTGCTGCGCGAGTACGAGCGCGGGGTGATCTTCCGCCTCGGCCGCCTGATCGCAACCAAGGGGCCGGGGCTGATCCTGCTGATTCCGCTGGTCGACCGCATGGTGCGGGTCGACCTGCGCACGGTGACTCTCAACATCCCGCCGCAGGAGGTGATCACCCGCGACAATGTCCCGGCCAGCGTCAACGCCGTCGCCTACTTCCGCGTGGTCGACTCCAATCGGGCGATCGTCGAGGTCGAAAACTTCCTCATCGCCACCTCGCAGATCGCCCAGACCGCGCTGCGCTCGGTGCTCGGCAAGGCCGAGTTCGACCAGCTCCTCTCCGAGCGCGAGCGGCTCAACGAAGAGCTGCAGAAGATCATCGACGAGTCGACCGAGCCCTGGGGCGTGAAGGTGACAGCGGTCGAGATCAAGGACGTCGAAATCCCCGAGCAGATGCAGCGCGCGATCGCCCGCCAGGCCGAGGCCGAGCGCGAGCGGCGAGCCAAGATCATCAACTCCGAGGGCGAGTACCAGGCGGCGCAGAAGCTCACCGACGCCGCCGACATCATCAGCACCAACCCGGCCTCGCTGCAGCTGCGCTACCTGCAGACGCTGCTGGAAATCGGCAGCAACCAGAACACCACC
>DASSMU010000197.1:0-18036 GCA_035701465.1 Solirubrobacterales bacterium
CAGCGTCCTCGCCGGGGTTTTGGCCGGCCTGGTCGGCAAGAAGGCCTTTGAACGCCTCTGGGGCTTGATCGACGACGAGGAGCCGCCGAGCCCCGAGCATCGCGAGCTCTCCCGGCCGAAGCTCGTCGCGGCGCTCCTGATCGAGGGCGCGATCTTCAGCCTGGTCAAAGGCCTCGTCGACCACAGCGCCCGCCGAGCCTTCGCCAAGGCCACCGGAGCCTGGCCGGGCGAGGAACGACCCGAGTCCGAATGACTGGACCCGGGTCTCGCCCAAGGGGGCGACTCAGGCGCGCTGACTGCTCGGGCCCGGGCATCGGCGGTCGATGTCCGGTTGACAGCGAACAGGACCCAGCTCCTGGGATGATGCCCGCGCGATGGATAGCGCCGCCCTCGATGAGCTGATCGGACGCCGTATTCGTCTGCCTGGTCACTTTGTCGAGGAGGTCAAACTCGAGGACATCCGGGCCCTCGATGGAGCAGTTGAGATTAGGGTGCGCACAGCCGCCGGTTCTCTTGACGAGACGATCCTCACCGAGGATCAGCTCGACTCGATCGAACAGGTTGAGCAAGATCAGCAATTGGTTGCCGCTGGGGACTTCTTCGACTTCGTCGAGGCGCACCGGATCCAGCTCGCCTACGCCCACGACCCGAACTTCGCCGTGAGCATGACCGGAATCCGCGGCCTTCCCCACCAGATCGTCGCCGTCTACAAGCACATGCTCCCGCAGACGCGACTCCGTTTCGTGCTCGCCGACGATCCCGGTGCCGGCAAGACGATCATGGCCGGGCTGCTGATGAAGGAGCTTCAGTTGCGTGGAGTCGCGGACCGAGTCCTCGTGCTCTGTCCGGCTCCGCTCACCCCGCAGTGGCAGGCGGAGCTGGCCGAGAAGTTCGATGAGCACTTCGAGCTCTTCGACTCGCGGATCAAGTGGTCTCCCGGTGGTAATCCGTGGCAGCGACACAACCGCGTCGTCACCTCGATCGATTTTGCCAAGCAGGAGGAGGTGATGGGGGACCTGCTGCGGGCCGACTGGGACCTGGTTGTGATCGACGAGGCCCACAAGTGCTCGGCGGCGTCGCGCTGGCGTGCCGACGAACAGCGCGAGGAACTGGACCGAACACTCCGCTATCAGCTCGCTGAGCAGATTTCGGCTTCCTGCGAACGCTTGTTGTTGATGACCGCGACCCCGCACTCCGGGGACCCGAAGCGCTTCCAGAACTTCCTCAAGCTGCTCGACCCCGATCAGTTTGCGATCGCCAAGCTGGCTCGCGAGCAGATCGCCCGCGACGACAGCCCCTATTTCTTGCGCCGTCAAAAGGAGGCGCTGAAGGACGAGCAGGGCGCCGATCTCTTCGTCCCCCGGGAGGTCGTGACCCAGCCATTCCAACTGACCGAGCCGGAGCTTCGCCTCTACGAACAGGTCACTACCTACATCCGCGACTTCCTCGGTCAGCAACCGGGCGGCAGGGGAAACGCCATCGCCCTTGCGCGCACCGTCCTGCAGCGCCGCCTCGCTTCCAGTCTCGGTGCGATCCACTCCTCCCTGCAGAAGCGCGCCGGGCGGATCGAGGCCCGGATCGAGGAGATCGAGGCAGCTCCCCCCGCCGAGCGCAGGAAGAAGCTCGCCGAGCTCCGCCTGGTGCCGGATCTCGAGGACGACGAGGTCGATCTCGAGGACGCCACCGAAGAGAGCGAGGAGGCCGCCGCCGAGGGGGTGGTGGTCGCCGAGACCCTCGACCAGATGCGCGGCGAGATCGTCGAGCTGGAACGGCTGGTTGGGCTTGCCGAGGACACGATCGAGGCCGGTGAGGAGGCCAAGCTCACCGCCCTTCGCGAGTGCCTGGAGCGCGCCGAGCTGTCGGAGGTGAGTGACGGACGGGGCAAGCTGCTGATCTTCACCGAGCACCGCGACACCCTCGATTATCTGGTCAAGAACCTGACCGAGTGGGGGTACAAGGTCTGCTCGATCCATGGCGGCCACCCGCCAACCCGCCGCCGGGAGATCCAACAGGACTTTCGGCTCAACCAGGAGATCTGCGTCGCCACCGAGGCGGCCGGGGAGGGGATCAACCTCCAGTTCTGTCACCTGATGATCAACTACGACCTGCCTTGGAATCCGGTGCGACTGGAGCAGCGAATGGGGCGCATCCACCGGATCGGGCAGAAATCCAAGTGCTGGGTATTCAACTTCTGCGCTGAGAACACGGTCGAGGGCAAGCTCGTCTTGCGCCTGCTGAAGAAGCTCGAGCAGATGGAGAAGGACCTCGGCGGGCGCGTCTACGACACGGTCGGCGAGATCCTCGAAGTCGGTGGAGTCAACTTCGAAAGCCTGCTTCGCGATGCCCTGCTCAGCCCCGAACGTGTCGATGCCAGCCAGTTGGAGATCGAGGGCCTGAACGCGGAGCAGTATCGCGAATACGAGAAGACTGTCGGCATCGCCCAGGCGACCAAGCACGTCGACATCTCCTGGGTGCGCGAGCGCGACTGGCGCTCGGAGGAGCGCCGCCTCATGCCTGAGTACGTCGAGCAGTTCTTCGAGCGCGCCTGCGGGAAGCTCGACATCCGCCTCGAGCGCCGCGGGGACGGCCTTTGGAAAATCGAGCATGTCCCGCAGTCCCTTCGTGCCGAGCGCCTCGCCAGCGTCAAGCGCCTCGGCCGTCCCGAGCAGGCCTATCGCAAGCTCACCTTCCGCAAGGAGGAGCGCGCTCGTCCCGAGCATGAGGACGCGGTTCTCCTCTCCCCCGGTCATCCGCTCTACGCCGCGGCCGTCGAGGTGCTCGATGAGCGGTTCGGGGAGGCCCAGGGCGCCGTCGCCTACTACGTCGCGCCATGGGCAACCGATGCCTTCGCGATCCATTTCTTCGCCTACGAGGTCAAGGGGCAGGGGGTCACCGGCGAGAGCGAGACCGCTTACGCGGAGCTCGTGGCGATTGTCGTGGAGAACGGCAAACCAGAGGTGATCGGCGCCGACGTCCTCCACGACCTGACGCCCGTCGATACCACCCCCCGTGGCGCCGAGATGCCCGAGCAGGCCGAGATCGAGCAGGCGAAGGACTACGTCAAGGTCAAGGTCCAAAACGATGCCGTCCGCGAGAAGCGCGGGGAGCGAACCGAGCAGGCGCAGGTGCGCCGCAGGTACTTGCTGGAGGCGATGGACGCCCAGCGCAAGGTGCTCGAGGAGAAGTGGTCCGAGCTCGACGAGCGCGTCTACCGTGGCGAGGAGGCGGCCAAGCTCGCCCGCGACGAGGCGCAGCGCCGCCGCGACGAGCTGGAGCGTCGTCGCGAGGAGAAGCTCAGGACCTTCGATCTCCTCAGCGTCGTCCGCCCCGGCCCCGTCGCCTACCTCGGCACGGCGCTCGCCGGCCCTGCGCCCGGTCCCGAGGACGAGGTCACCGACTCGATGCGCAACGACCGGGAGGTCGAGGAGGCGGCAATGGCCTGGGCGATGAAGTTCGAGGAGCAGGACGGCTGGAAAGCCGAGGACGTCTCCGCCATGCGGGACGGGCGCGGCTTCGACATCCGCAGCGTCCGCCGCGACGCGAGCGGCAAGGTCGCCGAGGTGCGCAGGATCGAGGTCAAGGGGCGCTCGGGGGTCACCGGGGATGTTTCTCTCTGCCGCACCGAGTGGCTTGCCGCGCAGCGCCACAAGGACACCTTCTGGCTCTATGTCGTCTATGGACCCGGCGGAGCCGAGCCGCGCGGCGTGCGCATCCAGGACCCCGCCGCGACGCTAGGCTCCCAGGTCAGGGAGTCGACCACGGTCACCGCCTACTACATCCCGGCGAAGGCGATCGAGGAGGCGGGCGGCGGGTGAGCGACGACCGCAGGCTGATCGAGGACTTGATCCCGGTCGAGGCGATCAACGAAGTCGCCCAGCGGGAGAAGATCGGCAACGCGAAGACCCATCCGCGCAAGCTCCACCTCTGGTGGGCGCGGCGTCCCCTCGCGGCGGCTCGCGCAGCCGTATACGCGACGCTGGTTCGCGCCGATGATGTTCCAGAGGAGGCACGCTCGGCCGAGTATTTTCGTGAGCTCTGCCGCTGGGGTGTCGACGAAGCCCGGATCGCCGAGGCGCGCGAGCGCGTGCTCGCCGCCAACGGCGGGGAGCCGCCCAAGGTCCTCGACATGTTCGCCGGCGGCGGCGCGATTCCGCTTGAGGCGGCGCGCCTCGGCTGCGAGGCTACGGCGGTCGAGCTCAACCCGGTCGCCCACCTGATCGAGCTCTGCACACTCGACTACCCGCAGAGATTCGGTTCCTCGCTCGCCGACGACGTACGCAGGTGGGGTGCGCGCTGGATCGAGCGCGCGTGGGAGAGGGTGGGCCATCTGTACCCACCCGTCGAGACCGACGTGTTGGAAGGTCAGGAGCAATTGGGGCTTGAGAGCGGCGACGATGCCAAGGAAGGTCGCCGCCCCATCGCCTACCTCTGGACCCGCACAGTTCGCTGCCCAAACCCAGAGCTAGGTGAACACCGGATCCCGCTTGTACGTCAGACTTGGCTCGCTCGTAAGAAAGGTCGCTTCGTCGCACTGCGGCCAGTTGTCGATCAGCAGGCGCGAGAGGTGCGCTGGGAGGTGGTTCAGGCCGACCACCAGGATCTTGGCTTCAACCCCGCTGGCTTCTCTAGTCGCGGGAAAGCGACCTGTTTCATTTGTGGAGCAGGTGTAGATGCCGACTACGTCAAGGCGGAGGGGCGGGCCGGACGGATCGGGACCGCGCCGCTCGCCACCGTTCTGCGACACCGCTCTGGCCGTGGACGCGAGTACTTGGCTGGTGATGTTTCGACTATTCCCCTCGAGAACATGTGCCGCGCTGTTCTTGAGGAACTTGAAGTCCAACCGCCATCGGAGTCGATTGTCGACAGCTACCGACAGGCGGTTCTCGTTCCCCAGTATGGGCTCACGCGCTTTTGCGATCTCTTTACCTCCCGTCAGCTTGCAACGCTCTGTGCACTTGCGCAGGGAGTGCACGAGATACACGAGGAAATGATTTCAGATGGGTTTGAGCCCAAGCGGGCAGAGGCTGCGTGTGCGTACATAGGCTTGGTGGTAAGTCGTCTGTCTGACTACAACAACACGCTATGTCAGTGGCACAACACTGGCGAGAAGACCAATCATGCATTCGCACGTCAAGCATTGCCGATGGTATGGGACTTCTCCGAGGTCAATCCATTTGCCATGGCCAGCGGAAGTGTGCATATCTACGTTGCAGAGATGGCACAAATTATTGAGAGCTCCCTCGCCAATGTCGAACGCCGATGTGAGGTTCGACGCACCTCGGCCACCCAGCTCCCTGATCATGACGCTGCCTACGACGCGGTTATTACTGATCCGCCCTATTACGACAACATCTCATATGCCGATCTCTCGGACTTCTTCTACGTCTGGCTAAAGCGTTCTATTGGCTTTCTCTTTCCAGAACACCTAGAGGGTGAACTCACACCCAAGCACCGAGAAATTGCGTCAATTGTCCATCGCCACGAAGGAGATCGGAGCGCTGCGCGAAGGTTTTACGAGGAAGAAATGGAGGGGGCCTTCTTGGAAGCGCATCGGGTGTTGAAGCCTGCGGCACCGCTGATTTGCGTTTATGCCCATAAGACGACGCTTGGTTGGGCATCTTTGGTGGAGGCCTTGCGCCGCGCAGGCTTTGCGATTACAGAGGCATGGCCTTTGGACACGGAGATGCCGGAGCGGAGCCGAGGTCAGGGAAGTGCGGCACTGGCATCGTCCATCTTTGTTGTCGCACGTCGCCGGGAAGTAGAAGACATGGGTGACTATGGAGTCGTATTGGCCGAGCTCGACACGATCGTCGACGAGCGGCTAGAGCGCCTCACCGAAGCCGGTGTCTCAGGCTCGGACTTGGTCATCGCCACGATCGGAGCGGGGCTGCGAGCCTTCACTCGCCACTTGAAGGTCGAGCGCGCCAATGGTGAGGACGTCTCGGTCGAGACCTTCATCGACGAGGCGCAGTCACGCGTGCTGAACGCGATCCTTGCCAAGGTCTACGGGCTCGCCGATGGTCTCGGCACGATCGACGCGAAGACGCGCTACTACGTGATTGCGCGAGTCGCTTTCGGCTACGCGGACGTCGAGTTCGACGAGGCCAACAATCTGGCGCGCAGCGCCGGCGTCGAGCTGTCCGACCTCGCCGACGGCAGGATGCCGCTGGCGCAGATCAAAAAGGGAAAGGTCACCTTCCTCGACTACGACGAGCGCGGCGAGGACCCGGAGCTCGGTCTCGTTTCGAACGGCATCGACCCATCTCTGATCGACATCCTCCACGGCGTGCTGTGGCACGCCGGTCATCAGCGTGAGAAACTGCACGACTACTTGATACAGGCTCGCTTCGACCCCGAGGCATTGCGAGCGGTTGCCCAGGCGCTCCAGGGCAAGGCGCTTCGTGCCGAGGGAGAGAGCAAGCCCGACGAGGCGCAGGCCTGCGAGCGTCTCCTCGGCGCTTGGAAGTCGCTCATCGACGACAACCTGATCACCAGCTCATGAGTAAGCAGACGGCCTACACGCTTCGCCCCTGGACCGATGTGGTGGAGCCCCACCCCGACGTTCGCTCGGGCGATCTCGCGATGGGGACCTACGCGGCAAACCTCGCCAAGGTCGCGATCGAGTCGGCGGGCGCCGAGGTCTACCGCGACGCGGAAGCGTTTTTCGCCGCCACCTACTTCACCGAGGAGATACGCAAGCTCCTTTTCGACGTCTGGGCGGGGCTCGCCGGGAAGCCGGGCGACCGGGTGCTCCAGCTCCGCACTCCCTTCGGTGGCGGCAAGACCCACACGCTGCTCGCCCTGTATCACCTGGCGACCTCGCCGCAGGCGGCGCAGGGCGTGCCCGAGCTGGAGGGCATCTCCGAGCCGGGTCCGGTCCGAACCGCGGTCCTCTCCGGCGAGTACCTCGATCCCCAGCGGGGCAGGGAGGTCGAGGGCCGGCGTATCCGCACCATCTGGGGAGAGCTCGCCTTCCAGCTCGGCGGATGGGCTGCCTACGACGAGCTGCTCGTCGACGGCGAGGAGGGAGCGCCTCCGGGCAGCGAGATCATCGGGCGGCTGCTCGGGGAGACGCCCGCCCTGGTCCTGCTCGACGAGGCCGTGATGTACGTGGCCAGGGGCCGGGCCGTGGCGAAGGGCGACTCGGACATGGCGAAGCTGACGCTGCTCTTCCTGCAGAACCTGACCGAGGCGGTCAACCAGAGCGTGCACGGGGGGCTCATCTACTCGCTCCAGTCGAGCGTGGGGGAGGCGGTCGGGGAGGAGCAGCTGCTCCGCGACATGGAGAAGATCGCCGCCCGGATCGACGCGCGCCGCGAGCCGGTCAGCGGCGACGAGGTGCTGAGAGTGGTCCAGCGCCGGCTGTTCGGGTCGCTCGGCGACGACGAGGTCCACCAGACGGTTGCCGCGGCCTACGGGAAGAACTACGAGGCCGAGCTGCTCGCCATCGCCGAGACGGAGGCCGAGCGGCGGGAGGCGGGAGAGCGCGCACGGGCGCTCGAACAGCGAACGCTGCTCTCCTACCCGTTCCACCCCCAGCTGATCGACATCATGCAGCACCGCTGGGCGAGCCTCCCCACCTACCAGCGCACCCGCGGCGCGCTCCAGTTTCTGGCCACCGTCGTCCACAGTCTCTGGGCCGGCGACGGGCGGAAAACAGCGGCGTTGATCGGCCCCGGCGACGTCGACCTCGCCGACGAGCACAGCCGCAACACCTTCTTCGAGCAGGTCGATGCCGAGCGTCAATATCGTGCTGTGGTGGAGGCCGACTTCCTCGGCACCGATGCCGGTGCCCGCCGGGTCGACGAGCGCTTCGCGCGCGAATCGCCGGCGCTAGCGAGCCTGCGCATCGGCTCGCGCGTCGCGACCGCGATCATGCTGATGTCGTTCGGGGCCCGCGAAGGGGAAGATCACGGCGCCCTGGAAAGCGAGGTCCTCGACGCCACCGTGGTGCCGGAGTTGGACGGCAACCTCGTCCGCGCCGCGCTCAAGGAACTGCGCGGCGAGGCGCTCCTCTATCTCCACCACAGCGGCCGCCGCTACCGCTTCGAGCCGCAGCCCAACCTCAACAAGCTGATCCTCGCCGAGCAGGACAAGCTCGAGCCCGACGAGGTCACGAATCAGGTTCGCAAGGAGTTCGAACGCAACCTCTCCAGCGGTGGCGCCGCGGGCCAGGCAGTGATCTGGCCGCGCGATCCCGATCAGGTTGAGGACCGCGTGCCGAAGTTCCGGGTGGTGTACCTGCCGCTCGACTGGCAGGGGGCAAAGCTGGCGCCCGAGGAGTTCGTGATGGCGGGGCAGCGGCGATTCAAGAACGGGTTGGCCCTCGTCACGCCGAAAGCGGCGGGGTTCGATGCCGCGCGCGCGGCCGCGAGGTCTGTGCTGGCGGTGGAGCGGCTGATCGCCGACAAGACGCGCCACGGCTTCTCCGAGGAGCAGGTGGAGGAGCTGCGTGAGCGCCAGCGGCAGGCCGCGGGAGATTTGGCCGGCGCCGTCAACGACTGCTACGAACGCGTCCTGGTGCCGACGGGAATCGGCGAGGGCAAGGTCGAGTTCGAGAGCGTCGACCTCGGCACCGTGCTGGGGGTCGGGCGAGGGGTCCATGCGCGCGTGCGCGAGGCGCTGGCCAACCACGTGTTCGAGAGGCTGACGCCGGCCCGGCTGAGCGCGCTGTGCAGGCTTGCCGAGGTCGACTCGGTGTATTGCGAGTCGCTGCTAGAGCGCTTCTACAGCTTCTTTGAGATGCCGAAGCTGTGGGGTCAGGAGCCGCTCCGGGGCGCGATCGCCAGTGGCGTGGAAAAGGGCCTCTTCGCTTACTGCGTGAGCGTCGCCGGAGAGGGCGGCGACGCGACCGCCGCCGACCCGTCCCAGATCCGCCTGGGCGTGCCCCTGCCGGTGGACGAGATCGACCTGGGTCCGGGGTCGGCGCTGCTCAGCCCGGAGATGGCAGGGCGGCTTCAGCCAGCCCAGGGCGAAGAGGTTCCTACCCCCGAGGACGAGCCGACCGGCGACGTTCCAACGGAGCCGCTGTCGGGCAGCGTCTCGAGCGATGGCCGCCGCCGGGTGCTGCTCACGATTCAGGCGACCGAGGACGACCTCTTTACGGTCAACCGGGCGCTCAGCCAGCTGCGCGACCTGCTCGGAGATGCCGGCAAGATGACGATCGAGGTGCAGGTGCAGGCGGCCTCCGACGGCGAGTCGATCGATCCGATCCGCCTCCAGAACATGGTTCTGCAGCACCTGGAGGAGGATCCTGACGTGAGCTTCGACCACCGGCTGGAGTAGTCGTGGACGAGCGCGATGAATTGGCGGCAGGCTCGGCAGAGGACACCCCCCGCTTCGGCCAGCTTCGCCCGCTTGCCGCTTCCTCGGCTGAGGGGTGGGACCACGAGGCACATGACTTCACGCCCTGGCTGGCCGAGAACATCGAGTTGCTCGGTGAGGAGCTCGGGCTCGTGTTGCGGCTAAAAGAGCGCGAGGCCGCCGTCGGTCGCTACTCCCTCGATCTGCTGCTTGAAGACGCGCAGGGTCGTACAGTGATCGTCGAGAACCAGTTCGGTAAAACCGACCACGACCATCTCGGCAAGCTGCTGACCTACTGCGCAGGCACCGAGGCGGAGGTGGCGGTTTGGCTATCGGAGTCGCTCACCGACGAGCACGTCGCGGCGCTCGAATGGCTGAACGAGAACACGGTGGCAGGAGTCGGCTTCTTCGGGGTCGAGCTCGGACTGCTGAAGATCGATGACTCCAGGCCGGCACCCCGCTTCAGGGTGGTCGTCAAGCCGAACGAGTGGAAAAAGCGGGCGCGACCCGAACCGCAGGGCCCCGTGGAGCCATGGGACTGGCCTGCTTTCGGGGAGGCACTGGGTATCAGCCAGCAGCGGATCGAGGTGGGCCGAGCGCTTGTCGATCGGATCGAGGCCGCGCTCAGGGATCGCGGCTTGCCCTGGAAGACCGCCTTCCGCAAGGGCTACGTCGGCTTTCAGCGCAGCGGTGGCTACAACGTTTTGATCGTGGACCTCTACTGGCGCCGAGCTCCACGCCTCGCCGTCAAGATCCCGGCGCCGATCGACGAGCTCGGCATGCCCGATCCGTTCCCGGATCTCGATTCATCCTGGGTCGAGGCCGAGCGAGAATGGGGTTGGACGGTACCTTCGGTAAGCGCCATCCCGGATGTCAACCGAGCGATCGAGCTCGCCCACCGCCTCCAGCCCGAATCCGGACCGTTGCGGTTGCCGGACCGAGGGTGATCAGAGGCTCAACCGGGGAGGGGGGACGGGTTCGGGCATCGGCTCAGCTCGAGCTCTCTGAGCCGCTCCTCGAGTGCGGAGTAGGAAGCTGCTGCGCGGCGCAGCTCCCGAACGCCCGCATGATCTCAATATTGACGGCGATCGCGCGCTTGCTACGCAGCACCCCCGAAAGCATGGCCACGCCTTGCTCGGTGAAGACGTAGGGGCATAGCGACGCCCGCCCCGGCCGGACTTTGAGGTCGCAATCTGCGACCTCAAAGCCGCTGCCTCGGCCTCATCCAACTGAAACATGAAGTCCGCCGGGAAGCGCTCGACGTTCCGTTTGACCTGCTCGACCAGGCGTTTCGTTCTCCACGCCGTACAGGTCATCCGGCAGCATTGCAAACTGGCGGATGCTGTTGTCTGCGAAATGGAGCTAGGCGGATTCGAACCGCCGACCTCCTGGGTGCGATCCAGGCGCTCTGCCAGCTGAGCTATAGCCCCTCGTGCGTGGGTGGGAGGATCGTCCCAGCGCCCTCGCAAGCGCAAGGATAACCGCATAGGCTTTAGTTTCCCGACGTACGGGGCTCATGGGCATTCTTGACGAGGCAATCCGAGAGCATTTGGAGCTGAAGCGCCAGCACGGCGCCGGCGACTCCGAGCTGAAGCAGCTCGAGGACGAGGCGTTCGGCCAGGCCGAGCGGCCTGGCTCCGAGGCCGCTTCGGACCCGCTTGCCGAGGCGCCCACCGAGTTCATGGCGCAGCCGGAGACGGGGGAGGAGCCTTCTTCCCGGCGCGAGGCGCCCACGATCGCCGACCTGCAGGAGCCGCCACCGCCGCCGGAGGAGCCCGCGCCGGCCGCCGAGGCCCCTGCCGAGGAGGAGCAGCCGGCGATGGAGCACGAGATCGTCGCCGACGCTCCCGAGTCGGCCGAGCCAGGAGCCGAGGTCGAGGCGGCCGGCCCCGCCACCGAAGAGCGCCACGCGATCGCCGAGCAGCCGACCGAACTGCACGACATGGAGGCGGAGCTGGGCGCCCCGCCCAGCCCGACCGACGAGGAGCTGGTCGAGGAGGAGATCGCCGAGCCGCGCCTCGCGCCGACCGACCCGCTCGCCGGCCTCGAAGAGGACGAGGACGCCGAGGTCAGCGTCACCGGCCCGGCCGCCGACGACGATGACGAGCTCGACGACGAGGACGACGCCTTCTGGAACGAGCAGCGCCTCTCCGACGAACTCGACCAGGCGCTCGAGGCGCCGCCGCGCGACCCCGAGCCGGAGCTCTCCGACGAGGTCGAGCTGGACGACGAGATCGAGGTGGAGCAGGACGAGGAGCCCGAGGCCGCGGCGCCGCGCCACGAGGAGGACGTGCTCGAGGAGACCCCCGACTTCCTCGAGGAGACCCCCGAGGACGACCAGCTCTGGTTCGAGCAGAAGCCCCCGAAGGACTTCGACTTCGACGACTGAACAGGCGTTCCGGCCGCTCGGCTAGAATCCTCGATCTCGGAGTAACACCAGCGAGCTACACTGTGCTGGAGATGCCGTCCAAGCACCCGCGAATCGCCGTCACCGCCGACCCCGAGCTGGGGGAGGCGCTGGCGCGAGTTCGCGCCGCCACCGGCACCCGTGAGGCCGATGCGACGCTGCTGCGCCGGCTTGCCGTCGAGGGGGCCGAGGTTGCGCTGGAGGCCGGGCGCAATCGGCGGGTTGCCGCCGCGGCCCTGTTCGAGGCAATGGACGATGGGCAGCTCGACCTTGACCTTGCAGCGGTCGATCGCCTTAACGCCCCGCCGACGGCCTGATGTCGGTGCGGCTCTGGGACGGGACGGGTCCGGTGCTTGCGGACACCTCTGCCTGGATACAGGCTCACCGGGACAGCGCGGCTCGCGATCTATTCCTAGGTGCGATCGAGCGCGACGAACTCCGCTGGTGTTGGCCGGTTCGCTACGAGCTGATGGTCGCCGCACAGGGTGCCGATGGGATCGCCGCGATCGAACGGACCTTGGAGGGCCTGCGCGAGGTGCAGGTGGATCGCGGGGTGCAACGTGCGGTCCTGGCGACGATGCGCGAGCTCGCAGCCGGTGGTTCCCATGGTGCCCATCGCTTTCCCCTCACCGACCTGACGGTGGTCGCCGCGGCTCAAGATGCCGGGATCGAGATCCTGCACTTCGACCAGCACCTCGAGCACCTCGGCGACCATCTGGGCGTCGGATCGCACTGGGTCTCGGACCCTTCGCAAGCGGCTCATTCGAGATAGGCGAGCCGGCAAGGCCATTGGGCTTTGTCGCGGAGCGTAGCCAAATACCAGGCAAATTATCCGTTTAGGCAGAGTCTTGGATTAGTTTTGGCCTTTTTGGCGTGGCAACTTTGGCGTATGTCTGGGTTTTGGTACTGACTGATTGTCACCAGGGAACAGGTGTGACGAAGCTGTCCCGGAGATAGGAGGTCCAGTCCATTGGGCAGGCAGAGCCCGCGCGGGCGCGCGGGGAGATCCAACTCATCGCGAGGCGCGCGATCGCGGAGCGCCCGCTATCCGAAGCTGAAGCCGGGGCCGGGACTTTCGGCGGAGGACGTCGCCGCGCACCAGCGCGGGCGGCTGCAGAAGGCGATGGTCGAGCTCGTCGCCGAGCACGGCTACGACGGCTTCGCAGTGGCAACTTTGACCAACCAGGCCAGTGTCTCGAAGCGAGATTTCTACAAGCACTTCGCCAGTAGGGAGGAGTGCCTCCTCGCCACCTACGACTCGATCGTCAGTCGCTCGATGCGCGGGATCCTCGCCGCCACCGAGGACGAGGAGGACTGGCGCGAGCGGCTTCGGCTCGGGTTTCTCGCCTTCGCCGACCAGGTTGCCGCCAGCCCGGACGCGGCGCGACTGGCCTTGGTCGAGGTCTTTGCCGCCGGCCCGATCGCGGTCGAGCCGACGCTGCGGACGAGCCGGCTCTTCGAGGCGCTGGTGGCGAAGAACTTCACCTTCGCCGACGGATCCCCCCGGCTGCCGCGACTGGTGGTGAAAAGCATCGTCGCCGGCGCCGGCCGGGTGGCGCGAGCGCGGTTGCTCTCCGGACGCGTGCGGGAGCTGGCGCTCGATGGGGACGAGCTGCTGGAGTGGGCGCTCTCCTTCCGCGACGACGAAGTCGCCCGTCTGCGCGGCCTCGGGGTTGCGGGGTCGCCGTCGCTACCCGCGGCCGTTGCCGAGATGCCGCTGGCGGACGAGCGCGCGCTGATCCTGGCAGCGACGGCGAGGCTGGCGAGCGAAGGCGGGTACGCGACGCTGACGGTGCCGCGGGTACGCGCCATCGCCGGCGTCTCCAAGCGCAGCTTCGACACCCACTTCGAAGGGGTGGCGGACTGCTTCCTGGCGACGATCGAGATGCTCGGTGGCCGCACCCTGGCCGCGGCTGTGCCCTCCTATCTCACAGCCGACGACTGGGCGAGCGGCGTCCACCGCATGATCGCCAGGCTCTGCCGGCACCTCGCCTGCGACCCCACCTTCACCAGCCTCGCCGTCTCCGAGATCTTCTCGCCAGGCCTCGAGGCGATCCAGTGGCGCAGCGAGATGACCGCCAGGTTGGCGACGATGCTCCGGCGGGGAGCCCCGCCGGAGCGGCGGCCGAGCAGGTTCGCGGCAGAAGCATCGGTCGGGGCGATATGGGGAGCGATCCACCACTTCGTCGCGATCGGCCGCGGCGCGCAGCTGCCGATCGCGGCGCCACTCCTTTCCTACATCGCACTTGCCCCGGCGCTCGGAGGGGCGGCGGCGGTCGACGCGATCCTCGCCGAGGAGGGTGAGAAGGCGAATGTGGATGTCGCCCCGGGGGCTGGGAATTTCCAACACTCGATAGATAGGAACCGTTTCACCTGAACGCTTGTCTCGCTCTGTGTGGAGCTGGATCCTCACGCGTGCGGTGCTGAAGGAGTGCCGCAATGCGGCACTGGAGGCGCCGCAAAGGGAGAGTGAGGGGCCGGAGCCCGCAGGGGAATTCGGGCCCGGCCCCTCGACTACATCTCGAACAAGGAGATCAAGGAAGCGAAATGCCCGAGTTCACCATTCCCAACATCACCCTCCACGACGGCGTCGAGATCCCGCAGCTGGGCTTCGGCGTCTTTCAGGTTCCGCCGGAGGAGACCCAGAGCGCCGTCGAGTCGGCGCTTGAGGCCGGCTACCGCCACATCGACACCGCGGCCGCCTACCGCAACGAGGAAGGAGTCGGCGCTGCCCTCGCCGCTTCGGGGCTGCCCCGCGAGGACTACTTCGTCACCACCAAGCTGTGGGACTCACAGCAGGGCCACGATTCGACGCTGGCCGCCTTCGAGGCGAGCCTCGATCGGCTGGGGCTCGACCACGTCGACCTCTACCTGATCCACTGGCCCGTCCACGCCGAGGGCCTGTTTATCGACACTTGGCGGGCCTTCGAACAGATCCACGGGGAGGAGGCGGCGCGCACGATCGGGGTCTCCAACTTCCGCATCGAGGATCTCGAGCTGCTGGGGAGAGAGATGGAGACGCTGCCGACGGTCAACCAGGTCGAGCTGCACCCGTGCTTACAGCAGGCCGCCCTGCGCGCCTGGCACGGCGAGCACGGCATAGTCACCGAGGCCTGGAGCCCCCTTGCCCAGGGCATGCTGCTCGACGACGAGACGATCGCCTCGGTGGCCGGCAACCACGGCAAGTCGCCCGCCCAGGCGATCCTGCGATGGCACCTGCAGCTCGGCAACGTCGCCATCCCCAAGTCGGTGACGCCGGAGCGGATTCGCGAGAACGTCGAGATCTTCGACTTCGAGCTCTCCGACGAGGAGATGGCGGCGATCGGCGGATCCAGCCAGGGCCCAACAGCGGCCTCCGCCCAGCGGATTGCCGGGGAATAGGGACGATCCACGAAATGCGGAAGCTCCCGCTTGCAGGGAGCTTCCGCGCATGGAGCCAGCCGGACGACTCTCGAACCCTGAATTCCTTGGGCGCCTTCGCAGGCTGCTCCCCCCTGACTCAGTCGCCTGACGGTCGCGCCAGCAGGCCAAATGCGGCTATTACGACGACCAAGGCAATGCCGACGACTGCTATGAGGGCAAGGACCGCCATGTTCGCCCCCGCCTTCGCGGCCCCGGCAAGAGCAGTGACGACTACGGTTGAAGTCCAGGCAAGAGATGCCATGCGGCCCCAATCCTAACAGCGTGAGAACCTCTTCGCTAAACTATTCAAATGACCAGGAAAAGAAGTCGCCGCGAGGGTTCCCTCCCTACGACCTTGCGGTCGATCCTCGATGACGCCCAAATCCCCATGCCGAACGAGGTCCTTCGCGTCCTGGCGATCGAGTGCCTAGAAAAGGAAGTCAGTGCCGAGCAGCTTGCTCGTGTCGCAGCCTATGAACGAGAGGCCTTCTTGCGGACGCGAATGCCCCCCGTTCTCTGTTCCGTCATCGATCGTCGCGCGGTGGCTTTGCGCCCTCGTGTGTGGGCGCTGGGAGAGTGGAGATTGGCGAGGCGGATTGCCACCCCTGACGTTCAAGGTCATTGGCAAGCCGGCCTAGCGCTGAAGCTGCTCGACGAGGTTCTCTTGCGCTTTCCGCCCGCGTCGGAACGACTGCGACGTTTGACGCTTGAGGCGGTTGCCCGGGTTCTTGGCCCAGTCGCTGCGTATACCCCCGGGGATCGAGAGCAATGGGAAGAGCTGCGCAGGATGGTGGCTACCGAGAACCCCGACCCGGATCCAGCCGGACACACGTCTGAACAGCGAGAGTCAGAGCAGGCTTTGATCGACTATCAACCCTCTATCGGTGCAAACAATTTGTATTTCGGCCTTGAACTGAGTGCGCTTACCCGCCCCCAGTCATCCCCGGCCAAACTGCGACTACCGGCAGAGGGGGAGACTGGGACGCCGTTCGCTCAGGTAGTCAACCGTCGCCTAGGAGGTGACGAGGACCGAACCCGTCAGCTACTCGCTTACCTTCAGGGCTGGTCGTTTGTTCGCGATGAGCTTGGACGCCCACCTACCAGCGCTGAGTACGCGGACCACTGGGAATATGACCAAGCGAGTGTGCGCGATGAGGAGGCCCTGTTTGCCGGGGCTTTTCCCGAGGAGGACTCACCTGAGCGGATTGTTCGCCTGCTCGAGGATGGGCTGCCGAGAACCGGGCAACTTGTCCAAATGATGGGTATCGCCGTTGTCGACAGCGACGAAGCGCCCCAGGTGGCGGCACCTGCGCCCGGCCAACGCTGGCGTCGCAGTGATGGTGCGCTGCTCACCATCAGCACGGTTGACGGCCCCGTCGTGATCGGCCGCTTGGAGGAGCCCCACGGGGAGGACTCCCTTTGGGCTAGTGGACGGGACAAGCTCAAAAAGGAATTTCAGCTCGTCCTGCCCAAGAACCTATGGCTCGTGACCTTCGACGTCGACGACCAGCCCTCCGACTTGCTTGACGTTTTTGCTCGTCACCGAGACATCGAGCTTGAGCGCTTTCGACGCCCCAGCGATCCCCACCCGAATCAGAACTATCTCCGCGCGGGAACCATTCAGCTACAAGTCGTGGCAGCGGATGCAGACGAAGCTCGCGGCAAGGTCATAGAAGCCCTCGCGGGGCGGCTCAAACTGCCAGAGAGCGAAGTTTTCGTTAGACCTCTCGGCAGCCCGGTCTAGCAGGCCGTCGCCACTCGCAGCGCCTGACAGATCTCATCCATCCTCTCGGGCCCGAGCTCCGCGATGCGCCTCGTGAGCAGCGCCTTACGGGCGGCGAAGGTGTTGTCGAGCGCCAGCGCGCACGGCTCCCGCCATCCCGTCGCTTTCGTCGAGGCGAACGTGGGTCGGGATATCACGGACGCTGCGTGTAGCGGGAACGACGAGGACGCGGCTCAGGGTGTGGATCGCCTCCGGACGGGTGAGGATCAAGACCGGCCGCGGCTTGCGGTCTGGCCGCTCGTACAGCCAGACCTCGCCTCGGGCGGGGTTCACGTCTTCCAGGGTCCGAAGCCGGCCTTGCGCTCCTCGGCGTCCATCTCGTCGAGCACCTCGCTCGACTCCGTATCGAGAATCGCCTCAAGTTCGTCGTCCGTCTCTACCGGGCGACGCTCGATCACAATCCGCGCTGCCTCAGCCTCGGCCTCATCGAGGTCGAGCACCTCACGCAGCAGCTTCTCCTTCGCGGTCATCGAACCCAATTCTACCGGCGCCCGCGCCCGCCGCATAGATCCAAAGCAAGCAACCGTTCATGGAGCCAGCCGGGATCGAACCGGCGACCTCCGCCTTGCAAAGGCGGCGCTCTGCCAGCTGAGCTATGGCCCCACGCTCCAATTGTAGAAGCGTGCCTCCGCGATCCTGCTCAGCCGCTTGGCTCGAGCCCCGGCAGGTCCGTCGTCCCCGGCTCGGCCGGGAAGGAACCGGTCGCCGCGGCGACCACCACGACTCCGCGCCTCTGCAGATCCCGGGTAGCTGCTACGGCGTCTCGGCGGGCCTGCTCGCGGTCGATCCCGTAGCGCGCTCGCAGCGCACTTGCCGCGTCGGCCAGCGTTCCGCCGTCGAGCGCGTCCATGACGACGCTGCCGGACTCGTTCAGGCGCAGGTAGCTGCCGTCGCCGGCGAGCCGCACGAACCGCTCCCGCTCGCTCCCGCTCCAGCGCAACGGCGCATGCCGGTACCGCCGCGCCCCGGCAAGCCGCCGCACCTTCTCCTCAGCTTCCAGAAGCTCCGCGGCGGGGTCGACCGGCTTCGGCGGCGTCTTCTCCGGAACTGGCGCATCCCGCCCGCCAGATGAACGGCCGTCGCGCGTTACGGAGACGGCTGTCGGGCCCGCCGCGCCGGAACCGCCCCCGTACCGCCGATG
>DASSMU010000198.1:0-6185 GCA_035701465.1 Solirubrobacterales bacterium
TCCCGTCGGCCCTGGGGGTGGCGGGGCGTAGGGTCCGTCTGGACCCGGAGAGCCCTCGCGCCAGCGGCGTGACATCGCGCGCAGGACGAGGATCGCGATCGTCCCGATCGTCGCGTACAGGGCCAGGGTCAGGGCGAAAGCGAACCAGACCCCGTGCGCCGGCGTCACCGCTTCGGCGGTGCGCATGTAGCCCTGCACGATCCAGGGCTGGCGGCCGACCTCGGTGACGATCCAGCCGCACCAGAGCGAGAGCACCGCGGCGGCACCGGAGATCGCCACCGCGCGCAGGAACCAGGGCGTCTTCGGGATGTCGCGGCGCCGCCACCAGACCCAGGCGACCCAGGCGCCGAGGGCGATCATCAGCGTGCAGATCCCGATCATCGTGTCGAAGGAGAGGTGGAGCAGGGTGTTGGCCGGAGGCTGGTTCTGAGGCGGGATGTCGTTCAGCCCGGTGACCTTGGTGTCGGTGCTGAACCCGACCAGGAAGGAGTCGAGGTCGGGGATCGGGATCGCCCCCTTGACCCCGCTCGAGGTGCAGATGCCGCCGACGTACTCGGTCTGGTGGGTGCCGGTTTCCTGGATGCACTCCATGCCGGCGAACTTGGCCGGCTGATGGTCGGCGACGGCGCGGGCGGCGGTGTCGCCGACGAGGAACTGCAGCGGCGCCGCGATCAGCCCGATCGTCAGCGGGATCAACAGGCCGAGCCGGTGCAGGCGGTCGCGCCGCCCCCTCAGCATCCCGGTCGCGTAGACCGAGGCGACGAGGAAGCCGACGACGATGTAGGCGGCGAGGATCATGTGCGGCACCTCGTAACCGGTCGCCGGGTTGAAGAGGACTTCGACCGGATTGGTGTCGACGATCTTGCCGGCGGGGTCGAGGGTGAAGCCCTGCGGCTGGTTCATCCAGGAGTTGGCGGCGACGACGGCGAAGGCGCCGCCGATGCCGGTAATCACCATCGGTACGCCGGACCAGAAGTGGGCCCAGCCGGGAAGCCGCTTCCAGCCGTAGATGTAGATCGCCAGGAAGATCGCCTCGAGGAAGAAGAAGATCCCCTCGATCGCGAAGGCGATCCCGAAGGCGGCGCCGAAGCGGTCCATGAAGCGCGGCCAGAGCAGGCCGAACTCGAAGCTGAGGACGGTGCCGGTGACGGCGCCGACGGCGAAGGTGACCGCCATCGCCTTCGACCAGCGCCGCGCCAGCTCCATCGCATCGGCGTCGCCGCGCTTCAGCCCGATGTAGTTGGCGATCAGGATCGTCGCCGGCAGAGCGACACCGAGACAAGAGAGGACGATGTGGAAGCCAAGGGTGAACGCCATCTGCTCACGCGCGGCGAGCAGGTTCGACGCCGACGCCGCCAGGGGGAGCGGGTCCAGCGAGGGCATGTGCGCGACCTTACTACCCGCGACGGGCGCCGCGGTAGCGGCGGATCAGCGCGTTGGTCGAGCAGTCGTGAGCAAGCCTCGGCTCCTCCTCGGCCTGCAGCTCGGGGATGATCGCCACCGCCAGGGCCTTGCCCAGCTCGACTCCCCACTGGTCGAAGGGGTCGATGCCCCAGATCGCTCCCTGGGTGAAGACGCTGTGCTCGTAGAGGGCGACGAGGGTGCCCAGCGTGTGGGGATCGAGCCGCTCGGCGAGGATCGTGTTCGAGGGCCGGTTGCCCTCCATCACCCGGTGCGGCACGACGTCCTCCGGCGTGCCCTCGGCGCGCACCTGCTCCGGCGTCTTGCCGAAGGCGAGCGCCTCGCTCTGGGCGAAGACGTTGGACATCAGCAGGTCGTGGTGGTTGCCCAGCGGGTTGTTCGAGCGCATGAAGCCGATGAAGTCGCAGGGGATCAGGCGCGTGCCCTGGTGGATCAGCTGGTAGAAGGAATGCTGGCCGTTGGTCCCCGGCTCGCCCCAGAAGATCGCCCCGGTGTCGTAGTCGACCTGGGCTCCATCCAAGGTGACGTGCTTGCCGTTGGACTCCATCGTCAGCTGCTGCAAGTAAGCGGGGAAACGGTGCAGGTACTGGTCGTAGGGGAAGACGCCGCAGGTCTGGGCACCGAAGAAGTCGCCGTACCAGACGCTGAGCAGCCCCATCAGCATCGGCAGGTTCACCGCCGGCGGCGCCTCGCGGAAGTGCTCGTCCATGGCGTGGAAACCGGCCAGCATCTCGGCGAAGCGGGCCGGGCCGATCGCCAGCATGGTCGAGAGGCCGATCGCCGAGTCCATCGAGTAGCGGCCTCCCACCCACTCCCAGAAGCCGAACATGTTCTCGACGTCGATGCCGAATCTCGTCACCTCCCCGGCGTTGGTCGAGACGGCGACGAAATGCCTGGCGACGGCGGCCTCCTCGCCACCGAGCCCGGCCAGTGCCCACTCACGCGCAGTGCGGGCATTGGTCATCGTCTCCAGCGTCGTGAAGGTCTTCGAGGAGATCACGAAGAGCGTCTCCTCCGGGTCGAGGTCGCGGGTGGACTCGGCGAAGTCGGTGCCGTCGACGTTGGAGACGAAGCGGAAGGTCGTCTCGCGACGCGAGTAGTGGCGCAGGGCCTCATACGCCATCACCGGCCCGAGGTCGGAGCCGCCGATGCCAACGTTGACGACGTTGCGAATCGGCTTGCCGGTGTGACCTGTCCACTCGCCCGAGCGGACGCGCTCGGCGAAGGCGCCCATGCGGTCGAGCGTCTCGTGCACCTGCTTGACCACGTCGACGCCGTCGACGATCAGCGAGCGCTCGCGCGGCATCCGCAGCGCCACGTGCAGCACCGCGCGGTCCTCGGAGACGTTGATGTGCTCGCCGGCGAACATCGCTTCGCGGCGCTCCTCGACACCGCACTCACCGGCGAGCCGGCCGAGCAGCATCACCGTCTCGTCGGTGATCCGGTTCTTGGAGAAGTCGAGGTGGAGGCCGGCGCCGTCGGCGACAAGCCGCTCGCCCCGCTGCGGGTCGGCGGCGAAGAGGTCGCGCAGGTGCTCACCCTTGATCGCCTCATGGTGCTTCTCGAGGGCCGCCCAGGCGGATGCCTGCCGCAGCTCGCTCACTTCCGGTGGTCCTTTGCACCCCTATTCGGGGAAAAGGCGCACCGGAACGGGTTGCTCTTGCTGCTCACGCGCGCGCGCCGGCCTGCGACTCGATCGTCTTCAGCATCTCGTCCCACGACTTGGCGAACGCGTCCTTGCCCTCCTCCTGCAGTCGCTTGGCGAGGGCGGCGACATCGATGCCCGCGTCCCCGAACTCCGCCAGCACCTGCTCGCAGTCGCCGCCGTCGGCGGGGACCGGCGCGCCGACCTCGCCGTGATCGGCGAAGGCGTGCAGGGTCGGCTCGGGCATCGTGTTGACGGTGAAGGGCGAAGCGAAGCCCTCGATGTAGAGGGTGTCGGAGGCCTCCGGGTCCTTGGTGCCGGTGCTGGCCCAGAGCAGGCGCTGCGGCCGAGCGCCCTCGTTCATCAGCCGCTGCACGCGCGGAGAGTCGAGCAGCTCGCGGTAGGCGCGGTAGGCCTGAAAGCCGATCGCCAGGCCAAGCCGGTTGTGCAACTCGTCCGGCACCTCGCCGGTGACCGCGACGTCCCAGCGACTCATGAAGATCGAGGCGACAGAGGCGACATCGGCGGAGCGCCCGGCCTCTATCCGCCGTTCGATTCCCTTCATGTAGGCGTCGGCCGCGGCAAGGTACTGCCCCGCGTCGAACAGCAGCGTGACGTTGATCGGAATGCCGGCGAAGATCGACTCCTCGATCGCCGTGAGGCCCGCCTCGGTGCCGGGAATCTTGATGAAGAGGTTGTCGCGCTCCGCCCGTGCATGCAGGGCCGCGGCCTCCTCGATGGTCGCCGCGGCGTCATCGGCGATCAGCGGCGAGACCTCGAGCGAGCAGTAGCCGTCGACGGCGGCGGTGCGTTCGTGGACGCCCTTGAAGAGGTCGGCCGCATCGCGCAGGTCGGCGATGGCCAGCTCGAAGAAGATCCGCTCGGTGGGAGTCGCGCCGATCCCCTTCTCGGTTATGTCGCCGGCGCTCAGCTCGGCGATCTGCTCGTCGTAGGCGTCGCCGCCCGAGATCGCCTTGTCGAAGATCGTCGGGTTCGAGGTGAGGCCGGTGACCGAGAGCTCCTCTATGTAGCCCCGCAGGGTGCCGTCGGCCAGCATCGTGCGGGTGATGTTGTCGAGCCAGAGGCTCTGGCCAAGCTCGTGCAGTTCGGCGGTCGGCTTCATCTGAGCAGCTCCTTTGCGGCTTCGGCCACCCGGTCGGGGGTGAAGCCGAACTTGGTTTGGACGTCTTTCAACGGCGCCGAGGTGCCGAAGGTGTGCATCCCGATCTTTGCGCCGTCAGATCCAACGTAGCGATCCCAGCCCAGCGTCGAGGCCTCCTCGACCGAGACCCGTGCGGTGACGCCCAGCGGCAGCACCTGGTCGCGGTACTCCGCGTCCTGGCGATCGAAGAGCTCACAGCAGGGCATGCTGACGACGCGAGAGCGGATCCCCTCGGCGCTCAGCTCCTCATGCGCCGACAGGGCCAGCGCCACCTCGCTGCCGGTGGCGATCAGGATGACCTCGGGATCGCCGCCCTCGACGTCGGCAAGAACATAGGCGCCGCGGCGCAATCCCTTTGCAGATGCGTATTTCCCTCGGTCGAGGACCGGCACGTTCTGGCGGGTCAGGACCAGGGCGACCGGCTGGTGGGTGCGGTCGAGCGCGACCCGCCAGGCCTCGGCAACCTCGTTTGCGTCGGCGGGGCGGATCACGTCGAGGCCGGGGATCGCCCGCAGCGAGGCGAGCTGCTCGACCGGCTGGTGGGTGGGGCCGTCCTCGCCGAGGCCGATCGAGTCGTGGGTGAAGACGTGGACCACCGGCAGCTCCATCAGCGCCGAGAGACGGATCGCCGGCCGGGCGTAGTCGGAGAAGGTGAGGTAGGTCGACCAGAGCGGGCGCAGCTTGGAGAGCGAGAGGCCGTTGCAGATCGCCGCCGACTCGTGCTCGCGGATGCCGAAGTGGAGCTGGCGGCCGTCGAAGGCGCCGGGCTCGAAGTCGTGAGCGCCGTCGAAGGTCAGCCGCACCGAGGTCGAGTCGGTGAGGTCGGCCGAGCCGGCGACCAGCCAAGGTAGGCGCTCGCCGATCGCGTTCTCGACCTGCTGGGAGGCCTTGCGGGTGGCGAGGCCCTTCTCGTCGGGGTCGAAGCTGGGGATCGCGGCGTCCCAGCCGTCGGGCAGCGCACGCTGCTGCATCGCCTCGATCTCGGCGGCGAGGCCGGCGTTGTCCTTCGCGTAATCGGCAAGACGTCCTTCCCACTCGGCCCGCAGCTCGGCGCCGCGCCTGCCGATCCCTCCGGCGAAGTGCTCTCTGACACCATCGGGAACGAGGAACTGGGCGTCCTCGGGCCAGCCGTAGGCGCGCTTGGTCTCACGCACCTCCTCCTCGCCGAGCGGCTCGCCGTGGGCGGCGGGGGTGTCGACCTTGTGCGGTGAGCCATAGCCGATATGGCTGTCGACGACGATCAGGGTCGGGCGGCCATCCTCGCCCTTGAACTCCTCGAAGGCGGTGGCGATCAGGTTGGTGTCGTTGGCGTCGCCGACCCGGGTGACGTTCCAGCCGTAGCCCATGAAGCGAGCGGCGACGTCGTCCTCGTAGGCGAGGTCGGTCTTGCCGTCGATCGTGATCTGGTTGTTGTCGTAGATCCAGCAGAGGTTGTCGAGCTTCAGATGGCCTGCGATCGAGGCCGCTTCGCCGGAGACGCCCTCCATCAGACAGCCGTCGCCGGCGATCGCGTAGACGTCGAAGTCGAAGAGGTCGAAGCCGGGACGGTTGTAGCGGGCTCCCTGCCACTTGGAGGCGATCGCCATCCCGACCGAAGTCGCGATCCCCTGGCCGAGCGGGCCTGTGGTGGTCTCCACGCCCGAGGTCCAGCGGTACTCGGGGTGGCCGGGGGCGCGCGAGTCGAGCTGGCGGAAGCTCTCGATGTCCTTCAGCGAGACCGCCGGGTCGCCGACGATCTCGTAGTCGGGGTCGACCGCTCGCACGCCGGCCAAGTGCAGCAGCGAGTAGAGCAGCATCGAGGCGTGGCCCGCGGAGAGGACGAAGCGGTCGCGGCCGGGCCAGATCGGGTCGGCCGGGTCGAAGCGCAGAAAGCGCTGCCAGAGCGTGTAGGCCGTCGGCGCCAGCGCCATCGGCGTGCCCGGATGACCGGAGTTGGCCTTCTGGATCGCGTCGATC
>DASSMU010000199.1:0-6610 GCA_035701465.1 Solirubrobacterales bacterium
GTCACTCCGCGGACGATCACGGTGCAGCCGCCGCGAATCGCGATCGGCCCCGAACCGACCCAACAGATCCCCCAAAACCAGCATGCGGGCCAGCCCCCGATCCGCTCCAAGGCCCCGGTCGTCGTCGTCTTCGTCACCGCCAACCTGACCGACTTCGACTCGAAACTGGAAGTGCGCGGTCCCAAGGACGCGGAATCCGGGCCGCTGGTCGCCAACGGCAACGCCTCGCTGCAGACGGAGCTGCCGACCGGGGTCTACACGGTCAGCGCCGCCGACATCCCCAGCGCCAAGCCGGTCCGCTTCACGGTCGGCCCCTTCCGCACCTCGTCGCGGAACGACGTGCTTCTGCCGTAATAGCGAGGTTCCCGGCGCCCCGGTCCGTCTGCCGGTCCCGTCACCATCGCTCGGGTGACAATCGTTCTCGCCATAGCCGTGCTCGCACTCGCCGCGGCGCTCGTCTACGCCATCGCCTCGCGACCGGCGCAGCAGGCTGCTCCCGTCGACCCGGGGCCGGCGATCCAGGAGGCCACCTCAAAGGCGATCGCCGACCTGCAGCGGATGAACGAGGAGTCGCGCAAGATCGACGCCCAGGCGGCCGAGGCGACCCTCGACAAGCGCCAGGCGGAGATCAAGGCGCTCACCGAACGGATCGCCAAGGGACAGGAGAAGATCGAGGCGGAGGTGCGCAAACGCGGCGAAGGCGACCTGCAGACGCGCACCCTGCTCGAACAGATGGGCCAGACGGTCGGCAACCTCAACGCCGAGACCGCCGGGCTGAAGAAGGCCCTGCGCCAGCCCCAGACCCGGGGCCAGTGGGGCGAGCTGCAGCTGCGCCGCTGCATCGAGATCGCCGGCATGACAGAGCACGTCGACTTCGAGCTGCAGGAGACGATCCAGACCGAAGACGGCCGCCTGCGGCCCGACGCGCGCTTCCTGCTGCCGGAAGGGCGCAGCTTCGTCGCCGACTCAAAGGTCCCACTCGACGCCTTCCTCGACGCCCAGGAGGCGGAGGTCGAGGCCGAGCGGCGGGTCCATCTGGAGCGCCACGCAAGACAGGCCCGCGAGCACGTCCGCGCGCTCAGCTCGAAGGACTACCAGGGACAGTTCAAGGCCGGCGAGACCCCGGACCTGGTGGTCTGCTTCATTCCCAACGAGCCGGCGCTTCACGCTGCCTTCACCGCCGACCCCGAGCTCTTCGACTACGCGCTGAAACTCAACGTGCTGCTGGTCAGCCCGACCTCGCTGATCGGCCTGCTGCGGACGATGGAGCTCGGTTGGCGCCAGGAGCGGATGGTTGCCGAGGCGGCGGAGATCGCGGATGCGGCGGGAACGATGCACGCGCGCTTCGCCAAGTTCCTCAGCGACTTCGACAAAGTCGGCAGAGGTTTGACCTCAGCAGCCAACGCCTACGACTCCGCTGTCGGCTCGATGGAGCGGCGCCTGCTGCCGCAGCTGCGTAAGGTCGAGTCGCTCGGAGTCACCCCGAGCAAAGCGATCGAGCCGCCGGAACCGGTCGAGATCACGGTTCGCGAGATCACCGCGCCGGAGCTGCGCGAGACCGAGACCCCCGTGCTCGATTAGGATTCGCGGCCCGTTCCCGAAGACCCGCGGAGGACCAGTTGGCCGTTGACACGAGCGCAGTCGCGAAGTTGGACGTCGAGCCCGGAACCCTGCCCGAGACGATGGCAGCCTGGGTGATCCGCCAGGAGCGGGAGGGCGAGCCCAACGACGCTTTCCAGCTAGAGCAGATCGAGGTTCCCGAGCCAGGGGCCTTCGAGGTGATTGTCCGCGTAATGGCGGCCGGAGTCAACTTCAACAACGTCTGGGCGGCGCTGGGCAAGCCGGTCTCGGTCTTCGGCTACGGCGACCATCCCGAGTACGGCCACCACATCGGCGGCTCCGACGCCTCCGGAATCGTCTGGAAGGTCGGCGAGGGCGTCACCCGCTGGAAGCCGGGCGACGAGGTCGTCGTCCACTGCAACCAGGCCTCCTACGAGGACGTCGAGGTGCACGGGCTCGACCCGCTGGCGGCGCCGAGCCAGAAGATCTGGGGCTACGAGACGACCTGGGGATCCTTCGCCCAGTTCACCAAGGTGCAGGCGCAGCAGCTCCTCCCCCGCCCCCAAAACCTCTCCTGGGCCGACTCCTCCGCCTACGGGCTCACCTACTTCACCGCCTACCGGATGCTGATCGACCAGTGCAAGCTGCAGCCCGGCCACAACGTCTTGATCTGGGGCGCCGCCGGCGGCCTCGGCGTCTTCGCCGTGCAGCTCTGCAAGGCGGCCGGCGCCAACGCGGTCGGCGTCGTCTCCTCCGACGAAAAGGGCGAGCTGATCAAGCAGCTGGGCGCGGTCGACTACATCAACCGCAACGAGTTCAGCGAGATGATGCGGACCGACGACAACCTCACCGACCCCGCCGCCGACAAGGAGCGCTTCAAGGCCTCGCGGGGCTTCGCCAAGCGGGTCAAGGAGATCCTCGGCGACGCCCCCGACATCGTCTTCGAGCACGTCGGCCAGGCGACCTTCCCGACCTCGGTCTTCGTCGTCAAGCCGTTCGGCAAAGTCGTCATCTGCGGCGCCACCTCGGGCTTCCAGCTCGACTTCGACGTGCGCTACCTGTGGATGCGCCAGAAGCAGATCATCGGCTCGCACTTCGCCAACGCCTACGAGTGCATGAAGGCCAACCAGCTGATGGCCGAGGGCAAGGTCCGGCCGGTGATCTGGAAGACGATGGGCTTCGACGGGGTCGCCGAGGCGCACCAGCTTCTGCACGAAAACAAGCACCTCGGCAAGATCTCGATCCTGGTCGGGGCCGAGTCCGAGGACGAGGGAAAGAACGAAGACGGCCCGGGCGCGATCCGGGCGGAGGTGGGAGCCTGATGAGCGAGGTATGCGTCCTTGACTGGCACATCGCCCCCTTCCGGGCGGACCGCTGGCTCGACCTCTGGGAACCGGCGGCGGAGCGGATGCCGGCCTTCGGCGCCAAGAGCTGGTCGCTGACCCGGGCGGTCGACGACCCGCTCTCCTTCCGCCAGTCCTCGATCTGGGAGAGCCGCTCGGACTTCGAGCGCTACTGGTTCTCGGAGGAGATCGAGACTGCCCGCGCCGCGGTCATCGATCTCTACGACCTGCCGCTGCTGCCTTCTTGGCACACCCTTCTCGCCGCCGAATAGGGCCGGCGCGACCGGCCAGCGGTCAGCGGACCTTCCAGACGAAAGTCGCGGGGGTGCCGTCGCGGTCGCCGGCTGAGTCGACTGCGTAGACGGCGAACGTGTGCCGGCCCGGCTTCAGCTTGCTGTAGGCCTTCGGCGAGCGACACGAGCGGTAGGCGCCGTGATCGAGCTTGCAGAAAAACCTCGAATGGAGCGAGCTGGAGGTGAAGACGAAGGTCGCCTTCCTGGCGCGGGTCGAGCGCGGGGGATGCTTGCCGAGCTTTGTCTGCGGATTCGACGGTACGGGTGGCGGGGGTGGCGAGGGGACTTCCGGTGTGGTGGAATATTTCGCTCGATAGGAGCCGGATTTGTCGGCCAAAATGGTGTGCGCGCGGGCACCGCCGTCCGACCAGCCCTGCCAGGTGTAGGTCTTGCCGTTCAGCTGCGCTGTCTGGGGGGCGGAAACAGCCACGTGGGAGCCTTCGATCGCGGTCAGCGAAAACGGTGCCGGGCCGACCGAGAGGCCGGCCGTGAGGGTGATCCCGGGCGGTTCGGATTCGAGCTGCAGCGCGACCGTGCGCGGGTCGATCCGCAGCGTTTTGCTCGCCGCGAGACCGCGTTCGTCGGTCACCCTCAGGGTGATTTCGATGTAGGAGGGATAGTCGTGTTCGGGCGCCAGGAAGCTCGCTTCGGGGAGGCCGGCGAAAACCTGGAGCGGGTGCTTGTGGCAGTTTTCCGGCCCGGTCGGGCAGTGAGCCAGACGCACGCTCCAGTAGCGGCCGAGGCCGGAGACGTGTTCGCCGCCGAATTCGATCGCCGAGCTGATCAGGGTGATTTTCTGGCCGACCTCCCAGGTTTCCGTCGGTTTGGGCGCCTCGATGGTCGGTTCCGGCGGTTCGTCGCCCGGATACAGCGTGATCCTGGCGACGCTGCTCAGTTTGCCGTCGCTGACGCGCACCGCCACCGTCCTGTTCAGGTCTTCTCCTTCTTTTTCCTCTTCTTTCAGCTCTTTCGCGGTGAATTCGAGTTTCTGCGTTTTGCCGCCAGACGTCTCGAACGTGCCGTTCCCGTCCAGGTCCCACTCGAACGTGAGCGGGTCTTCGTTGGGGTCGCTGGACGCGCTCGCATCGAGTGTGACTTTCAAGGGCCCGCCTTCGACCGAGCCCCACGGGTGATCGGCTTCGAGGCGCGCGGTCGGGGCGCCGGGGGCGTAGGCGATCCTGTGGATCGCGCCGGGGCCGAATTCTTCGTCGCCGAAGAGGCTTGCGTAATAGAGCGCCCCGTCCGGGCCTTCTTCGATGTCGACGCCTGGGTAGATCTGGCCCTCGCGCATGAACCTTTCGATGGTGAGCGGATCGGGTTTGCCGTCTTCGCCGGGATACATCACGTAGAGGCAACCCCGCACCGGATCGGAGAAGAAGAGCGCGCCGTGGTAGGCCGGTGGGAAGTCTTTGCCTTCGTAGAAGGCGATCCCGCCGATCGCCGAGCCGTTGGCGTAGGAGCATTCGTCCCCGTTCGCGATCTCCAGTTTGTGGCTGTAATAGAAGAACGGTTTCGAGGTCGAACCGGGCTCGCTCGCGTAGAGGTTTTCGCAGACGGTCAGTCCGAGGGGGGCGAAGAGGTACTGGCGCACCGGCCCCTCGTAACACGGCCAGCCAGAGTTGTAGATCGTTTTCGGTGGCGCCGGGAAGCGGTCGATCTCCTCGAAGTCCGACGAGCCGACGTTGTCGCTGTAGATTTCGCCTGTTTTTGGATCGATCGTGAAGCGGAACGGGTTGCGGAACCCCTCGGCGACGATCCGCCGTGTATTTGCGTTGAGGCTGGCCGCCAAGGGGTTGTCGGGCCAGCCTTCTCCGCTGGCGGGGTCGACGCGGATGATCTTGCCGTTCAGCAGCGAGAGGTTCTGGGAGCGCAGCGAACCGCCTTCGGCGCTCGGCGGCGTCAGTGCCGTGCCGGCGCCCCCGGGCGGGTCTCCGCACGGGTTGGGCGGCGTGCCCAGCTGGCCGTAGTCGAGGCCGGTGAAGCTCGCGCCGTCGCCACCGCTCGCGTACAGGGCTCCTTCCGGGCCGAACTGGAGGTCACCGATCGAGTGAGACGAGAACTGCTGGCACCAGCCTTCGGCGAGGACTTTCTGTTCCGGGGAGCCGGCCGTGGGAAGGGCGTGGTTTGCGCCTTCGGCGGCGGTCAGCCGTACGAGGCGGCCACTGACGACGCAATCGTCGGCGCCTTTGAGGTCGGGGCATTCGTCGCCCACCGTTTTCGGGGTGCCCCACTTCGGCGGCGGTTCCGGATCACCGAGGATGTGGTCGTAGGTGTAGAGCGCGTAGACGTAGGGGGTATCCGGGAAGTTCGGGTCGAGGGCGAGGCCGAGCAGGCCGCGGTCGCCGTGGTCGTAGACGTCGGTGCGCAGGTCGGCGAAGACTTCGGGTTCTTTGTCTTCCAGACCGCTGTAGACCTTGATCAACCCCCCCTTCTCGGCGACGAAGACCCGTCCATCGGGCGAGAAGCGGAAGGCTGTCGGCTGTTCAAGCCCGTCGAAGACGACCGTGTCCTGAAACCCGCTGGGCAGCGTCGGTTCGGCCGGCGCGGTTGCCGGTAGGCAAAGCAGGGCCAAGCCGCAGACGAGGCCCAGCACCAGGATCCGGCGGTTCGCCGCGTTCAAGCTCGCTCCAGTGGGGCCATCGTCAGGCCCGCAGAATCGAGTTGCTCCCAGTAGTGCTCGGCCGGCTCACGCGGGCCGGACCAGACGATCGCCTGGCCGGCGTTGTGGATCGTGTCGGCAAGCTGGTGGCCCTGCTCGAGGCCGACGCCGGGCAGCACCCGGGCCAGCGTCTCGGCGACGTGATCGAAGGTGTTGTGGTTGTCGTTGCGGACGATCACCCGCCAGTCCCCGCCAAGCCCCGAACCCGGCCCGCCGGAGCGTGGCCTCTCCACCGTCGTAGTCGACACCCCTGCATTATGCGGAAATTTCGCTGATCGAGAGGACGCGATTGCGAGTTTTCCAGGTCGTGTTTAAAGTGGACTTAACTACTCAAAATATCTATGGCCTAGACTTTTGCCGATCATCGCAAACCACTCTGGAGGATCGGTCCCATGCGACGGCGCCCAGTCTCGATCGACCAGCAACTCGCAAAAGCCCTGTCCAGCGATTTGCGGGCGAAAGCCCTGACCCTGATCTCGGAAGGCATCGCCAGCCCCAAACTGATCGCAGCCGAGCTCGACCTCGATCTTCGCAACGTCGCCTACCACGTGCGCGTGCTGAAACGGCTTGGTTGCATCGAGTTGGTCGAGACCGAGAAGCGCCGGGGGGCGGTCGAACATCTTTACCGGGTTACGGAGCAGGCGCTGGAGAAGGACTAGGGGCGGGGCAACTCAGATTTTTTCTGGCGGGTTGGTGAGGGCTGGCGGGTGCGCCTCTGCTGGAATTGACGTCGCCCGCGCCTATGGCGCGTAGCG